>NZ_JBJZOK010000021.1:0-155882 GCF_047200615.1 Nocardia sichangensis
TATGCCGCGGATCATCCATCGCCAGGAACGACATGGTCCGATGCGCGTGCCGACCCCACGCCGCCGGATCCAGCGACACCCCGTTCGCACTCGACAACCGCACACTGTCACGAAACGCCCCCACCACATCCGGATGCCGCGACAACGCCCAAAACCCCAGATCCGGGTTGTGGTACAGCGGCGCCTCCTCCCGCAACCGCCGATACGTGGGATATGGATCCTCATGAAACCCGTAGTCATACGGGTCGAACACCAGCGGCCCCACCACAGCCGTCATCGCCCACACTCCCAAACCGATAACACGTTCCGCAACGCGGCACCGCATGGCGGCCCAAACGAAGACAGATAGCTGGACATGTGTCTGGACACTACCACCGCGTACTCGATCTCGACAATCATCCGATCAGAGCTCATTTCTCCGCTTCGGAGCGACACACCGGCGGGAGTCGATACAGGCCGGATCACCTGACACCCGGATCTCGGCGAGAATGGCAGAGTTAGAACCTGTTATTGCCACCGATCACGTTCCAAGACTATATTCCGTACACGTGTCCAGACAGTATCGGAGTAATCCATGAGCAGCCTTCTGCCCGCCGACGGGTCCCGCCTGCTGATCGGCGGCAAGCTGGTCGAGGGCGCCGACGGTGTCTTCGCGACGGTGAACCCCGCGACCGAGGAGGTCCTCGGCCTCGCCGCCGACGCGAACGCGGCCGACCTCGACGCGGCCGTCGACGCCGCGCGGACCGCGTTCGACGAGACGGACTGGTCGCGCGATCACGCCTTCCGGGCGCGCTGTCTCGCGCAGTTGCGCACCGCGCTGGAATCCCATGTCGAAGAACTGCGCGAGATCACGATCGCCGAGGTCGGCGCACCGCGGATGCTCACGAGCGGCCCGCAACTGGAAGGCCCGGTCGCCGACCTCGGTTACGCGGCCGGGCTCCCCGAGACCTACGCCTGGGAAACCGATCTGGGTGTGGCCGCGCCCATGGGCATCAAGACGCACCGGGTACTGCGCCGCGAACCGATCGGTGTGGTCGGGGCGATCACGCCCTGGAACTTCCCGCACCAGATCAACTTCGCCAAACTCGGCCCGGCGCTCGCCGCGGGGAACACCGTCGTGCTCAAACCCGCTCCGGACACCCCGTGGTGCGCGGCGGCGGTCGGCGCCATCATCGCCGAGGAGACCGACATCCCGGCCGGTGTAGTGAACATCGTGACCTCCGCCGACCACACGCTCGGCGCCCGGCTCACCGCGGACCCGCGCGTCGACATGATCAGCTTCACCGGGTCGACGGCCACCGGCCGCGCCGTGATGACCGGCGCCGCGACGACATTGAAGAAGGCGTTCCTCGAACTGGGCGGCAAGTCGGCGTTCATCGTGCTCGACGACGCCGACATCGCGGCGGCCTGCTCGGTGGCGGCGTTCTCGGTGTGCGTGCATGCGGGACAGGGGTGTGCGCTGTCCACCCGGCTGCTGGTGCCACGCGCCGCCTACGACCGAGCGGTGCAGGCGGCCGCGGCCACGCTCGGCGGGATCGAGCCGGGCGATCCCGCCGACCCGCGCACGGTCTGCGGGCCGCTGATCTCCGAGCGGCAGCGCGCCAGGGTGGAACGCTACCTCGACATCGCGCGCGCCGAAGGCGGCCGGATCGTGGTGGGCGGCGGGCGGCCGGACCGGGAGCGCGGCTTCTTCGTCGAACCGACGTTGATCGCGGACGTCCCCAACAGCTCGACCGTCGCCCGCGAGGAGATCTTCGGCCCGGTGCTGGTGATCATCCCGCACGACGGCGACGAGGACGCCGTCCGCATCGCCAACGACTCCCCCTACGGCCTGTCCGGTTCGGTGTGGGGCAACGACCCCGAACGTATCCGGCGCGTCACCGAAGGCGTGCGCACCGGGACGCTGAGCGTCAACGGCGGCATCTGGTACTCCGCCGACGTCCCCTTCGGCGGCTACAAGCAATCCGGCCTCGGCCGCGAGATGGGCATCGCCGGTTTCGAGGAGTACCTCGAGACGAAAGTCATCGCCACCGCGGCCTGACCGCCGCGGGACAACACAGAGGAGCTGAAGTCCATGGCCCGTTTCACGGGAAGATCCGCCATCGTCACCGGCGCCGCGCAGGGCATCGGCGCCGCCTACGCGCAGGCGCTGGCCGCCGAAGGCGCGAACGTCGTCGTCGCCGACAAGAACGCCGAAGGCGGCGCGGCGGTGGTCGAGAAGATCGTCGCCGACGGCGGCACCGCCGTGTTCGGGCAGGTCGACGTGTCCGATCCCGAATCCGCTACTGCGCTCGCCGATTTCACCGTCGCCGAATTCGGCGCCATCGACCATCTGGTGAACAACGCCGCCATCTACGGCGAGATGAAGCTGAACCTGCTGCTGACCGTGCCGTGGGACTACTACAAGAAGTTCATGAGCGTGAACATGGACGGCGCGCTCGTCATGACCCGCGCCGTCTGGCCGCACATGTCCGAACGCCGCAGCGGATCGATCGTCAACCAGTCCTCCACCGCCGCGTGGCTGTATTCCAGCTTCTACGGGCTGGCCAAAACCGGCGTCAACGGCCTGACCCAGCAATTGGCCTTCGAGCTGGGCGGGTCGAACATCCGCGTCAACGCCATCGCGCCGGGTCCGATCGATACCGACGCCACCAGGTCGGTCACCCCGGACGTGATCGTCGACGACATCGTCAAACGCCTGCCGCTCAAGCGGATGGGCACTCCGCAGGATCTCGTCGGCGCCTGCCTGTACCTGCTGTCGGACGAGGCGAGCTGGGTCACCGGGCAGATTTTCAACGTCGACGGCGGACAGATCGTGCGATCATGAGCGCCCGCATCGGATTCCTCGGCCTCGGCAACATGGGTGCGCCGATGGCCGAGCGCCTGCTGGAGTGGCCGGGCGGGCTGACGGTGTGCGATATGCGGCCCGAGGCGGTCGAGCCGTTTCTCGCGGCCGGAGCGGACTCCGTCGCCTCGGCGGCCGAGCTGGCCCGACAGGCCACCGTCATCTCGATCACCGTGGTGAACGACGCCCAGGTGCGCGAGGTGATCACCGGACCGGAGGGCCTGCTGCGGACCGCCGCACCGGGCACCGTGGTCGCCGTGCACTCCACGATCAGCGACCGCACCGCCGAGGAACTCGGCGCGGTCTGCGGCGAGCGCGGCGTCGAACTGGTGGACGCGCCGATCAGCGGCGGCGCACCCGGCGCGACCCGCGGCGCGCTCGCGGTCATGGTCGGCGGCAGCGCGGCGGCGTTCGAGCAGGTGCGCGAACCGTTCGGCTGCTTCGCCGACCTGATCGTGCACGCCGGGCCGGTCGGCGCGGGCACGCGCATGAAGTTGGCGCGCAACCTGTTGCACTTCGTCTCCTTCACCGCGGCCACCGAGGCGCAACGGCTGGCCGAGGCGGCCGGTCTCGACCTCACCGCGCTCGGCAAGGTGGTACGGCACTCCGACGCGGTCACCGGAGGGCCCGGCGCCATCATGCTGCGCGACACCACCGCCCCGATCCAGGACGGCGACTTCTGGTTGCCGATCCTGCGGCACGTGCGCGACCTCGGGGAGAAGGATCTCGGTCTCGCCCTGGAGTTGGGCGAACGGCTCGGCACCGCGCTGCCGCTGGCCGAACTCGCACTCGACCGGCTCGGCCCCGGCCTCGGCGTCGGGACCGGCACCTCCGTATCGGAAAGGCAATCCTCATGAGCGACAACGGTTCCGGCGACTCCGCGCGGCAGCGCGGGCTGGCCAAGATGGCCGAGGTCTACGGCACGGAGTTCCAGGAATACCCCGGCGCCCACTTCGCCGTCACCGCCGACCACCTCTTCGCCGACATCTGGTCGCGGCCCGGGCTCACCATCCGCGACCGCAGGCTGCTGCTGCTCGGCGCGCTGGCGGCGCAGGGCGCGATCGACACCGCCGGCATCCAGGTCGGGGCCGCGCTGCGCAACGGCGAACTCACCGAAGACCAGCTGCACGAGATCGCGGTGTTCCTGTGTCACTACGTAGGTTGGCCGAACGGCACCAAACTCGACATCCTGGTGGGCACGATTGTGGCGCAGCAGAAGAAGGCCGCCCGCGCGCAGTCCGCGCCCGCCGAGCAGTGAAGGATTCGTTGACCATGTCCGACGCCACCACCATCCGCCCCCTGCGCGCCAGCCGAGTCGAGAACTGGGACCATCGCGCCGACGTCGTCATCGCCGGATACGGCATCGCGGGCGTCTGCGCCGCCATCGAGGCCGCCCGCGCCGGCGCGGACGTGCTGGTCCTGGAGCGCACCGGCGGCTGGGGTGGCGCCGCCGCCCTGGCGGGCGGATTCATCTACCTCGGCGGCGGCACACCGCTGCAACAGGCCCTCGGTTTCGAGGACACCCCCGAGAACATGGAGACCTTCCTGCTCGCGGCGCTGGGGCCCGGCGTGGACAAGGCGAAGATCGCCGACTACACCCGCGGCAGCGTCGAGCACTTCAACTGGCTGGTGTCCTGCGGCGTGCCGTTCCGCGAGGCGTTCTGGGGCGAGCCGGGGTGGGAGCCGCCGCACGACGAGGGGCTGATGTACTCCGGCGGCGAGAACGCCGCGCCCTTCAACGCGATCGCGAAACCCGCTCCGCGCGGCCATGTTCCGCAGATGGCCGACAAGCGCACCGGGGAGAAGGGCGGCGGCTGGATGCTCATGAAACCGCTGGCCGACACCGCGGAAGCGCTGGGCGTGCGCGCGGAGTACGACATGCGGATCGCGCGGCTGATCGTCGACGACGACGATCGCGTGGTCGGCGTGCTCGCCCGCCGCTACGGCAAGCCGGTCGCCATCCGTGCCGAACGCGGCGTCGTGCTGGCCACCGGCAGCTTCGCCTATCACAAGGAGATGATCGAAGGCTACGCGCCACGACTGATCGGCAGGCCCGCCGCAGCGATCGAGGAACACGACGGCATCGGCATCCGGCTGGCGCAGGCGCTCGGCGCGCAGCTGGCGCACATGGACGCGACCGAGGTGGCCTTCTTCGGTGACCCGCAGTTGCTGGCGCGCGGCATCCTGGTCAACGGGCGCGGCCAGCGCTACATCCAGGAGGACACCTATCCCGGCCGGATCGGCCAGGCGACGCTGATCCAGCAGGACAACCAGGCGTACCTGGTGATCGACGAGGCGTCCTACGAGGAGGCGCTGACCACCGAGACCTCGACGCCGTTCTTCCGCCAGCCCCCGACCTGGGTGGCGGAAACCATCGCCGAGCTGGAAGCCGAGATGGGCCTGCCCGGCCAGGCGTTGCAGGCCACGGTGGAGTGCTACAACCTGCACGCCGCCAACGGCGCGGACCCGTTGCTGGGCAAGAAGCCGGAATGGCTGCGCCCGCTGCGCGGATCGGTGGCGGCGTTCGACATGCGCGGTTTCACGGCCGGTTTCACCCTCGGCGGACTGCGTACCGACCTCGATTCCCGGGTGCTGCACGTCTCCGGGGAGCCGATCCAGGGGCTGTTCGCGGCGGGCCGGTGCACCTCCGGCCTGTGCGCGGGCGGTTACGTCAGCGGCGCGTCGCTGGGCGACGGCAGCTTCTACGGACGCCGGGCCGGTATCGCGGCGGCCAAGAACTGAACCGTTCCAATCCGCCTAGTAGGATCCAGACACATGTCCGAACCCGATTCCGTCATTCTCGAGGCGACTCGCCGCAGGCTCTCCGGCAAACAAGCCGACACCGTCGACAAGCTGACCCGCTCGGCGGTGGAAGTGCTCGCGCGCGAAGGGTTCGCGGGCATGACCATCCGGATGGTCGCCGCGGCCGCCGGGGTCGGGACGGCCACGGCGTACACCTACTTCTCGTCGAAGGAGCATCTGGTCGCCGAGATCTTCTGGCGGCGGCTGGTCGCCTCGCCGTCGCCGGTCAGCGAGGACCCGGACCCGACCGTCCGGGTGGTCGCCGAACTGCGGAACATCGCGATGCTGGTGGCCGACGAGCAGGAGCTCTCCGGCGCGGTCACCAGCGCGCTGCTCGGCCGCGATCCCGACGTCGAGCATCTGCGCGGACGCATCGGCGCCGAGATCCGCAAGCGCATCATCCGCGCCCTCGGTCCGGACCCGGACCCGGACGTGGTCGAGTCGCTGGAATTGCTCTACGCGGGCGCGCTGGTGCGCGCGGGTATGGGCTATGGGTCGTACTCCGAGATCGCCGACCGGATCGAGGCCTCCGCGCTGTTGATCCTGCGGTAGCGCGGACAATGCCGGACGACTTCGAGCCGGTTACCCCAAACCGGGCCGCACGGCGCATGCTTGCTCGTATCTTTGCCGTAGTCGGTGCAGATCGGAGTGGGAAAAGTGCAATCTGGTGAGCTTTCCGCGGACTACGTCGTCGTCGGTTCGGGATCGGCGGGCGCGGTGGTGGCCAATCGGCTCAGCGCCGATCCGGGCACCACGGTAGCGCTGCTGGAGGCGGGCCCGCCGGACAAGAACAAATTCGCGCACATCCCCGCCGGGTTCGCGAAACTGTTCCGCTCCGAGGTGGACTGGGACTACCTCACGCAGCCGCAGCCGGAGCTGAAGAACCGCGAGATCTACTGGCCGCGCGGCAAGATGTTCGGCGGCTCGTCGTCGATGAACGCCATGATGTGGGTGCGCGGCTTCCGCGCCGACTACGACGAGTGGGCGCTGCTGGCGGGTGCGGAGTGGGGCTTCGCGGCGGCCGTCGAACAGTTCCGGCGCATCGAACGCGTGGAGAACGCCCAGTATCCCGACGAGGGCACCGAAGGTCCGCTGTACGTCTCCCGCCAGCGCAGCCCGCGCGGCCTCACCGCCGCCTACCTGGCCGCGGTCCAGGAGGCGGGCTACCAGGTGGAGCCGCCCAACCGGCCGCAGCCGGACGGGTTCACCGAGACCATGGTCACCCAGCGCGGGGGCCGTCGGTGGAGTACCGCGGACGCTTATCTGCGGCCCGCCTTGCGTCGTCCGAACCTCACGATCCGCAGCGAAGCGCTCGCCACCCGGGTGCTGTTCGACGGCACGCGCGCCGTCGGCGTCGAGTACCGCCAGGGCGGTGTCACGCACACGGTGACCGCGCGGCGCGAGGTCGTGCTGTGCGGCGGCGCGATCAACAGCCCGCAACTGCTGATGCTCTCCGGTATCGGCGACCGCGACGAACTGGCCCGCCACGGCATCCAGGTGCGTCACCACGCGCCGGAGGTGGGCGCGAATCTGCAGGACCACTTGGTCGCGGGCATCGGCTACGGCGTCGCGGGGGATTCGCTGTTCGACGCGGAGAAGCCGCGCCAACTGCTGGACTACTTCATCCGGCATCGCGGCATGCTCACCTCGAACGTCGGCGAGGCGTACGGGTTCATCCGCAGTAGGACGGATCTGGAGTTCCCCGATCTGGAGCTGGTCTTCGCGCCCGCGCCGTTCTACTACGAGGGACTGCAGGACCCGACCGAACACGGCGTGATCCTGGCGACGGTGCTGCTGCGCCCGCAGAGCCGAGGCCGGATCGCCTTGTCCGACGCGGACCCGTCCGCCAAGCCCCTGATCGATCCGCGCTACCTGTCCGACTCCGCGGGCGCGGACCGCGCCGCCATCATGGCCGGGCTGCGCGTGTGCGCCGCCATCGCCGCGGAGCCGTCGATGAAAGCGGTCCTCGGCCCGCTGATCTACCCGCCGCAGGCGCCGGCGGAACCGGAAGCCGTGCTCGAGCTGACCCTCAACTCGTACGCGCACACGCTCTACCACCCGGTCGGCACCTGCCGCATGGGCACCGACACCGCCAGCGTCGTCACCCCGCGGCTGGAAGTGCGCGGCGTACAAGGGCTTCGGGTCGCCGACGCCTCGGTGATGCCGCTCATCATCCGCGGCCATACACACGCACCGGCGGTGTTCATCGGCGAGCAGGCGGCCTCATTCATCCTCGCCGGGTAGGGGTCCTCTCGCCTACGACGCGACGAACAGTCCGAGCGAGGCGGCGGCCAGCAGGAGATACGGCAGCGGGTATCCGATGTGTGTGTAGTGCCGCGCCCGGACCACGGTCAGCACCGCGCCCACGAAGTAGAGCACCAACCCGGCCGCCGCGGCCGCACCGATCGGCGGAAACGCCGGACCGGCCAGCAGTCCGGCCCCGCCGAGCGCCTTGACCACGGCCAGGGGCGTCAGCCACGAATCCGGGATTCCGTAGGCGCGCATGTTCATCCGCACCCACTCGGCGCGGACCACATCGATGCAGGCCGCGAGCAAGGCGGCCGCGGCCGCGAGCACCGTGGCGACGACGTAGGCGATGTCCATGGCAATACCCTTTCCTCAGGTGCCGCGCCCGGTCCGGACGACGGTCACCTGTGAGCTGTCGAATCCGTCATCCCGATGACGGACCACGGAGCGGAAAGGTGACCGATGCCCACCGAAGACGGCTTGGCGCGGGAATTCGAGGTGCAGCGCGACCATCTGCACGCGGTCGCCTACCGCATGCTCGGCTCACCGAGCGAGGCCGACGACGCGGTGCAGGAGACCTGGTTGCGGCTGGCCCGCCACGACGTCGATGACGTGCGCAACCTCCCGGGCTGGCTCACCACCGTCGTGTCCCGGATCTGCCTGGACATGCTGCGTGGCAGGGCGGCGCGGCGCGAGGAACCGCTCGACCACCCGCCGCGGCTCGACAGCGGCGCCGAGGAGAACGAGCCGGAGCGCGAGGCGGTCCTGATCGAGTCGGTCGGCCGGGCGTTGCTGGTGGTGCTGGACCGGCTCGGCCCCGACGAGCGGGTCGCGTTCGTCCTGCACGACCTGTTCGCGGTGCCGTTCGACGAGATCGGGCCGATCGTAGGCCGCACCACGCCGACCGCCAAGAAGCTGGCCAGCCGAGCCAGGCAGCGCGTGCGGGGCGTGGATGTCACGGCGGGCCAGGAGCTCGCCGCGCAGCGGCATGTCGTCGAGGCGTTCCTGCGCGCGGCGCGCAGCGGCGATCTCGACGGGCTGTTGTCCGTCCTGGCGCCCGACGTGGTCCGGACGGCCGACGCCGCCGCGCTCCCCGCCGGAGTGGCCACGACCGTGCGCGGCGCGGGGTCGGTCGCCGCGGAAACCGTGCTGCTGCGGAGGCGTTCGCAGGTTGCGGCGCTCGCGCTGGTGGAAGGTCACCCGGGTATCGTCGTAGCCCCGCGCGGCAGGCTGCTGCTGGCGCTCACCGTCACGGTGCACGGCGACCGGGTGGCCGGATACCGGGTGACCGCCGATCCGTCCCGGCTACGCGGGCTCCCGATCAGCCTGTTGCCCTGCTGATTTCGATCCGCCTCGTTTCAGCGCACCGGCCGCATCCGGCTCGGCGCGCTCCGCCGCTCGGCGCCGCCGGAATTCTCGCGGCGTCTCGCCGAAACGGGCCTTGAACGCCGCGGAGAACCACGCCGGGGTGAATCCGGCGCGAATCGCCAACTCGCGGATGGGATCCTCCCGGGTGGGATCGTCCAGCAGATCGCGCGCGGCGCGCAGGGCCTCCTCCCGCCGCACGTCGCGATAGGTGGTGCCGACCTGCTGCAGCACCGAGCGCAATTGCCGGGGCGACCAGCCCAGCGCGTGCGCCACCGCGGGCAGGCGGACGTCGTCCCGGCCGACGTTGGCGCGCACGTACTGCCGGATCTGCGCGACGACCTGAGCGTGATGACCGCGCTGCGGATGGGTTTCGCCGAGCGAGATCAGGCTCAGCAATTCGGCGATCCGGTCACACACCGCGTTGAACTCGTGGTCGGAGAGGTTCGACTGCTCGGCGTGGGTGCTGCGGATCATGGCCTGGGTGATCCGGCCGAGTCCGGAGTTCAGGTCGATCGTCATGCCGCGTTCGGCGAGCGGTCCCGCGCGATGATCGAGTTCGGCCCGGGGCAGCTGGATGGCGAAGGCGGACAAGAGCGGGATATGGATCTGGCACAGATCGTCGAGTGCGGTCACCGCGGCCTGATCCGCCCGCGCCCGCGTCTCCTCGCCGCGATAGCGCACCGAGTACACGCCCCGTTCGGGGATGACCACCCAATAGAAGTCGTCGCACGGACCGTGGCGGATGTTGGTCCGGGTGCGATAGGAGGTACTCGTTCCGCGCTGCTCCCAGCGCAACAACCGGTAGGCGGCCGATTCCTGGACCGTCATGCCCGAGTACCACCGTTCGGGATCGCCGTACCGGTAGTCCATCGGAACGAAACCGTTGGCGATCGCGGTCCACGATTGGGCGTCGTTGGCGGTCACGCCGTAGCACTTCATGGTGAGAACCTATCGCCGCTGGATCCACCGCATATCGTAGTGCCGGCCAGAACGATACGGCTGCCGCGCGAACCTCGCGACGCTGGGAAGTCCGAGCCGCAGCGGACGGCTCGACCGCCGGATTCCGTCGGCGCGCCGTGCGTTACGCACTCAGCGCACGGGCACCCGGGCGAATCCGAGCGGCGGCGTCGGCGCGGGCCCGGTGCGCAAGACGGGCCGAAAATCGGGCAGCACCGGCAGGACGTCGGCATTCCGGGCGGCATAACACCGCACGGCGGGAAGCGCACGGGCCACCTCCGCGCGCTCCACCGGCTCGTGGTCGATGAAGCCGATGGTGTCGAGTCCGAGGCCGAGCGTGCGCGCGATTCGGACGATCGCCGAAGATTTGGGGCCCCAGCCGATCTCGACGGCCGAGAACATCTCGTAGACGCCGTGCCGGTACAGCTTGTCCAGCGTCCACTCACGCTCGCCGCGACTGGCCACGGCGTGCCAGATCCCGCGTTCGCTGAGCACGCGCAGGGTGCGCAGCGCGGCGGGCCGCAACGCGCCGACGGTCGCGTCGCACACGGCACCGTCCCACAAGGTGTTGTCCACTTCCCAGACAAGACATCTCAGAGCCGGTGTCATCGCCCTGCCCCTATCGTTGCGTCATCACTGCCTTTCCGCCGTGGCGTGCGCGACAGATGGGCACTGCACACCATCCAGGACACGACACGTGCCGGACAAGACCCTGGTTACATGGCCATGACCGGCGCGGGTGATCCTACCGGCATGTCGGCCGCGCCTCGCGGCAACGACCGAACCGGCTGCGCTCCGCACCCGGCGACGAGCCGGTGGGCCGAGCCGGAAATGGGCAGGTGGTCACCGGAAATCGGTCGCACGTCCAGCTGCTGTGACCGCTCACAACTCCCTGCCGGACGGTCTCACTCGCTCTCACAGAACCCGTCGATCGGGTCCGCGAAAGAGATCAACAGATTAGTGTGAATGCGCTGCACAGCAATCGTGGGCGGAAGGGAGTCGCCAATGTCCGTCGACAGTTCGGCCCGGCCGAGCCTGACCCTGTCGGGAAAGCCGATGTCGTCGCCACTGAAAGACGTTCGCGGGCTATCGCGTCAGATGGTCGGCCACTTCGTCGAGAACGTCATCCCGTGCGGAACCCTACCGGGTGACGCCATCGCAGGCGATGTCACCACCATCACCCGGGTCTGCCTGGAGCTGGCGGTGAGCATGCTCGACGGTAAAGACCTCCCGGAGAAACTCCAGCGGCTCGGCGACGCCGCCGCGGGATGGGCGCGGGAGGGAGTACCGATCGACACCATCCACCACTCGATCCACGAAGGCTTCAAGATGGGCCTGGAGCTGGTGGTGTCCGACGCGACGATGAAGGACTACGACGACCTCGTCGACGGCGCCAAGATGGTGGTCGAGATGCTCGACATGATCAACTCGGCGGTCTCCATGGCCTACGTCCGCGAGCTGCGCGCGGTGGTCAGCGAGCACCACACCGCCGTGCACACGCTGACCTCCGCGTTGCTCGGCGGGCACAGCACCTCCACCATGGCGCGCGAATGCGGCATCGCCATCGCCTCCTCGTACGCCGTTCTGGCCGTGGCGATTCCGCCGCACCGCGAGGAACGCAATCCGATGGTCGACGGCAAGGTCGTCGCCCGCAGGAAACTGCGGCGGGTCCAGGCCGAGCTGGCAACGCGCTGCGGCGAGGCCGCGCTGTCGCTGCTGAGCGTGGACGGCGGCACGGTGCTCATCCCGTCGGGCCGCTTGAACAACGAGCAACTCGACGCCCTGGTCACCGAGCTGTCGCACGCCGCGCAGGTGGGCGTCACCGCGACCATGGTCGAGGCCACCCCCGAGAAGATTCCCACCGCCGCCGACCAGGCGCACGAACTGCTCGACATGGTGCAGCGATTGCAGGCGGTGGCCGGGCTGTACCGCTTCGACGAGCTGGCGCTGGAATATCAGCTGACCAGACCTGGGCCCGGCCGCGAGTACCTCGGCTCGCTGCTGGATCCGCTGGACGCGCACCCGGAACTGCTGGAGACGCTGCAACGGCACATCGCCAACAACCTCAACCGGCAGCGCACGGCTCGCGTGCTGCACGTGCACACCAACACCGTCGACTACCGGCTCAAACGGATCGGACAGCTCACCGGATTCGACCCGTCGCAGCCGTCGGGTCTGTGGTATTTGCGCTCGGCACTCGTCGCCCGCACGTATCGCACGACCTGACCGCTCGACGCGTTCACGGGTTCGTCGCCGTCCGCGGCCGGCGGCGGACCGCGACGACCCCGCGTGGATCACTCGCCGCGCCGCCCGTTCCCATGCGCGGGAACGACAAGGCGCTGGTCATTGTGGTGTCACAGATCGACGATTACCGTGAGCCACGAGTTACGAAGGCCGGTGGCGGCACAGCCCGGGTCGTCGCAACCAGAGGTATCAGGAGGTTGCGATGGCATGGGTGGGCGCGTCGGCGGGAGAAATCGCGGCGGGAGTCCGGAGCCGGGAGGTATCCCCGCTGGAGGTGGCCGACGAGCATTTTGCCCGCATCGCGGCACTGGATACACGGATCAACGCCTTCCGCATCGTGCGCCACGAGCAGGTGCGCCGCGAAGCCCGTGCCCTGGCCACCCGTAGCGATCTCGCCGACCTCCCGCTCGCCGGAGTTCCGGTGGCGGTGAAGGACAATCTCGACCTCGCCGGGTGCGTGACCGGCCACGGTTCGCGCGCGGCGCGGCAGACCGCGGCCGAGTCCGACAGTGAGCTGGTCCGCAGGTTGCGTGCCGCGGGCGCGCTGCTGATCGGCAAGACCAATGTGCCCGAGCTGTGTCAGTGGCCGGTCACCGAGAGCGTCGCGCACGGCATCACCCGCAACCCGTGGCTGCTCACGCACACTCCGGGCGGATCCACCGGCGGCGGCGCCGCGGCGGTCGCCGCTGGAATGACCGCGCTCGCAATCGGTTCCGACGGGGGCGGTTCGATCCGCATCCCCTCGTCCTGTTGCGGGGTCGTGGGCCTGAAGCCAGGCGACGGCGTGATCGCGCGGCCTCCCGAACTCGGCTCCAATTGGCTCGGCCTGTCGACGTTCGGACCGCTGGCCACCACGGTGTCCGACGCGGCCTTGCTGCTGGCGGTGCTCACGGCCGACGACCGCTACTTGGCACCGGCCGCACCCCAGCAGGCCCTGCGAATCGGCATGACCGCTCGGCCACCGGTTTTCGGAGCCTCCGTCGACCCGCAGGTGCGCACTGCCATGCTGGCGGCGGCCGAAGCGCTGCGTGCGGCGGGCCACACCGTCACCGAGGTGGCTCCGCCGTGGCGACCACAGGACGCGCTCGGTTTCCTCGCCCGCTACTTCGCCGGCGTCGCCGAGGACACCACCGACCTGAGCGCGGACCTTTTGGAACCGCTGACCCGCAAGGTGGCCCGGGCCGGACGCGTGATCGGCCGGATGCGTCGTGTACCCGACGCTCCCCCGGCACGGCAGTCCGAACGATTCGCCGCGTGGTTCACCGAGCACGATCTTCTGCTCACGCCCACCCTGGCGACCCCGCCGGTTCCGGTCGGAACCTTCGCCGGGAAGGGATTTCCGGGCACCCTGCTCGACGTATCCCGCTTCATTCCCTTCACGCCGCCGTTCAACACGGTCCGTTACCCGGCGATCTCCGTTCCCGCCGGGCAGTCCGACACCGGACTGCCCATCGGTGTGCAGCTCGCCGCGGCGCCCGGCGGCGAAACCACGTTGCTGGCGGTCGCCGCACAGCTGGAGCAGATCCGTCCGTGGCAGCGGCACGCTCCGCTGGCCGACGCGTCGATCCCGTAGCGGACCGTCACCGCCGCTCGCGTCGGCACCACGGTCCCCGAAAAGCGTCGACGCCGGCCGTTTCCCACTGACCGGACCCGGACGGCGCGCTCCCGCCGGCGCGCGGGCATCTCCGCGTACATATGCCGTTAATGCCGTGTTTACGATGTTCCGGTGCTTGTGAACGACGTGCGAGGGAGCTTGACCCCACCGGGCGAGCGAGTGGGTATCGAAGAGCTCCGAGAGCGTCGGTTCCGGCCGATGGTCGTGTGGTGCGCTGTCGCGGCCATCGTGGTCGCGCTGATCGGCGGCGAACTCATGGCCGCGCACATCGGGGCGCTGGGCCCGCTGACCAGCCTGCTGCGGGATTACGCCGGAACGCCGAAGTCGGCGACCACACCGTGGGCGGGATTCCTGCTGGCCGTGGTCGGGATCACGGCGCGCGCACGCTTGGGCGCCGTCGCCGCGGCGATCGGCGTCGACCTGGTGTTCGTCCTGATCAGGACGGCCGAGGGGCGTCCGTTCACGGTCGGCAACGGCCCGACCATCGTGCTCACCGCACTGGCGGTGCTCGCGTTCGTGCGGTGGGACGGACAACGACGCCGCACGGCGTTGCGCACCATCGCCTTCGGCGCGCTGCTGATCGCGGCGACGAAGATCAGTGAGATCTGGCTGGACATCACCGCGTGGGCCTGCCCGACAGTCCTCGATCCGTATGTACAAGTCGCCGATCGCGCCCTCGGCAGCCCGTCCTGGCTGGTCGGGCACGCGCTCGAGGTGGCGGGACCGCTGGCGACGGGTGTGGTGCGCTGGGTGTACTTCGAGCTTCCGCTGGCGGCAGTCCTGGTCGCGGCCTGGCAGTTACGCGGCGTGACGACCAGCGCGTGGCCACGGCACTACCTGGTGCGCACGTTCCTGACCCTCGGCCTCGTCGGGCCGATCTGGTACGTCGTCTTCCCGGTGGTGGGGCCGGTGCTCGCCTACGGACCGCAGGGACTCGGCTTCGAGATCGCCGACGTCTGGCCGGATGTCGTTCCGGCCGTGCCGTCCTCGATCGACGCGCTGCGCTTCGACGGCATCACGCCGCGCAACTGCATGCCGTCGCTGCACACCGCCTGGGCGCTGTCGCTGTTCATCCACTCCCGGCGCGGCCCGCTGTGGTTGCGCTGGGGCGGGGCGTTCTGGCTGGTGTGCACGCTTGTCGCGACGCTCGGCCTGGGCGCGCACTACGGCATCGACCTGGTCGTGGGCGCGGCGTTGTGCCTGACGGTGGAATCCGTGCTGCGCGAGCCGGATCGGGGCTGGGATCAGCAGCGCGTCCGGATCGTGGCCATGGGTGTCGGCGTCTGCACCGGCACGCTGCTGTGCATCCGCTTCTTCGCCGTGCCGATGGCAACGCACCCGCTACCGTCCGGCATCGTGATCCTCGGCGCGCTCGGTGCGCTGGCGATCCTGTTCTACCTGACGTGGTTCGGTACATCGTCGGCGGAATCGAGCAGCCCGGCCTCGGCGGTGGATCAGCCCGCCGATCGTCGGACAGACACGTCGCGGTGATCTGTGTGCCCTCGGCTTCCACGTCGACGCCGCCGCGACGATCATCGTCCCGGTCAAGGGAAGGTCACATGAAGCGCAGAGGATTGCGCTTCGGTGGCCCGGCGAAAGGGGTCACATCCCGGCGGAGCTGAGGGGCCGCGCGGTCGGTGACGAGCGCGTACCACCGTCCTGTCGCGCTCCGGTGATCAGCGATCGACCTCAGGGCGGCCGACACGGCGGTGCGCGGCCAGCGTCGAGGCCAGCGCCGCCCGATCCAGTTTGCCCCGCGGCGTACGCGGCAGCCGGTCCACGACCAGAATCCGCACCGGCATACTCGGACTCGGCAAGGTCGCGCGCAGCCGCCGCCAGATCTCGTCGGCTTCCGGTGCGCCCGCGCCGAGCACGATCGCCGCGGCGGGCGCTTCCCCCATGCGCGCGTCGGGTACGCCGATGCAGGCGGCCTCGGCGACACCCGGTATCGCCGTGAGCGCCGCTTCGACGGCGGCGGGTTCCACGTTGAGGCCCGCCCGGATCAACATCTCGCTGTCCCGGCCGAACAGCCGCAGGCGGTTGCCGGTCACCTCGCCCCGGTCACCCACCGTCATCCAGCCGTCGACGGGACCGCCTACCACGCCGTCCGCGGTGAGGTAGCCGTCGAAGAGCATGTCGCTGCGTACGTACACCAGGCCGTCGCGGACGCGCGCCTCGACACCGGAGAACAGTTCGCCCGCCGACTTCTCGTCGGCACTGCCGAGCCCACGGTCGAAGGACACGAAACTCAGCTCGGACGCACCGTAGAAGTGCACGAGCGAGGCGTTCGGCAGGACCTCCCGCAACGCTCGCCGTCCCGCGCGCGGCCACCGGGCCGCCGAGGAAAGCACCTCCCGGACACCGCCGACCTGACCGATTCCCGCTCGCACGACGTCCCACGCGATCGTCGGCACCGAATACAGCTGGGTCGCGCCGTCGTTCAGTGCGTCGACCACCGGTCGCAGGTCCACCGTCGCGCCGCGAGTCAAGGCGTGCAACGCGCCGTAGAGGAAATGCGTGTGGTCCAGCACGCCGGGCACCGAGACCCGGTCTCCGGCGCCGATGTCGAAGGTGGCATCGGAGCGATCCAGCGTGGCGGCCCACGACCGCTGATCGCGCACGAAGAGCTTCGGCTCACCGGTGGTGCCGGAGGTGATGCCCACCAACAGTTCGGCCTCCGGTCGCGCCCCGGCCGCCGGAGCATCGGATGCCAACGCGGCGGCGGTCCGTACGACGCCGTCGAATCCCAGCCGCCGCAACCGCCGGTGCTGGTGCGGCGCCGCGACGACGGCTCCCGGCTCGGCCAGCGCGAGGACACGGCCGAACTGATCGGGCAGCAGATGGCGGTGCAGCAGGACGACGCTCACCCCGGCGTGCATCGCCGCGGTCACCGTCACCAGGGATTCGACATCGGACGTGGGCAGCACGGCCACCCGGCGCATGCCGTCGAGCCCGGCGGCGGTGCGCAGGACCTTCGACCAGAACCGCTCGTAGTCGACCACCTCGCGTCCCGAGACCACGGCGGTCGCCGCGGGATTCGCCGCGGCCTGCCGAGCGATCCGCGCGGCGAGCAGTTCAGTCATCGTCCACTCCCCTGGCGGCGAGGGCGTCGCCCATCGCGTCGGCCGTCCGCAGCGCGCGCACCAGCACCGGCGTGACCAGCGCCGTCATCGACCATTCCAGGCCGCGAGCGCGCCGGGCCTCGGCGACGTCGTGCACGATCCCCGCCAGCAGCGGGACACATCGGATGGCCAGCGCCAGCAGCAGGCCGATCCGCTCGGGATCGACACCCACCCGCCGCAGCGGTCCGAGCCACCGGGTCACGGCGTCGAGCAGGTCGCTCACCCGGGTGGTGAGGGTGAACAGCGCCGCGAGCGCCACCGAGACCACCAGCAAGCCGCACACCACCGCGGCCCGCGCGGGCGAGGTGATCAGCACCTGAAAAACCGCGATGATCAACAGCATCCACACCAGCGGACGCAGTTGGGCCACAGCGACCCGCCACGGAATCCCGGCTACCGCGAACAGTCCCGCCACCACCGCCCCGGTGACCAGCACCTGCGGTGGAGTGCGCACGAATACCGTGGTCGCCACGATCGACGCCAGCAGCAGCACCAGCTTCACCCCGGCGGGTATCCGGTGCAGTGGCGAATCGCCCGGACGGTACAGGCCGATCATTCGACCGACGCCCGGTATGCCGCGAGGGCGTCGCCGGGCGTTCCGTCGAACACCACCGCCCCGTCGTCGATCACGATGACGCGTTCGAAGCTCTCCAGCAGCGACAGCTGATGCGTCACGACGATCACCTGCTGATCCACCGCGTCCAGCGCGTCGGCGACGACCCTGGCGTTGCGCAGGTCCAGCAGAGTGGTCGGCTCGTCGGCGACGATCACCTCCGGTCGCCGGATCAGGACCGCGCCGAGGGCGAGCAGCTGTTTCTGGCCGCCGGACAACAAGTGGGCGGGGTGCTCGGCGTGACCGGCGAGCCCGAATCGTTCCAGGATCTCCCGCACGCGCGCCGCGATCTCCTGCTTGCTCAGCCCGGTCCGGCGCAGTGAGAAGGCGAGATCCTCGGCGACCGTGGGCATGACGATCTGAGTGTCGGGATCGGTGAAGACGAACCCCACCTTCCGTCGTACCTGCGCGCCCTTGCGGGCCGCGTCGACACCGTCCACCGTGACCGTGCCGGAACTCGGCGTCAGCAGGCCGTTGATCATGCGCGCCAGCGTCGACTTGCCGGAACCGTTCGACCCGATGACGCCCACGCGGCGCTCGGTGATCCGCAGGTCGATGTCGCGCAGCACCTTTCGCTCGCCGAAGCGGTGACTCACCGAGTCGAAGACGATCTCGCTCACGACACTCGCTCCACCAGGACCGCGATCCCCTGCCCGCCGCCGATGGCGCAAGCCGCGAGACCCAGCGCCGGGCCGTCCGCACGCAGCATCTGACTCGCCAGGCGCACCAGCAGGATGGCCCCGGACGCTCCCCACGGGTGCCCCATCGCGATGGCGCCGCCCTGCGGGCAGATCGTGGACTCGTCCAGGCCCAGTTCGTCGGCGACCGCAAGGACCACCGACGCGAAGGCTTCGGTGATCTCGACGACGCCGAGGTCCGCTACACCGAAACCGGTCCGACGCAGCAGTTTTCGGATCGCGGGTACCGGACCGAGGCCCGGGTACGCCGGGTCTGATCCGGCGACCGCGCAGCCGAGGATCCGCAGAGCGGGCAGCCCGGCGGCCATCGCCTCGGTGGTGACCGCCATGGCCGCCGCCCCGTCGGAGATGCCGCAGGAATTGCCCGCGGTGGCGGTGCCGTCGACGCCGAAGCTGGGACGCAGGCGCGCGAGCCGGGCCGCGGTCATCCCCGCCCGGATGCGTTCGTCCCGGTGCACGCCGCCGACCGGCACGATCTCCGCGGTGAAGTCGGCGGCCGCGGCGAGCGTGTGCGAGCGGGCCGCGTAGGCGTCCTGCCGCTCCCGGCTGATGCCGCGCGCTCGCGCGAGATCGTCGGCGGCCGCACCCATGTCCGGATCGGGAAAGCCCGGTGGCGCGAAGGGGGCGCGGGTGTATCGCACCGGCTCGGCGTCCGCCACGGGCGGCCAGAAGCGCCACGGGGCGGTGCTGGCCGATTCGACCCCGCCGGCCAGGAGAAGTTCGTCCGCGCCGCTGCGCACCCGCAACGCCGCCTGCATCACCGCGTCGAGGCCCGAACCGCACTGCCGATCGACGGTGACGCCCGGAACATGCACGCCCAGCCCAGCACGCAAGGCGGCGACCCGGGCGGGATCACCGCCGGGCCCGAGGCAGTTACCGAGAACCACGTCGTCCACGTCGGCGTCGATGCCCGCGCCGCGCAGCGATGTCAGCACCTCGCGCAGCACGGGAGCGGCCAGATCGGTGGTGGTCAGATCGGACAATCCGTGGCCCGCGTTGCCGATCGGCGTGCGGCGCGGCGCTACCAGGACGGGAACCGGGCTCATGCCAGCAAGTCTTTCAGTTCGCCCCTGGCCACCTTCCCTGCGGCGGTGCGCGGCAATGCGGGCAGCGGCACCCACCGGCGCGGCATCGCCTCCTTCGCCAGCACGCGGCGTGCTCGCGACCGCACCTCGTCGAGCCCGGCGCGTCCGTCCAACTGCACCGCGGCCGTGACGGTTTCCCCGAACACCGCGTGCGGCGAGCCGATCACCGCCACCGCGGCGACGCCGTCGAGCGCTTCGAGAACGCGCTCCACCTCTTCGGCGACCACCACGGTGCCGCCGACGTTGATCGCGCAGTCGCCCCGGCCCAGCACGGTCAGCTCACGGTCGTCGCCCAGTTCGGCGAGGTCACCGACGCCGAACCAGTCGGGCGCGCCGAGCACGCGGTAGGGCGATCGGACGTAGAGCAGTCCGTCGCGCACCTCGGCCTCGACCCCGTCGAGCAGCCGCATCGGCTCGGGAATACGGCGCGCCGCCACCAGCGAGACCTCCGAGGACCCGTAGTACTCGACGACATCCACGCGGCCGGCCGCCGCCAGCGCACCGTCGTCGAGCGCGATGCCCGCGACGATCGCGGTGCGCAGGCGCGGGCAGGCGGCCACCACCTCACGCAGTACGGCGGGCACCGCGTGCACCACGGTGGCTCGCGACCGGTCGTCGGTGACGCACGCGCCGCGCCACAACGCGTGCAACGCACCGAACAGATGCATGGTCGCGTGCAACGGACCGGTGATCAGCACGCGGTCGGACGCCCGAACACCGGTGATCGCGGTGAATGCGGGGAAGCTGTCGTACCAGGAGGCGGCCGTGCGCGCCAGCGGCCGGGGACGGCCGGTCGAGCCCGAGGTCGCCACCAGCAGGAACGCCCCAGCCGGGATGCCGGTACGGTGCGGGCGCGCGGCGGGATTCTCGACGAAGACCGCGATGCCGCGCCGGGCCGCGGCGCAGACGCGGATCAGCGCGTCCGGAACCGGCAGGGCCGAGGCGTCGTAGACGTGCTCGTCCGGGTTGTCGGCGATCCATCGCTCGATCGCACGGTCGAGTTCACGGTAGGTGAAGCGGCGGCCACCGAAGTCGACGGCAGGCGCGTCGGCCGCGCCGCCGAGTTCGGGACTAGGCACGGATCACACCGGGATAGGCGCGGTGCACTCCCTTGGCCACCACGGTCGCGACGACGACTTTGAGCAGGTCGCCGGGAACGAACGCGAAGTTGGTGGTGACGGCGGCCCGCACGCCGAGATCGGTGCGCAGCAGCAGGCCAACGGTGCCGAACAAATAGATGATCAGCAGACCGCCGACGGCGTTGATCAGCAGACCGAGCACGACCGGGTATTTCGGCAGGATGCGGGCGGTGCCGAGCCCGATGAACAGCGCCGCGGGGATCCAGCCGATCAGGTACCCGGCGCTGGGACCGGCCAGCGCCGTCAGACCGGTACGGCCGCCGGACAGCAGCGGCAGGCCGATCATCGTGAGCGCCAGGAAAACCAGAACCGCCGCCGTTCCCTTGCGCGCCCCGAGCACCGCACCGGCCAGGATCACGCCGAGGGTCTGCACCGTGATCGGCACACCGCTGAACCCGACGGTGATGGCGCCCGGCAGGCCCAGCGCCGCGATCAGCGCCGCGAAGACGGCGATCTGCGCCATATCCCGCGCGGAAACACCGGCCCTCGGCTCCCGAGAGTTCTCGACACCCTCCACGACAACCCTCCGCCTAGAACTTGAACGACGTTCAAGGTAGCAAACCGAGTACGGCGGCGCGCACCGAGCTCGGTGTGATCTGTCCTCCGATCGTCGGACAGATTTTTCGTGCCCGCGCGGCCAAACTCATCCGATGACCGGGAAGCCGGGCCCGCAGCCGCTTCCCGGCGAGGACAGCAACTCGTTCCGGAGGCATCGATCGACACCGATTCGCGACCGCGGCGTCCCGAGGCGGTACCGAGCGCCGACGACCTGCGCGCGCACGCGACGACGGCGGTCAGCGACGGCATCGCGGCCTATCTTCGCGCCGACGAATCCGCCACGTCCGCACCGACGCCGACCCGCAGGCAGCTCGAGATCCTGGACGTCGGCGTGCGGCGGCACATGCTGCGGCTCGAGGGCATCGCTCCGTTCGGGCCGACGATCTCCGCGCCCGCGTCCACCGCCCACTACCGCGCGGTCCGCGCACAGCTGGAGGTTCTGTCGGCACGGCACGCCTTCGCCGCTATCGTCACCGCTCGCGTACTGATCGAACACTCCCAGCTCGCCGCCGCCGATGCCAAGTGCGGCCGGCTCGCGGCGGCCACGGCCACAATGGACGAGATCGGCGCGCACCTGCCGCGGCCGGATCGGGAACTGACCGCCGTCGTTCGCGCCGAGGCGTTGCCCGTGCTCGCTCTGCTGCGGTTCCACGACGGCGACCACGACACCGCCGAGCGCCGGTTACGCGCCGCGCTGGACACCTGTCACAGACTGGGCTCGGAATACGGCCACCGCTATCTCACCGGTAAGCAGCTGCACTTCGCGGTGAACATCGCGCGGTGCAGAACCGCCCGAGGTGACCTCGACGGAGCTGCCGCGCTGCTGGAGCGGGTGGCAGCGGTAGCGAAGGGGACCCGCGCCCGGTGGCCCTTCTCCGATGGCAGCACGCTCGCCGTGCCGCTGCTCGGTCGCGCCGACGCGGTGATCGCCGATCTGATCCGCCGCGAATACGCGCGGCTGCCCGCCGGTGCGTCCGAATTCCACTGATCCCAGGAGTACAGCATGATCCCGGTTGCCCCGACCCTGCCCGCTTTCGCTCCGATCGGCGTGGTGCGCTGCGCCGCGCCGACGATCGATGACGTTCCCTCCGAAGGGCTTCCGTCCCGGGTGGTGCTGGATGAACGGTATCTGGCGGCGCTGGACGGAATCGAGCCGGGTGATCACCTTTACGTGATCGCGGTATTCCATCTGGCCGATCCCGAGGTGCTGACGGGCAGCCCGGGCACGCGCCACGCGCAGGGCGCCTTCTCGATCCGGTCGTCGTGCAGGCCCAACCTGCTCGGCATGACCCTGAGCCGGGTGCTCGACATCCGAGGTACCGAAATCGCGTTCGAGTGGCTGGATTTCGTGGACAACTCACCGGTGCTCGACATCAAGAGGTACAACTGGCGCTGGGAGTGCGTGCCGTCCACGCGGCGGCTGGATCGCCGGTTCATCGAACGGCAACTCGACCACCGGACACTGGCCGCCGTGCTGGCCCGTCCCGCCTACAATTTCCACGGCGAGCGCTGCGCCCGCGTCGGCCAAACCGGCGCGCTGGCGGCCACTTTGGTGCAGAACCACGACTTGTGGCTGGGAAATCCCGCGCTCCGGGTCCATATCCGGGCCGACGGCCATCTCGTGGACTGTGTGCAAGGTCTCACCGGCGCGACCTTCGGCAACGGCCGGCTGGGTGTGACGCTGTCGGACACCGACGAACCGGTCGTCGAATTCGTGGAACCCACGCGCAGACTTTCCGCACGCAGGACCGGCTCGGAGTGGGCCATCACCCAGTACCCGCAATAACATATCCGGCGCCGATCGGCAGTCGGGCGAACGAACGACATTCGGCCGAATGAATTCTCCGGACACGCGGGCGACACGCCATTTCCGCGGTAGGCCGTCCAGGCGATCGACGGCGCGACCGTGTCCGGCTCGGTACTGTTTTTCTGGTATTTCCTGAATCGGAATCTGAACGGGAGCGCGACCATGTCCGAAACTCTGCTCGGTGATATCAAATCCGACCGCGTCACATTGAATCTCCTGTTCGACTCGGCGGAATTCTGCTGCGCACCCGGCGAAGAGCCCGCGCACACGGTGCGGATCGGCGCACCCACCGTTCAGGACAATCGCATGTGCGCGCAGTGCGTCGGGGAATGCAAGGTGTTCTGATGTCCGACGGCCGGTTCAAGATCGCCGAGGAGGTGTTCGTCGTCGATGTCGACGACGGCCACCTGCTCTACGCGCCGTTCGAGGGCGTCATCAGCCGCCTGGCACCGCAGACGGCCGCCGAACTCCGCTCTGGGCAGAGCTCCGCGAGCCGCGAGACCTTGCGGTACCTGCACGGGCTCGGGCTCATCGTGCCCGCCGACACGCCGAGCCCAGCCCCCGTGGGCACCTGGGACGAATCGTTCGCGCCGACCGGGGTGGTCTACATGGTCACCGCCGCCTGCAATCTCCGCTGCACCTATTGCTACGCCGACGCCGGTGATTACCCGGTCGACCTGTACAACCGCCGGATGGCGTTGGACGCCGCGAAATTCGTGATCGACAACGCGGCGGCGAGCGGCGCGGGCACCGCCTATCTCAACTTCCACGGCGGCGGCGAACCGACGCTCGACTTCGACCTGATCCGCACGGTGGTCGACTGGGGCCGGGAGTACGCGCGCAACGAAGCGGGCGATCTGCGCGTCAACGCGAGCATGGTCACGAACGGGCTGATCAGCGACGCCAAGGCGCAGTGGATCGCCGACAACATGGACAGTGTGCAAGTGTCCCACGACGGTCCGGCGGCGATCCATGATCTCCAGCGTCCGACCGTGCGCGGCGGCACGTCGTATTCCCGGGTGCGCGAGGTCATCGAGCTGTTCACCGGGCGCGTTCCGGATCTGATGATCAAGTCCACGATCAGCCGAGCCGCCGTCGGCAGAATGCCGGAGATCGCCCGCTACCTCTGTTCGACATTCGACCTGCCACGTTTCCATCTGGGGCCGGTGCTCGGCACCGGCCGTGGCCGCTCGGTGGTCTTCGGCGAACCCGAAGCGCAAGAATTCGTACGCGGCTATTACGCGGCCCAGGAGATCGCCGACGAATACGGCAGGACAATCGTGGTGTCGGGTGCGCTGGCCACCTTTCCTCATGTCCGGAGAACGTTCTGCGGCGTCACCGATCCGAATTTCTCGCTGACCTCCGACGGCCATATTTCGAGTTGCTACGAAATAATGTACGACGACGACAAACGCGCGCCGCACGCCTACTACGGACGGTACAACCGAGAAACGCGGACGTTCGACGTGGACGGCAACCGCATAGCGAAGCTGCGTTTGCACGATGTCAACAAGATTCCGAAGTGCAGGAATTGCTTCGCGAAGTGGCAGTGCGCGGGCGACTGCCAGGCACGCTGGTACAACTCGCAGACCGGCGAGCTGGAGAACGGACCGGACGTGCGCTGCGAGATCAATCGAACGCTCATCCGGGATCGCTTGCTCTCGATCGTCAGTGTCACCTGAACACCCCGCGCCTGCGAGGGCGCTGCTGGTCAATATTCAGGACGGGTCCTCGCTCGCCTACAACCTGCCCTACGAGAACCTCCGGCTCGGCGGGATCGGTTCGGCACTCGAGCGAGCCGGGATCGTCTGCGCTTACTACGATTCCGCCGCCGATCCGGAGGGGCTGGTCGCGGCCCTGCGCTCGCTCGCGCCGCGACCGGTCATCGTGTTCGACACCCTCTACCGGATCTCGGACGGTGTCGGCGCGGCCATTCGCGCCGCCCGGGCGGTCCACCCCGATGCGTACGTGCTGGTGGTGGGCCGGGCCGCGGCCGCGGTGTCGGTACAGCCCGGCGTGGCCGCGCAGGTGGACGCGGTCGCGGATTCCGGTGACGTCGGCCGGGTGGTCGCGACCTGCCTGGCCCATTGCGGGCGAACACCGCCCGCGCCACCCGATACCTGGCAGACGATCACGCCGCAGCGCCGATTCCCTCGCTTCGCCCGCGTTCGCGGGGTACTCGACATCGAAGCGACACGCGGCTGTATGCACGGATGCACTTTCTGCGCCGTCGACGGCGTTCCCGATGCGCCCCGCGTCCGCCGGTGGCAGCCGCGCGAACCCGCCGACGTGGTCGGCGAGATCACGGAACACGCTGTCGGCCAGGGCATTCGACGCGTACAGTTCGTCGACGACAACTTTCTGGGAGCACCGGCCGCGGTCGATTGGGCACAGCGGTTCGCCGACGAACTGCGCAGCCGGAACATCGAGGTCCGCTTCTCCATCTACGCCCGGCTCGACCGCACGCTCGACCGGGTACTCGACACCTTGCATTCGGTGGGGCTGATTCAGGTGCACGCCGGTGTCGAATCCGGCTCCTTTTCGGTGCTGCGCCGATTGAGAAAGGGCACGACACCGGAGGAGTTGTCCAGGATGGTGCGCCGCCTGCGGCAACGGGACGTGGGTCTGGTCGCTTCGCTGATCGTCTTCGAGCCGCGCAGCACACTCGACGAGCTGGACGAAAGCCTGCGCTGGCTCGACGAACACCGGCTGTACCGGTCCTTCAGCCTCACCACGCTGATCCCTTTCCGCAACACCCTCGCCCACAGGGAACTTCGCACCCAGGTGATCGCCGAGCCGTCGACGTCGTTCGCACCGCTGGGTTACCGGTTCACCGAACCGGACGTCGATCGGATCTACCGAGCGGCCGTCGCGCGGGAAGCCGATCACGAGCAGTGCAGCGACGGTGCGCTGGAGCGGCTGATGCGCTGCCGTTTCGCCTTCGAGGAACGTCTCGGGCTGGGTCCGGAACCCCCCGAACTTCGCGACCTCGACGCCTACCGAGCGCGCCAGATCGCCGCGATCCTCGACGACATCCGACGGCTGCGCCGATGACCAGCAAAGCCGAATCCTTCGACGCCGTCGCGGATGCGCACGACCACGCGCGCTGGGATCTGCCGCCCGCGCGGTTCGACGCCGCGGTTCTCGCGGCGCTGTCCCGTTTCGCGGGCCGTGGTGGCGGCCCCGCGCTCTTCCTCGGCTCCGGCTCCGGGCGTGAGGCCGCGGCGTTCGTCCGGGCAGGCCGACAGGTGGTCCTCGTGGACATCTCCGCGCGCATGCTGTCGTTGGCGAAGGCCAGATACCATGACAGCCCTCTGGTCGACTATCGACGGCAGTCCGCGACGGAGTTCCTCGACGACGCCGACGCCGACTACCCGTTCATCTCCGCGGTCGGCGAACTCCTCGGCTATGTACGCGACCACGCGGCCCTGCTCACCCGCATTCGCACCCGGCTGGGCGACTCGGGCACCTGCGTCTTCACCTGGGTGGACGCGCATCGGCTCGCGCAGCGTGGGCTGCCCGCCCAGGTCTGTGCCGACGGGACGGCGATCTTCACCGAACGCGACGAACCGCCGCTACGGATCCGCGGGTGGTCGCAGGCTCACATGCACGCGTTACTCGGCACGGCGGGCCTCGACCTGGTCGAGGAGATCGCCCCGGAGGCGGTGAGTCCTCGACGCGGCTGGACCGTCACGCCGTCGAGAACTAGCGATGGGTCCAATCCGGCTGGGTGAAGTGGGCGACTCTGGCCGCGTCAGGGTCCGTGCCGAGCAGGACCACTTCGCGGAATTGCCACAGCAGCGCGCCGGTGGGTGCGTGAATGGTCATGTTCGGGCCGAGCCGCATCTGCAACAGGCCCGCTTCGCCCGCAGGCGCGGTGTCGTCGCGCAGTTCCGCTTGCCGTACCGCGTCCTCGGCCCGGACCCAGCGCGGGGTGTCCTCGGCGGCCACCCGGGCCAGATCCACCAGATGCACCGAGTAGACCTCATCCGGATTCGGGCGTAACCGGGTCGCGTCGTTCAGTGCCAGAACGAGGGGCGTGATCGTGAAACCGGAGGCCGCCGGGAAGTCGTCGAGTGCGCCGAGCAGATCACCCGGCCGCGCGTCCAGGCCGAGTTCCTCGCGCAGTTCGCGCAAGGCGGCTTGTTCGGTGGTCTCGCCTTCGTCCAGCCGGCCGCCGGGCAGGCCCCATTGTCCGGCGTTGCGGCCACGATAGGCCCGCTTGATGACGATCACCGACAGCGGCCCGCCGGGCTCCTCGACCACGCACAGCACCACCGCCGCGCGGCGCACACCGGGCAGGTCGGCGACCTCGATGCGCGGGAATGCGGCCAAGCGGGAATGCGCGAGCACACGGAATTCGTCGATGCTCCTCGGTAGCGGCGCTGTCGGGGTCGGCTCCATGGCTTCGATCTTGCCCTTCCCCATCGACGAGCGCGACAAAGGAAGTCGTTGACAGCAACTGCCTCACCTGTCACCGTATCGGGAACCTCGGGGTCCGGACCGTACCCCGGGCGTTCGCGATCGGAGCGTGCTTGATGGGATTTCTCGAGCCCGACCTGCCGGTGGTCGATATGGCGGAATGGAGCAAGGGCACGCGCGCCGAGCGCATCCGTCCCATGGCCCGGCACTGGGCCGAGGTCGGCTTCGGGACTCCGGCGGTGCTGCACCTGTTCTACGTCGGCAAGATCTGCCTCTACGTGCTCGGTGGCTGGTCGATCGCGCTGACCACCAACGGTATCGACGGGTTCACCGACGTCGGCGCCTGGTGGTCGGAGCCGATCGTCTTCCAAAAAGTCGTGCTGTACACGCTGCTGTTCGAAGTGGTCGGCCTCGGGTGCGGGTTCGGCCCGCTGAACAACCGGTACTTCCCGCCCTTCGGCTCGATCCTGTATTGGTTGCGCCCCAACACGATTCGGCTGCCACCGTGGCCGGGGCGGATACCGCTCACCAAGGGCGACAACCGCACGCCGGTGGACGTCGCGCTGTACGCGGCGCTGCTGGCGACGACAGCGGTCGCGTTGCTGTCCGACGGAACCGGACCGATACCGGAGCTGGACACCACCGTCGGTTTGCTGCCGCACTGGCAGGTGGCGGTGATCCTCGGGCTGCTGGCGGTACTCGGGCTGCGGGACAAAGTGATCTTCCTGGCCGCCCGGGGCGAGGTGTACGCCACCCTCACAGTCGTCTTCCTTCTCCCCGGAGCCGATTCGATCGTCGCCGCGAAGGTGGTCTTCGTCGTGATCTGGATGGGCGCGGCCACCTCGAAACTCAACAAGCACTTCCCTTTCGTGGTGTCCACGATGATGTCCAACAGTCCGGTGTTCCGGCCGAAGCCGCTCAAGCGCGCGTTCTTCGAACGCTTCCCCGACGATCTGCGGCCGGGACGGTTGTCCCGCGTCTTCGCCCACGGCGGCACGGTCGTCGAGATGTGCGTTCCGCTGGTGCTGTTCTTCTCCCACGGCGGTTGGCCGACGGCGATCGCGGCCATCGCGATGGTGTGTTTCCACCTGGCGATCCTCACCGCCATTCCCATGGGCGTCCCGCTGGAGTGGAACGTCTTCATGATCTTCGGCGTCGTCACGTTGTTCGTCGCGCACGCCGATCTCGGTCCGAGCAGTGTGCGCAACCCCGTGCCCGTGGCGGTGCTCTTCGTCGTGATCGCAGGCATCGTGATCGCCGGGAATCTGTTCCCGCGCAAGATCTCCTTCTTACCGGGCATGCGTTACTACGCTGGGAACTGGGACACCACCATGTGGTGCGTCAAACCCTCGGCCGCCGCGAAGATCGGCACCGGCATCGTCGCGATAGCCGGCATGCCGCAGGCCCAGCTGGAGCGGTTCTACGGCAAGGATCGCGCGCAGATCCCGATGTACCTCGGGTACGCCTTCCGGGCCATGAACACCCACGGCCGCGCGTTGTTCACGCTCGTCCACCGCGCGATGCCACCCGGCCACGAAGACGAGTACACCATCACCGACGGCGAACGCATCTGCAGCACCGCCGTCGGCTGGAACTTCGGCGACGGCCACATGCACAACGAACAACTCATCGCCGCGATGCACCGCCGCTGCCACTTCGAACCCGGCGAAGTACGCGTCGTCCTCCTCGACGCCCAGCCGATCCACCGGCAGACCCAGCAATACCGCCTCGTCGACGCGGCCACGGGCGAGTTCGAACGCGGCGAAGTGCGCGTCGCCGACATGGTGACCCGCCAGCCCTGGGCCGACGACGTCCCGGTGCGGGTGCACTACACCGCGAGCGCAGAGAGTTAGCGCGTCCGCCTTTCCACGAGAGTCGGAGTCGCGTTCAGCGATCTAATGCTCAGATGCGCATATCTACGTATCAGCATGGCGTTCGAGTCGCGGCTTCTTCGACGCGGTCCCCCACCCACGCCAGAAAGGCTCGCACGTCGGTGGTGGGCAGTGCGAGTGCGGCCGTGCGGGGGTGCTCGAAGCTGCGCAGCGCTGTGTCGATGAGGGGGGCGAAGTGTTCTTCGGACTTCGCGATCATCTGTGCCGCTTCGCGTTTGGCCAGCCAGCGACCGGTGCGACAGAACGCTACTGCTCGACAGCCGTTCAGCACTCGGTTGTCACCCAGATGACCCTCTCCCCCAGCGTGTTCGCGTACCGAAGCCAGCAGCGCGGCATGAACGTCGCGCCGTGACGGTGCCGCGACGACCTGCCGCACGGGAGTCCCGAACAGGAGGCGTCCGGTTTCGTGGGCGATGGAGCGATCGATGACGTACCAGAAGGCCGATGAGTCCGCCGGATCGAAGCTGACGCGGTTCGGCAACAGGGGACCGGTGTTGAGGTCCATGAGATAACCGGCCGCGCTGGACGGTGCGGCGATGAAATCCGAGTTGTAGACCACGAGTTCCAGACCGGCCGCGGGGCACGGCAGCGACGAGTGCGCGAGCGATTCGGCCAGTTCGCGCAATGCCTGCGCGGGAAGCGACGGCGCGACGACGATGACCACGTCCACGTCGCTGCGCCCGTGCCGATAGTCCGCGAGCGCGACCGATCCCACGGCGAAAACACTCGTCAGATGACGCCCGCAGACGGTGCGGGCTCGTCGCACCAGCGCATCGAGGTAAGGCCGCAACTCAGCCGGGAGGAGGTGGGGATCCGCCAGGATGTCGGTCATGCGGGCCAGTATCCGCCAAGGCCGCCTCGGGGCTCGGATCGCCCGGAGCCCACGCGGCCTTCGGCTCAGCGCGGCAGCCCCAGTCCGTCGGCCAACACGGGCCACGAATTCTTCAGCGCTTCCTGCCAGTACCCCCACGAATGGGTCCCGGTGGGCTGGAAGTCGTAGGTGGCGGGGATGCCGAGGGAGTCGAGGCGGTCGCGCATGTTGTGCGTGCACCAGTTCACCGCGGCCTCGATCACACCGCCCAGCACCAGTTGGTTGAGGTAACCGCGCGGCCCTGGCTGAGCGTAGGCGCCGTTGTAGACGTCGTACATGCCAGGCACTCCGGTTCCCGTGGACAGGAACAGCCGTATGCCGCGCAGTTGGTCGGCGTGTAGGTACGGGTCGTTGGCCTCCCACATCGGGTCGTCGGGCGGCCCGTACATGTTCTCGGTGTCGCCGCCGCCCCAGCTCTCCACGGCGAGTTTCACGAACTCGCGGCCGATCGGGTCGCTGATCTGCGCGCAACCGCTGTAAGCCGCAACCGCCTGATACAGACCGGGTTTCGCGATCGGCAGCTGGAGCACCGAGGTACCGGAGGTGGACAAGCCCGCGACGGCGTTCACCCCGGTAGTGCCGAACTCGGCATCGATCAGCGGTGGCAACTCTTCGGTGAGGAAGGTCTTCCACTTGTACACACCGAGTTTCGGATCGGGCTCGCGCCAATCGGTGTAATAGCTCCAACGCCCGCCCACCGGCTGGACGACGTTCACGTCTTTCTCGGCGAGAAAGCGCAGCACGTCGGTGTTCTTCTGCCAGGTCGCGCTGTCCTGACCCCCGCCGCCCCCGTTCAACAGATACAGCGTCGGCCGCGGCACCGAACGGTCCGCCGGGCGCAGCACCTTCACCATGATGTCCTGCCCCATCGCCGCGGAATGCACCCGCACCTGCACGGTCCGATCGTCCTCCGGCCAGGAACCGGTGATCGATGCGGCATCGGCGCTCGCGGGCGGCGATGCCGCGACCACTCCCGCGGTCACGGCGAACACCGCCATGAGCACGATGAGCGCGTGCCTCGAACAGCGCCGGACTGTTTCGATTCTCCTCCGCACGCTGCCCGAATCGGCGGCAGGTGTGGCCGGGAGACCGGTGTCGACGTCGGAACTTCGTTTCATCGTTCGTCTTTCTCCGAGACCGGACCGTGGCGTTCGTCGACCGGCGCCGTCGCAGCTGCTCGACGGGCGCGGAAACTTTGTCAACGCTAGAACTCGACAAGGCGGTGCACTTCCCCCGTCCGATGGGTCTGGACACCTCACGAAGAGATCAAGATCTCCTTAGGGACGCGATACATTCGTCGCGAATTCGTGAGTTCCTCTGCCCTACGGGCACCGCTGACATCCCCGGTATCGAGTGGCGGTGAAACCGAGGCTTGCTCATGACTTTTCTTGCCGGGATTCGTCTATGACCCACACCGCAATCTGAGCGCGGGAATTGAACCCCGGTTTGGTCAACACGTGTTCGACGTGTCCTTGCGCGGTGCGTGGCGAAATCACCGATTCGGCTGCGATCTGCTTGTTGCCGAGTCCCTGCGCAACCAAACCGGCGACCTGCCGTTCACGTTTGGTCAGCTTCGCCGACTGCACCGATGTGAGCGCGGTATCAGCGGCCCGCGCAGTGCTTGCCGCAATAGCTGTTGGGCGGAATCCAACTCACCTCGCCGCCATCCGGCGACGCCTAGCAGCGTTCGTACTGACGCACGTAGGGCTGCGACTCCGGTAAGACGTTGTACCCGGGTGTCTGGCAGCCGCCGACCACGACCTCGAAAAAGGGGCCGTAGGAGTGGACGGGGCCGTTGGGTGTGTAGATCGTGTAGTCGACCGCCGCGCCGGAGCCTGCCAGGTAGGGAAGATGCAGATCGGCGAGTTGTGTGGTCTGCGCGGCGCTGAATTCCGTACCCACCGGGGGGACTACGGTGACGCCCAGTGCGCGGCCTTCGGAGGGCGGGTCGTAGACCGACACCAGAACGAAGAACGGGATGGGTTGATCGGTCAGGAACCACTGCCACAGGTCGAGTTCGTCATCGGACGGGAAGCGAGGGGTGGGCTCTTGGTGGGGGGTGAGGCGATCATGGGGCCAGGGATACGACCCGGGGCGCCGTTCCGAGTGATTGGTGAACCCGCGCTCCCGCTCATGAACGGTGGATACGGTCCACTGGTTGGATGCCAGTTCGGGAAAGTCCCGGATGATTCGGCGCATCGCCGCGGTCGCGCGCTGAGGTTCGCTCTCGGAGCCCGCTCGGACGTCGATGGCGTTGGTTATGCGGCTCGCGTCGCCGCCGCGCGAGGACCAGTGCACTTCGGTGCCTGCGGCCCATAGTCGCGCCCAGCTGTCTGCGGCGTTCGCTTCAGTGCTCACGTCACGGCCGAAAAGCCAGTATGCGGAATAGGTGTCCGCCATCCGGCCGATGGTGACCTCTGTCGGGTCGCCTTGAAAACGCCGCGGAAGCTGTTGAGCGCCCATGGCACTCACCACAGACGCGGCCTCGGCCGGTGTGGCGTCGTCCCTGAGCCGCACGTCGAGTTCGGCGTTGAAGTGTCTGCCCTTGTAGTGCTCGAACCGGTGTGACACGTCGGTCACCCCCGGAAGGGCCCGGATGGCAGTCTCGATCTTGCGTGACCAGCTGTCACGCTCGGCATGGTCGCGTCCTTGTTCGAAATAGCCATATCCGATCAGCAGGGCTGCGGTACCTGCTATCGCCACAGCCAGCACGGCTGCCAATCCCACTATTGTTGCCAGCAGCGGCACTACGCGTTCGCGCAAGATGGAGCGGTGGACACGCGCCGGCACCCGCCGATCGGGGTGCTGGGAGGTCCCTCGCTTCGGTGTGTCCGGATCGAAGCGGCCGGAGTCAACGACCTTGCTGCCGGTGCGTTCGGCATCCATCGGTCCTCCTCACGGCGCCTTCGTCTTCGTCCGAAACCTATAGCAGACCATCAGTTCCGCCGCTTTGCCTCGTCGTTCGTTCCACAGCGTAGTCGGCCGCGAACTGCGACCTACCGCACGCGAGCGTTGCTCGTGCTCCGCTGCATCAGTCGGCTTCGCCGCCGGATCCCATGGATCCGCAGGTTCTTGCAGCGCAGTGTGCAGCTTCTGCTCTTACGCGAGCGGGGCGCTGAAAGCCATTCTGTGCCACATGGATCGCCTTGATGTCATCGACACCTGTACGCGCATGGCGTGGTACGCCGATCTCCGCGAGTGGGACAACCTCGCGGCCGTGTTCGCCGACAACGTGACGCTGGATTACACGAGCCTCGACGGCGGCGAGCCGGTCGTGCTCGCTTCGACGCAGATCGTGGCCGCCTGGCAGGAGACGCTCGGTGGTTTCGCGGCGACCCAGCATCTGCTCGGCAACGCCCAGTTCGACTTCTATGACCAGGAGCCGCAGGTCACCGTCGCCGTCGACACCGTCGCCGCTCACTTCCGCCGGGCCCTGTGATCGCCGCGGAATCGACAAGACGGACCGCCGTGGAGATTCGCCGATTCGAAACCGCCGACCGACCGGAGTTGCGGGAGTTGTTCGCTCGGGCGAGTGCGGGCTCACCCGTCGCCTCACTGTGGGGTGATCGGGAATCCGAGGCGTCGATCTACCTCGATCCATATCTGGATCTGGAGCCCGAGTCGGTGTTCGTGGCGGTCGTGAACGGCAAGCTGGTCGGATATCTGACGGGCTGCGCGAACAGCTGGAGGTTTCCCAGTGAGTCCGAGCGGATCGAGCGGGCGATCCGCGCCTACCGATTGTTCCTGCGCCCGACGCCGGCCAGGTTCTTCGGCGTCGCCATGGTCGACACCCTCGTGGCCGCGATCCGACGCCTGCCCACGGCGGGTGACTTCCAGGACGTGCGCTGGCCCGCACACCTGCATATCGCCGTGGCCGCCGATGCGCGCGGAACCGGAGCCGCCGCCGCTCTCATGAACCGGTGGTTCGCCCGGCTGGACGAGAACGGCGTCGGCTGCCATCTGCAGACGCAAGTCGAGAACATCCGAGCGGTGAGGTTTTTCACCCGCATGGGGTTCACTCCGATCGGCTCGACCCCGGTGATTCCCGGAATGCGATATGAGAGCAGGCGGGTTCATCAGTTGACCATGGTCCGCCCGGGTGAGCGCACATAGGAGCCCGCGAATTCCGGACAGCTCGCAGCCGGTCAGAGCCAGTTGCGTTCCTTGGCCAGCAGGGCGGCCTGGAATCGGGTGCGTGCGCCCAGCCGGTCCATCAGGTCGGCGACATGACCGCGGAACTTGCGCACCGAGACATTCAGCGCACGTGCCGCCGAGTCGTCGGTGTCGTAGCGGGTAAGCGCGCGCAAGACCCGCTGCTCGACGGGTGAGACCGGAAGTTCGTCCAGGTCGCGTGCGCGGTTCCAGATGCCGTCGAAGACTTCCGCCAATATCCGGACCACCCCGGTACGCCGGATCTGGAGCACACCCGCCTCCGGATCGGAGAGATCGGCAGGCACGAAGGCGACCGACCGGTTGACGAGGGTCAGCGGCCAGACCGCTTCGGTCGTCACCCGATGCAGCTCGCCGAACGCATGGAGACGGCTTGCGTGGGCGACCTGCCGGGGATCCTCCAGTGTGTGTACGGGAAACAGGGTGCGGCTGCGCAGCCCCGCCATCAGCAGGCGCCCGTGCCGGACATGGGGGTGCCGGGATTCGTCGTACAGCGCATCGGTCCGCAACGCCGCGAACTCACCAGGGTGATCCGTCAGCAATGCGCCGATGCGCCGCGTGGTCTCCGGCCCGTTCGACAGTTGCTCGAGCAGCCCTGCCGGTCGGCCGGTGTGTTGCTCCTCGGTCAATTCCCGCAACGCCTCCCAGGCGGCAGCAAGGCCTTCGAACTGCTGCTGCGCCTCGGTGATCCGCCGCCGCACCAGCAGATCCACCGCGGCCGCCGGCGGCACCGCGGTCAGGTTCTCATCCACCAGACCGAGGACGCGCAGTTCGGTGAGCACGCTCCCCGCGCCGGCATCGCCCCGGCCCGCGCCGCCCGCATGCGAGGCGATGCCGGGACGGGTGCGCAGCAGTTCTCGGTAGACGCGCTCCTGCTCCGTGGTCAGCCCCAGTCCGGCCAGGCTCATGCCCGGCGCCTGCCGGCCGAGACGATTTCCGCACGCGGATACGCATGTCTGGCAGGTGCTGCCATGGTCAACCACCCCGGACATCGGAGACGACAAAGTACTGCGTAGCCTATACGCAACGCGTAGGCCATACGCAGTATGATCGCGAGGAGCGAACATGACCGATGAACTGCCGCGTGTGGCACAGCTGCTATGGACCGGCGGCCGGCGGTCCGGCCGTGGCCCCCGGCCGGCACTGAGCCTGGACCGGATCGTCGGAGAGGCGGTGGCCATCGCGGATGAGGAAGGCATCGGCGCACTGTCCATGCAGCGTGTCGCCAAAGAGTTGGGCGCGGCGACCATGTCGCTGTATCGATATGTGCCGGGCAAGGACGAACTCGTCGCCCTGATGTTCGACGCGACCATGTCGGAACCGCCCGATCTTCCGCAAGGCGACTGGCGTGCCGCGCTCGAGCTGTGGGCGCGCTGTACCCGGGAGCTGTACCTTCGTCACCCGTGGGTGCTGGCGGTGGGCGCGAGCAATCGCTGCATGGGACCGAACGAGGCCGCGTGGGGTGAGGCCGCGATGGGTGCGCTCATCGCGGCCGGTCTCCCACCCCGCGGCGTCGCCGAAATCGTTTTGTGCGTCACCGCTTTCGTCGGTGGCGCCGCCCGGCTGGCGATCGATCCGGCCCAGGGGCGCGACTCGGCCGGGCACGTCGGTCCGACCCTCGATCCGGCGATGATCCAGCGGTACGGGCAGCCCGAGCGCTATCCGGCCACGCTGGCCATGTTCAGTGCCGGTCCTCCGGAGAACCACGACATCGATGCCGTCGCCGAGGGCTTGTTCGAATTCGGGCTCGGCAGACTCCTCGACGGCATAGGCGTACATCTCACAGCGTGATCCTCCGCCGGATGGAGGGCAAAGGTTGCACAGTGCGTTGCAGGTACCTGCAGCGGTCCCGCGAAAAACGTTGGGAACTGGAAGGATCAGCGCAATGATTCTCGTGACAGGAGCGACCGGCAATGTCGGCGCCGAAGTTGTGCAAGCCCTGGCCGCGGCGGGCGAGCCGGTGCGCGCGCTGGTGCGCGATCCGCAGCGTGCAGTCGTACCCCCGGAAGCGGAAGCCGTGGCGGGCGACCTCACGTCTCCGGAGACCCTGAGTTTCGACGGGGTACGTGCGTTGTTCCTGCTGCCCGGTTATCCAGCGGTCGCGCAGGCGGCCGCGAAGGCCGGCGTCGAACACATCGTGCAACTGTCGGGTGTTTCCGCGGGCACCGGCGACACCTCCAATGCCATCACCCGCTATATGATGGCCTCCGAGCGGGAAGTCACCGAATACGCTGCGGCATGGACCATTCTGCGCCCCTGCGCCTTCGCCTCCAACGCCCTGCGCTGGCTCCCCCAGCTGCGCGAAGGAGACGTGATTCGCGCTCCGTTCCCCGAGGTGCGCACGGCCGCTCTGGATCCGCAGGACATCGGCGCGGTAGCCGCCACCGTCCTGCGGGGCAACAGTCATCACGGCGAAATCCTCTGGCCTACGGGGCCGGAGCCGCTCACGCCCGCCGAGCAGGTCGCGATCCTAGCCGAGGCCATCGGCCGCGATCTCATCTGTCAGGGCCTCGGCGACGAGGAGGCCCGCGCCGACATGCTCCGCACCACCCCCGTCGAGTACGTGGACGCCTTCTTCGACTTCTACGTGAACGGAGCCATCGACGAATCCATTGTCCGACCGACGGTAGAAGAGGTCATCGGCCGCGCGCCACGGACGTTCGATCAGTGGGCCACGGCCCACGCGGACGCCTTCCGGTGATTCATCCGCGCGGGATTACCGCCGATCGAAGGTACCAGCCGCGACCGGGCGCGGCGGCTCCGTGCCGCAGTCGCCCCGTGGCGGATCAGTCGAGGTTCAGCAGCATTCCGGTTTCCGGGTCGTACCAACGGCACGCTTCGGGTGGCAGGTAGAGATCGGAGGGGTCGCCCTCGGCGGCACGAAAGCTCGGCGGCGCTTGGACTTTCACGGTCTGACCGCCGACGCGGGTGGTGAGCAGCGTCGAGGAGCCGAGTGGCTCCAGCACTTCGAGTTCACCGCGAACCGTCGCGTCCGCGGGGCCTTCGCGCACCACGATGGCCTCGGGGCGGATACCGAGCCGAAGGGCGCCGCCCTCGAACGACGACAGCGCCGCGGGCACGGCGAGCGATTGCCCGCCCAGGTCGATCCGCGGCCCGTCCTCCGCCGCGGAGACCACGCCGGTGAGGAAGTTCATCGGCGGGCTGCCGAGGAAACCGCCGACGAATTCCGTCGCCGGGTCGTCGTAGACCTCGGTCGGTGGGCCGCACTGGACGATCGATCCGTCCCGCATCACGGCGACACGGTTGCCCAGCGACAGCGCCTCGACCTGGTCATGGGTGACGTAGACGGTGGTGGTGCCGAGTTCCGCGACAAGCCGTTTCAGCTCGGCCCGGAACGACAGCCGCAGCAGCGCGTCCAGGTTGGACAGCGGCTCGTCCATGAGCAGCACGTCGGCGTCCATCACGATGGCCCGCGCCACCGCGACACGCTGGCGCTGCCCGCCGGACAGCCGCGCCGGGTAGCGGTCCAGGTACGGGGTGAGTTGCAGCAGTTCGGCGGCCCAGGCGACTTTGCGCCGGATCTCCTCGGCGGGCACACCGTGCACGCGCAGGCCGAAGCCGATATTGTCGGCGACCTTCTTGTTGGGGAAGACCGCGTAGGACTGGAAGACCATCGACAGGTTGCGCCGCCGCGGTTCGAGGTAGGTGACGTCCTTGCCGCCGATCACGATCTGCCCCGAGTCCGGCAGCTCCAACCCGGCGATCATGCGCAGCAAGGTCGTCTTGCCGCAGCCGGAAGGCCCCAACAGCACCATGAACTCGCCGTCGGCGATCTCCAGCGAGACCTCGTCGGTAGCACGCGCCGTGCCGCCGGGATAGGTCTTCACCAGATCCCGGACAATCACCTCGGCCATCAGCGAACCCCTGTCATCTGAGCGTCGTCCCCCACATGTTCACCAGGTAGCGCCGCATCACGAAGATGAACACCAGCGCCGGGATGATCAGCGCGAAGCCACCGGCGAAGCGGTACGCGGTCGACGCCTCACCCAGCGCCGTGAGCACCTGCGCGGGCAGCGTGCGGTGCCCGAGCGTCACGATCGTCGCGCCGAGGATCTCGTTCCACGACAGGACGAATGTGAAGATCGATGACGCCGCCAGACCCGGCAGCGCGAGCGGCACCACGACCCGGCGCGCGGCCTGCCATCGACTGCACCCGAAGACCCGGGCCGCCTCCTCCAGATCCGGCGGCACCGCGACGAAGATGCTCGCCGTGATGAGCACGGTGGTCGGCAATGCGAGCGTGGTGTGCACCAATGTCACGGCGAACACCGTGTCGTACACATCGATCCGCAGGAAAACCGTGGCCAGCGGCACCGAGAGCACCACGATCGGCAGCGCGCGCACGAAGAGAATGAAGACCTGGTAGGTGTCTTTGCCACGAAAAGCATGACGGGCCAGCGCGTATCCCGCGGGCGCCCCGATCACCAGCGACCAGAACACCGTGTAGAGGCCGACCAGCACCGAGTTGCCCAGTGCGGCAAGGGTCCCGGTCGCGCGGAAGAACGAGACCAGGGTCTCGGTGGAGAACTCCTTCGGGACGAGCGACTTCGGGAACTCGTTGAGCGCCTCGCGGGAGGACAACGCGGCGAGTCCGATGAGCACGATCGGCAGCGCCATGAACAGGCTTACAGCAGTGCAGGCCGCCTGCACCCCCACCGCGCGCAGGCGGCGCCTGCGCAGGGGTGCGCGGTCGATCGGTGGCAGCACGCGCCGCGACGGCGCCTCGGCCGAGTTCATCGCGCTCCTCGCCTCCTTCGGCCCTCTGCCGCATGATCACGACTCATCGGGCCTGCTCCGGTTGCCGGACCGCACGCAGGTAGAACACCGCGGTAGCGAGCGAGATCGCCAGCACGATCAGCGAGACAGCGCTGGCGACCGCGGGATTCTGCAGATTCGCGTACCACTCGTAGGTCTCGCCGACCAGCAGCGGAAAGTCCCGGCCGGTCAATGCCTGCGCCACGGCGAAAGCCTGCAGCGCGAGGATGGTCCGCAAGATCAGCGCCACTTGCAAGCTCGGACCCAGCAGCGGCAGCGTCACATGCCGCAGCCGCTGCCACAGGTTCGCTCCGAACACCTGCGCGGCCTCGTCGTAGTCGCGCGGGATCATCTGCACGCCCGCCACCACGATGACGAACACCAGTGACGTCGCGCGCCAGATCTCGGCGACCACCACGGCGAGCAGCATGGTGCCCGCGTTCCGGTAGCCGAGCCACTGCACGCCGTCGTCGGAGAGCCCGATGCCGACCAGCAGCGAGTTCAGGTAGCCGCGGTTGTCGAAGATGGACAGCCATACCAGGCCCGCGGCCAGTTCGGAGATCGCCAGCGGCAGGCACCACAGGTAGAAGTGGCCGCCGGCGAACCGCGGCCAGGCCTGCATGAGCAGTGCCATGGCGACGGCGAGCACCAGTTGGACCGGCACGACGATCGCGATCAGCAGGAGGGTGTTGCGCAGCGCGGGGAGGACGTAGGGATCGTCGAACAGCCGGTCCCAGTTGGCGAGGGTGAATCCGTCGCCGCCACGGAACGCCTCGAGCACGGCCTGCACGAGCGGCCAGCCGAACAGGGCCGACATCAGGACGATCGACGGCAGCAGCAGGATCCACGGGGAGCGTAGACGCGACATCATGGCTCATCCAACCCGGCAGAGCTGTGCGGCCGGGTCGGGCGCCCAGCACGGCACTTTCAGCTCGTCGAGGATGCCTTGCAGCACCCGGGCCTGCTGATCCAGCGTGGAGCGGATATCCGCCCCGTCCAGCACGATCGAACGGAAGCTGTCTTTGAAGACCTTGCTCACCTCACCTTCACGCTGACCCAGACCCACCGGCGGCAACGAGAGAATGGCGCCGGGCGCCTCCTGCTGCTTGCGCACCGCGTCGGCCTCGAGCTGGACAGCCGGTGGCAGATCGGCGGGGATCGCCGTGTCGACCGCCGGGAAGAAGCCGTTGGAACGAAGCAGCCGCAGTTGGGTTTCCGGGCGGGTGAGCGTGCTGATCGTCCGCTGCGCGAGTTCGGGGTCCGTACTGCCCTTGGGGATCGCGAGCCCGGCGATCACGGCCATATAGCCGAGGCCGTGTGCGCCCCGCGGCGCCGGAAGCATCCGCCAGTCGCGCGGGTCGCGCTCGGGCGCGTGGACCAAGCGCACGACGTGGTCCCACGCCATCCGCGCCTCGCCGCTGTCGAGCGGCTCCTGCATGAAGTCGAAATTCGTACTCGACTGGACGCAGTTGGCCCACAGCTCACGCAGGTACTGCCAGGCCGTCACGGCCTCGTTCGAGCGGAACGTGGTGATCTGGCCGCCGGTGAACGAGGGCAGCAGGAAGCCCTGGACGAACCGGTGCAGCAGGCCCTTGGGGCCCGCGGGCAGGCCGAGCACGGGGCGATTGCCGTTGGCGCGGCGCGCGGCGACGGCCCAGTCGAGGAACTGGTCATAGGTCAGCGACGCGGCATCGACTCCGGGCGGCAGGTGTTCGAGCGCGTCCGCGTGCGCGGCGAGGACGTAACTCGCCGTGGCCCATGGGATGTACCACGTACGGTCGGTGCCGACCTTCGCGAGTTTCAGGTATTCCGCCGACCAGCCGCGGGCGCCGAAGTCGGCGAGCAGACCGGTGAGGTCTTCCAGGTAGCCGTCGGCGAGCGGGGCGAGGTCGCCGTGCAGACCGCCGAGCAGACCGATCTTGGTCGCGCCGGCGTCGACCTGGCTGCGCACCTGGCTCGCGAACGGGCTCTCCTCGATGGTCACATAGCCGACGCCGGGCGCGGCGGCGGCCAGCAGGGTACGGAAACGCTCGGCCTCGTCGGCGGGACGGAACTGGGTGGACAGGAAGATCATGCCGCCGTTGCCGCTGGTCGCGAATCCGGTACAGGCCGCGGCGGACAGGGCCGCCGCGCCGGAGCCCACCGCGCGCAGGAAGGATCTGCGCGTCGAACCGGATACCAGCATGCATGGCTCCTGTTAGGGCACAACGGGTTTCAGACTTTTGTCAGGTTGGTTAACATAAGTGCGCTGAGAGATATTGTCAATATGCCCGCGACACCCTCCAGCCCCACTTCGCCAGGACATGTGCTCGCCCTGCTGCGCGCCACGGGGCCGCTGACCCGGCTCGAGCTGCAGGAACTCGCGGGGTTGTCGCGGGTGACGCTGACCGAGCGGCTGGAGGCGCTGCGTGGTCTCGGGCTCGTCCGCCACGCGGGGCACAAGGAATCGAGCGGAGGACGGCGCGCCGAAATGCTCGAGGTCGACGACACCGGAAGCACCGCGCTCGTCGCCGATCTCGGACAGAGCCATGCCACGCTGGCCGTGGTCGACCTGCGCGGGACGGTGTTCGCGAGAGAACACCGGCGGTTGCCCCTGCGGCACAGTCCGACCGAGGTCGTGCCGATGCTGCTCGACACGGGAAGGAAGCTGTTGCGGCGGACCGGGCGAGCCGAAACCTTGTGCGCGATCGGCCTGTCGGTGCCGGGCCAGATCGACCACGACAGCGGAGTGACCGTCGCGCCGCCGACCATGCCGGACTGGAACGGCGCTGCGCTGCGCGAACCGTTCGCCGACGCGCTCGGTGTCCCGGTGCTGCTGGAGAACGACGCGAATGCGCTGGCATTCGGCGACTTCCGCGCGCTGGACCGTCCGGCCGCGACCCTTGTCGGTGTGAAGGTGGGGACCGGAATCGGTGCGGGCGTGGTGATCTCCGGGCGCGTGCACCGTGGCGTGAGCGGCTCGGCGGGCGAGATCGGGCACCTGCGGATCGAGGGCAGTCGGCAGCTCTGCAGCTGCGGCCGCCGTGGGTGTGTGGCGGCGGGCGCGGGCGGGCAGGCGCTGGCCCGGGAACTGGGCGTACGCACGACGGCCGACGTGGTCCGGCTGGTCGGCCACGGCAGCCCCGAGGCGATTCGCTCGACCGAGCGGGCCGGGCGCCTGGTCGGTACCGTGCTCGCGACGATGGTGTCGATCGTGAATCCGGCCCATGTCCGCGTCGGCGGGGCGATCGGGGTGCTGCCGCCGTTTCTCGAGGGGGTGCGGCGCGGCGTCGAGTCGAACGCGCATCCGAGCGCGTTGCGCGATCTCGACCTCGGCCCCTCGCGGCTGGGTGAGAACGGCGCGTTCGTGGGGCTGGCGGGTCTGGTCGCGGACGAGATGTTGTCCCCGGCGACTGTGGACGCGATGGTCGCCGCGCGACAGGAGGTGTGATCCGCTGCGGGCCTTCCCGGCGTATGCGCTCGGCACGGCGGGTAGCGAAGCCGTGCCCGGCGCTTGGTTCGCGGTGGCGGCGAAGGCGGTCGAGTCGCAGGTTGCCGGGTTGTCGCCCTCAGAACACCCGGTTGTCCATATCGGGCCGTACATCGCAGATGGCATGCCGCGCCAGCCATTGCGGAGGTGGGTAGCTACCGTTAGGTTCATCCCATGAGTTCCGCCTTTCCGCATTTGCTGTCGCCGATCGAGCTGGGGAGGGTGAAACTCCGCAACCGAGTTGTCATGGGCTCCATGCACACCGGGCTGGAAGATCGGGCCTGGCACATCGACCGGCTGGCCGCGTTCTTCGCCGAACGCGCACGCGGCGGCGTGGGGCTGATCGTCACCGGCGGCTACTCCCCCAGCCGCGACGGATGGCTGTGGCCGTTCGCGTGCGCGATGCTGGACGAGACCGACGCCGAGCGGCACCGCGTGATCACCGACGCCGTTCACGAAGCGGGAGGCAAGATCGCGCTGCAGATCCTGCACGGTGGGCGCGATTCGAACATCCCCACCAATCTGGCACCCTCGGCGGTGGCGTCGCCGCTCACCGCGTTCGAACCGCGGGCGTTCACCGAGCAGGAGATCGAGACCACGATCGCCGATCACGTGCGCTGCGCGCGGTTGGCGCGGCTGGCCGGATACGACGGCGTCGAGATCATGGGCGGCGAAGGCTTTCTGATCAACCAGTTCCTCGCGCCGCGCACCAACACCCGGACCGATCGCTGGGGCGGATCGGCGGCGAACCGGCGGCGATTCCCGGTCGAGGTCGCCGCACGGACCAGGGCCGCCGTCGGCGACGACCTGCTCATCATGTTCCGGATGTCGCTGGCCGAATTCGTCGAGGACGGGCAGACCTACGCCGAGATCATCGACCTGGCGAAGGAACTCGAAGCCGCCGGAGTCGACGTCATCAACACCGATATCGGCTGGCACGAGTCGCGGGTGCCGACGATCGTCACCTCGGTGCCACGTGCCGCGTTCGTCGGATACACCGCGGCGCTCAAGGAACATGTCTCGATTCCGGTGTGCGCGTCGAACCGGATCAACATGCCCGAGGTCGCCGAGCAGATCCTGGAGCGCGGCGAGGCGGACCTCATCTCGCTGGCCCGCCCGCTGCTGGCCGATCCGGAATGGGTGAACAAGGCCGCCGGATCGCGGGTGGACGAGATCAACACCTGCATCGCATGCAACCAGGCCTGCCTGGACCACACCTTCACCCGGCAGACCGTGTCCTGCCTGGTGAATCCCCGCGCGTGCCACGAGACGCTGCTGCAACTGCTGCCCACCAGGCGGGCCAAGCGCATCGCCGTCGTCGGCGCCGGTCCCGCCGGGTTGTCGGCCGCGATCGGCCTGGCCGAGCGCGGGCATCAGGTGGAACTGTTCGAAGCCGAGGACCGGATCGGCGGACAATTCGATCTCGCCCGCCGCATCCCCGGCAAGGAGGAGTTCGACGAGACGATCCGGTATTACCGGCGCAAACTCGAACTCACCGGCGTCACCGTGCATCTGAATGCCCGGGCCACCGCCGAACAACTCGCCGCGGGAGGCTGGGACGAGGTGGTGCTGGCCACCGGCGTGCGCCCTCGAATTCCCGCGATCCCCGGTATCGATCACCCCATGGTGCTGTCCTATCCGGAACTGATCCGGCAGGAGAAGCCCGTGGGCAACCGGGTGGCCGTCGTCGGTGCGGGCGGAATCGGGTTCGACGTCGGCGAATTCTTGACCGCGGTCCACCAAGGCCCCCTCGCGCTCGACGAATGGCGCGACGAGTGGGGTGTCACCGACGACATCCACGCTCGCGGCCAGTTGCGAACCCCTCGGCCTGCCAGGGCGATCCGGGAAGCGACCTTGCTGCAACGCAAGTCGGGGCCGTTCGGACTGACCTTGGGTAAGACGACCGGCTGGATCCACCGCGCCGCGCTGGACGCGCGCGGAGTCCAGCAGATCGGCGGGATCAACTACGAACGGATCGACGATCGCGGACTGCACGTCAGCTTCGGTCCGCAGCGGCAGGCGCCGCGCGTGATCGAAGTGGACAACGTGGTGGTGTGCGCGGGCCAGGAATCGGTGCGCGACCTGCACGACCAGCTCGAATCGCGTGGCGTGCGGGTGCATCTCATCGGCGGCGCCGACGAAGCGAAGGAGCTCGACGCCAAGCGCGCCATCCAGCAGGGCACCCAGCTCGCGGCCGAACTCTGATCCCGGACGGCCCGGGGACCTGGTCCCCGGGCCGCCGGAATTCACCCGTTGCCGCCGCCCATCCGGACGAACGTGGCGGTCGCGGTCGCGTAGACCTTCCCCGCGGCATCGACGAGACGGCTCTCGGCGGTGGCCGTCGTCCGGCCGACGTGCACCGCCTCCGCGACCGCCTCCAACGCCCTCTGGGTGTGCGAGACCCCGCGCACCAGATTGGACGTCATGCTCACCGTCGTGAGCATGGACTTGTCCTGCACCGACAGTTGCACCGCACCCCACATCGCGACGTCGAGTACCGCGCCGACCACGCCGCCACCGACCACACCGAGGAAGTTCACATGCCGCTCGTCCGGCGTGAGGCGCAGCGTCATCCGCCCCGGCGCGGCGTCGACGACCTCGATGTTGAGTAGTTTGGCCAGTGGCGGCAGCGGCAGTTCGCCGGTACGGATACGCTCGACGAGTTCGTCCCTGGTGAGCTGGATCATGCCCAGCACGGCGATGCCGGGGTCGTCCCACTCCAGGTGCAGCGAGCGCACGCCATCGGTCACTTCGATCGCCGACACGTCGTCGGATGTCATGGCCTTCCTCTACTTTCCGCTGATCTGCTGGTCGATGAGAGCGAACAGTTCGTCCGCCGTGGCGGCCGCCTCGACGGCGTCGCGGCCCTGATCGGCGACCGGCGCGGGCTCGGGCGCGGGTTCGTCGATGGCGTCGGTCAGCGTCGCGCGGATCCGCTCGGCCAGCCGCGCCTTGTCCTCCTCCGACGGCAGGGTCGCCAGCAGCGCGGCGAGCGCGGCGATCTGGTCATCGATCGCCGAGGTGGTCGCGGTCGCTTCCCATTGCGACCGCAGCAGTTTCGCCACCGCGCTCGCCGTCGGGTAGTTGAACACCAGCGTCGAGGGCAGTCGCGTGCCCGTGCCCTCCGACAGCCGGTTGCGCAGCTCGACGCCGCCGAGTGAATCGAAACCCATCTCGTTGAACGGAGTTTCGGGATCGATCGCCGCCGCGGACTGGTATCCCAGCACCGCCGCGGCGTGTTCGCGGACGAATCCGAGCACCAGCGCGTCGCGTTCGTCCTCCGGCGCGGTGGCGAGCAGGTCGGCCAGCAGGCCGCCGGTGGCGGTTGCGCTGGAGACCCAGCGGGCGCGGCCGACGACCAAGCCGCCCAGCACTTCGGGCAGCAGCCCCGCACGCGCCTGCGCGGCCAGGGCGGACTTGTCGAATTCGACGCAGGCGACCATGGCCGCATCCGTGGCGAGCGCCGCGTCGAACAGCGCCGTACCGTCGGAGTCACCGAGGATCCGCAGACCCATACGCTCCAGCCGCGCCAGCGCGGCCCGGTCCATTTCGGCGGTCATGCCCGTGTCCTGGTTCCACAAACCCCAGGCGACCGACAAGGCGGGCAGCCCCTGCGCTCGCCGGGACTGCGCGAGCCCGTCGAGGAACGCGTTCGCGGCCGCGTAGTTGCCCTGTCCGGGCGATCCGAGAATCGCCGCGGCCGAGGAGAACACGACGAACGCCGACAGGTCGTGGCCCCGGGTGAGCTCGTCCAGGTGCAGCGCGCCGTCGACCTTGGGCGCGAGTACGCGATCGATCCGCTGAGCGGTCAGCGTCTCGATGGTGGCGTCGTCGATCAGGCCCGCGGAGTGGATCACCGCCGACAGCGGGTGCTCGGTCCCGATCGACTCGAGCACGGTGGCCAAGGCCGCGCGATCGGCCACGTCGCACGCGGCGACCCGGGTGCGCGCACCGAGCCGTTCCAGCTCGGCGATCAGTTCCGCGACACCGTCGGCCGCCGCGCCGCGCCGCGACACCAGCAGCAGATGCCGGACACCGTGTGCGGTGACCAGGTGCCGCGCGATCACCGCGCCCAATCCGCTGGTTCCGCCCGTGATCAGCACCGTGCCATCGCCGAAAGCGCTTGTGCTGCGGATGTTTTCGGGTTCTTCGGCAGGTACGTCGCCATAGGCCAGGCGCGGGAGGTAGATCTCGCCCGTGTGGACCGCCACTTGGGCGTGCCCCGATTCGAGCACGCCGAGCACCGTCGCGGCGTCCAGGTCTCCGTCGTGGTCCAGCAGCACGATACGACCCGGTTGTTCCGACTGTGCGCTGCGGACCAAACCGGTGACGGCGGCGGCGGCCAGATCGACCGGTTCTCCGTTCAGGCCCGTCGCGCGGCGGGTCGCCACCACGAGGCGAGTGTCCGCCAGCCGCTCGAGCGACAACCAGGAGCGCAGCAGCTCCCAGGCGGTGCGGGTCGCCTCCCGCACCGTCCCGGGCTCGACCGGGTCAGCGGTGGCCGCAGGTCCCTCCGGGAGCGACCAGACGACGATATCCGGAACCTGTTCGGCCGCAGCGACTTCCGACGCGTCGAGGTAGTGACGGTCGACACCGGACACTCGCGCCTGCCCCATCGTCGCCACACGGTCGGGCACCGCCCGCAGCGCGGGTAGCTCCGCGCGCGTCCAGCTCAGGGTCAGGGGTGCCGTACGGCGTCCCGGATGCGCCGCGCCCAGCGCGTCGGCCGCGATCGGACGTGCGGAGACCGCATCGACGCGCGCGACGAGCGAGCCGGTGTCGTCCGCGATGTCGATCGTGACCTGCCCCTCGGCATCCCGGACGACGCGAACGCGCGCCGCGGTGACACCGGAGCGCCACAAGCGCACACCGGTGAAGGAGAAGGGCAACGGCACCTGCCCGGCGGGCAGGTCGCCGATCAGCTCGCCGAGCGCCGCGTGCAGGCATGCGTCCAGCAGCGCCGGATGGATGCCGAACGGAGCCGCCGCGACGCCCACGGATTCGTCGAGGGACACCTCGGCGAAGGTCTGCTCGCCGCGCGTCCACAACGCGGTGACGCCCTGGAAACCGGGACCGTAGTCGAAGCCGCGCTCCGCCAGCCGGTCGTAGAGCGACCCGTCCGACGGCTCCGCGCCGGACGGCGGCCACACCGGTTCGCTCCACACCGGCGCGTGGTCGTGGTCGGCGGTGGTCAGGACGCCGCTCGCATGCCGCACCCACGGGTCCGTGCCGTCGGACTCCCGATCGGCCGCGCGGGAGTGCACGGCGAATCCGCGCCGCCCTTGCTCGTCGCGCGCCCCGACGCTCAATTGGAGCTCGATCTCGGCGGTCGCGGTGAGCGGCAACGGAGCTTGCAGCAGCAATTCGCCGACCACCCCGGCGTCCACCTGCGCGCCCGCGGCGAGCGCCATCTCCGCGAAGGCCGTCCCGGGCAGCAATACCGAGCCGAACACCGCGTGGTCGCCGATCCACGGCTGGGTGCGCGCGGAGAACCGGCCGGTGAACAACCATTCGTCCCTGCCCGCGACCGGCACCGCGCTGGTCAGCAGTGGATGGCCGAACGAGCCGGTCACGACTTCGGGAGCCGGTCGCACCCAGTACCGGCGGCGCTGGAACGCGTACGTCGGCAGCTCCACCCGTGCGTCCGCTCCCGGCAGCAGCGACCGCAGCCGCACCGGTGCGCCTGCCGCGAAGGACTGGGCGAGGAGCGTGACGAACTGGGTCACCTCGTCGACCGAACGCCTGGACGAGGCCGCCACCAGTGACTTCGCCGCCACTTCCGGACGCTCGGCCAAGCATTCTCCGGTCATCGCGGTGAGCGCGGCGTCCGGTCCGACTTCGATGAAACGCCGCACCCCGGAGTCGAGGAGACTGCGCACCCCGGGCGCGAAGCGCACACAGCCGCGCACCTGCGCCACCCAGTAGCCCGGATCGCGCATTTCGTCGCCGGCCCGCGTGCCGGATACATTCGACACGATCGGCACGGTGGGCTCGCGATAGGTCAGTCCCTCCGCCACCGCGCGGAATTCGTCGAGGACGGGTTCCATCAACATCGAATGGGACGCGTGGGAGATCCGCAGCAGGGTGTTCTTCCGTCCCGCCTCGGTCAGCCGCCGCCGCATCTCGTCGACGGCATCGGCGTATCCCGAGAACACCACCGACTCCGGACCGTTCACCGCCCCGATCGCGAGCCGGTCGGCGAGACCGGTCAGCAGTTCCTCCGCTTCCGTCTCCGACACCGCGGCCGCCAGCATCGCCCCACCGGCGGGCGCCGCACCCATCAGTCGTCCCCGCGCCGCCACCAGCGCGCAGGCGTCGGTCAGCGACCAGACCCCGGACACATAGGCCGCGACGAGTTCGCCCAGCGAGTGACCCGCGAGCACGTCCGGTAGGAGACCGTACGACTCGAGCAGCCGGAACATCGCCACCTCGAAAGCGAACAACGCGGGCTGCATCCAGTCCATCCGGTCCAGCACCCCGGCCTCGTCGGTGAACATCACCTCCCGCAGGGAACCCCCGAGATGGCGGTCGAACTCGGCGCACACCTCGTCCAGCGCGGTCGCGAACACCGGAAACGCCTGGTACAGGCCGGCACCCATGCCGACTCGCTGCGCGCCACCACCGGTGAAGAGGAAGGCCGTCGTACCCGGCACGGCCGGTGCCTCGACCGCGTGCGGCGACGTCGTTCCCGCCGCCAGCGCGGCCAGCCCGGCGAGCAGTTCCTCCCGGTCGCGGCCGACGACCACGCCGCGGCGATCCAGCAGCGCGCGCGAGTCGAGCAGGGCACGCGCCACCCGCCCCGGGTCGATCTCCGGCGCATCGGCCAGCCAGGAGCGCAAGCGTTCGGCCTGACCGCGCAGGGCTTCCGCGGATTTCGCGGAGACCACCAGCGGTACCACGCCGCCCGCTACCGGGCCGGAGTCCGCCGCCGGTCGCTCGGCACGCGTGGACGGTGGCGCCTCCTCGAGGATCACGTGCGCGTTCGTGCCGCTGATACCGAACGACGACACCCCCGCGCGTCGTATCCGGCTGCCCGAGGTCCACGATTCGGCGTCGGTCAGCACGCGCACCGATCCGGCCGACCAGTCCACATGCGGTGAGAGTTCCTCCGCGTGCAGGGTTCTCGGCAGCATCTCGTGGCGCAGCGCCTGCACCATTTTGATCACGCCGCCCACACCGGCCGCCGCCTGGGTGTGGCCGATGTTGGATTTGAGCGAACCGACACGCAGCGGACCTTCCGGGCGGCCCTGGCCGTAGGTGGCGAGCAACGCCTGCGCCTCGATCGGGTCGCCCAGTGTCGTTCCGGTGCCGTGCGCTTCCACGGCATCCACGTCCGACGGCCCGAGCCCGGCATCGGCCAGCGCCGCCGCGATCACCCGCTCCTGCGACGGACCGTTCGGCGCGGTGAGACCGTTGCTGGCGCCGTCCTGGTTCACCGCGCTGCCGCGCACCACCGCGAGCACGTTGTGGCCGAGTCGCCGTGCGTCCGGAAGCCGTTCGACCACCAGGACGGCCGCGCCCTCCGCCCACGCCACACCGTCGGCGGCGGCCGAGAACGATTTGCACCGCCCGTCCGGCGCCAGTCCGCGCTGGCGGGAGAATTCCACGAAAACCGTGGGCGTGGCCATCACCGTCGCACCGCCCACCAGGGCGAGCGAACTCTCCCCCTGTCGCAGCGCACGGCACGCCACGTGCAGTGCCACCAGCGAGGACGAGCACGCCGTATCCACAGTCATCGCGGGGCCTTCCAGACCGAGCGAATAGGCGATGCGTCCCGAGACCACGCTGGCCGCCGAGCCGGTGCCCACGTAGCCTTCGGCCTCGGGTCCGGCCTTGCGGGTCAAGACCTCGTAGTCCTGGTACATCACCCCGGTGTAGACGCCGGTGTCGGTGCCCCGCAGCGACGTCGGATCGATGCCCGCGTGCTCGAGCGCTTCCCACGACACCTCCAGCAGCAAACGCTGCTGCGGGTCCATCGCGTTCGCCTCCCGCGGGCCGATGCCGAAGAATCCGGCGTCGAAATCGGCCGCGTCCGTCAAGAACCCGCCCTCGTTCACGTAGGAGGTTCCGGTGTGTTCGGGATCGGGATCGATCAGGCGATCAAGATCCCAGCCGCGATCGGCGGGAAACTCGGAAATGGCGTCCGTCCCCGAGGCCACCAAATTCCACAGATCGTCCGGCGACGCGACTCCGCCGGGGTACCGGCAGGCCATGCCGACGATCGCGATCGGTTCGTCGGCTCGCGCGCGCTTCCGCGTCGGGCGCACGCCCTGCCCCGCGCCGTCGATCCGGGAACGCAGCAGCCGGGCGACCGCCGCGGACGTCGGGTGATCGAAGGCCAGCGTCGACGGCAGACGCAGACCGGTGGCCTTGGTGAGGCGGTTGCGCAGGTCCACCGCGCCCAGCGAATCGAAGCCCAGTTCGCTGAACGGCTTGTCGGCCTCGATCTGTTCGCCCGTGGCGTGTCCAAGTACCTCGGCGACCTGATGGCGCACGAAATCCAGCACGATCGCGTCGTGCCGGTCCGGTGGCGCCGACGCGAGCCGCTCGGCCAGTTCGCCGCCGCCCTCAGCACGGCGCGGTGCCGCTACCAGCGAACGTAGCAGCGGCGGCAGCAGATCCGCGCGGGCCTGCGCGGACAATGCCGCGGTATCGAAGTCCACGGCGGCGACCAGCGGCATCTGCGCGCCCGCCGCCCGGTCGAACAGCGCGAGCCCGTCGGACTCGGCCAAGGGTCGGAAGCCCATGCGGGACAAGCGGTCCAGGCCCGCGCGTCCCAGTTCGGCGGTCATCCCGCCGCTCTGGTTCCACGGGCCCCAGGCCACCGAGACCGCGGGCAGGCCCGCCGCGACGCGCCGCCGGGCCAGCGCGTCCAGCACCGAGTTCGCGGCGGCATAGTTGCCCTGGCCCGCCGAGCCAAGGACCGCCGCGATCGAGGAGAACAGCACGAACGCCGACAGATTCCGGTCACGGGTGAGTTCGTCCAGGTGTAGTGCGGCGTCGACCTTCGGCGCGAACACCCGCTCGATCCGGTCGGGCGTGAGTGCGTCGAGCGTCGCGTCGTCCAGGACGCCGGCGGCATGGACGACGGCGGTCAGCTCCGGACCGTCGGCCAGCTGGTCGAGCAGGGCGCGCACCGCGGCGCGGTCGCCGACGTCGCAGGCCAGTACCCGCGGCCGAGCACCGAGTCCGGCCAGTTCGGCCACCAGTTCGCGCACACCGTCGGCCCGTTCGCCGCGGCGTGACACCAGAACGAGATCCCGCACACCGTGGGTCGCGACCAGGTGCCGGGCCACCAGCGCGCCCAACCCACCGGTCCCGCCGGTGATCAGCACCGTGCCTCGGCCCAGGGTGACGGCCGCGCCGGGCGCGTCGTCACGCCGGGCGAGCCGGGGCGCGACCAGCTCGCCGCCACGCGCCGCGAGCTGCGGCTCGTCGGTCGCGAGGGCCGCCGAGATCAGCTCGGGCCCGATGACCGCGTCGCTCTCGGCGTCCACCAGCATGATCCGGCCGGGATGCTCCGACTGCGCGCTGCGCAGCAGGCCCCAGAGCGCCGCGGCCGCCAGATCCGGATCCTCGCCGGGCAGTCCGGCGCCGTTACGGGTCACCGCGACCAGCCGGGTGTCGCCGGACTCGGGGAGGCGTAACCAGGACCGCACCGCCGCCAGCGCGGTGTTCACGCTCCGGCGCACCCGGTCGGCCTCGGTGCTGACGGCGTGCCCGGGACCGGACTCGGCGAACCACACCACGGCGTCGGGCTGCGCTCGGGTGTCCGCTCTCGGGGTGTCGGTATCCGCGGCCGCTACCAGCGCGGCCATATCCGAATAGTGTTCCTCGAAAGCGGATTCCGACGGTCCGCCGACCGCCGCCAGCCGCACCGCGCCGGACCCGGCGCCGGAAGCCACCGTGGCCCACCGCACATCGTAGAGACGGTGGGGTCCGGCGGAGCGCGCGCTGCGCACCGTGTCGCTGTCGACCGGCCGCGCCCGCAGCGCATCGATCGTCAGCAGCAACGCGTCCGTATCGTCGCGGAGCTCTACCCGCGCCCCTTCGGAGCCCGTCCGCCGGATCAGCACGCGTGCCGCGCTCGCGCCACCGCGATGCAACCGCACGCCGGTGAACGAGAACGGCAGCGGCGCCTGGTTGTCGGCGAAATCAGCGGACAATAGGTCGACGGCGGCGTGCAACGCGGCATCCAGCAGTGCGGGGTGCACGCCGAAGCGCGAAGCGTCCGAATCGGTCTCGCCGAGCCGCACCTCGGCCACGACGGAGTCGCCGCGGCGCACGAACCGGCGCACGCCCTGGAAGGCGGGTCCGTAGTCGAGACCGCGGGCGGCCAGTTGGTCGTAGAGCGCCGCTCCGGTGGTCGCGTCGTCGTCCTGGAACGGGTCGTCCGTATCAGCGGGCACCGCCGCGTTTCCCGTGTCGGGAGCGAGTACACCGCGGGCGTGCGTGGATCCGGCGGTCGGGTCGCCGACGGCCCGCGAAGCGATGACGAAGCGCCTGCGCCCGGCGTCGTCGGGCGCTTCGACACTGATCTGGATATCTACTTCGGTTCCCTCGTCCAGCCGCAGCGGCGCCTCCAGGACCAGCTCGTCGATCGTCCCGGCATCCACTCGCGCGCAGGCTGCCAACGCGAACTCCACGAACGCGGTCCCGGGCAACAGCACCGTGCCGAACACCGTGTGATCGGCCAGCCACGGCTGCGACGCCGTGGACAGGCGACCGGTGAACAGCCACTCGTCCGTACCGGCCAGGGCCAGCGCCGCGCCGAGCATCGGATGGTCCATCGCCGTCAGTCCGGCGCGGCCCACATCGCCGATGCCGTCGGTCGGCGGCAACCAGTACCGCTGACGCTGGAAGGCATAGGTGGGCAACGGAACTCGGCGCACCGGCCGACCGGTGAACAGCGGGCTCCAGTCCACGTCGGCGCCCGCGGCGTGGGCGGCGGCCAGGAACGCGGTGAACTGCCCGACCTCGTCCGCGCCGCGTCGTGCGGCGGCGACCACCGCGCAGTGGGCCTCGATATCGGGTTGTTCGGTCAGGCATTCGCGGGTCATCGCGGTCAGCACCGCGTCGGGACCGATCTCCAGGAATCGTCGCACCCCGCCGGCGGCCAGCGCCTGGACTCCCGGGGCGAACCGCACGGCCGCCCGGACCTGACGGACCCAGTACTCCGGATCGGTCAGCTCGTCAGCGGCCGGTGCGCCCGAAACGTTCGAGACGATCGGGATCGTCGGCTGCCGGTAGGTCACACCGCGGGCCACGGCACGGAACTCGGCCAGCATCGGTTCCATCCGCGCCGAATGGAAGGCATGGCTCACGCGCAGCCGGTTCGTCCGACGGCCCTGAGCAGCGAAGAGCCGCTCGACCTCGGCGACGGCGTCGGCGTCACCGGACAACACCACGGAAGCGGGCCCGTTCACGGCGGCCACGGACACCCGGCCCGCGTACCCGTCGAGCGCGGCCGACGCCTCCGCTTCCGGCGCCGCCACGGCCAGCATCGCGCCGCCGGCGGGCAGTGCGCCCATCAACCGCCCGCGCGCCGCCACCAGCGCACACGCGTCGGGCAGCGACCACACTCCGGCGACATACGCCGCCGCGAGCTCACCGATGGAATGGCCGAGCAGCACATCCGGTGTCAGGCCGAACGATTCGGCGAGCCGGTACAGCGCCACCTCGTAGGCGAACAGCGCGGGCTGGGTGTACTCGGTCCGATCCAGCGGGCCCGGCGCGCTGTCGCCGTCCGCCGCCTCGGCGCGGAGCAGGTCCCGCAGCGAACGTCCGAGCAGCGGATCGAATTCGGCGCAGACTCGGTCCAGCTCCGCCGCGAACACCGGGAACGTCGCGTACAGTTCCCGTCCCATCCCGGCGCGCTGCGCACCCTGGCCGGTGAACAGGAACGCCGTGCGTCCCGATCCGGCGCGGTCGTCGACCACACCGGGCGCGGAACGGCCCTCGGCGAGTACCGCCAGACCGGCCAGGAGTTCGTCACGGTCGCGGCCGACGACCGCTCCGCGCCACTCCAGCCGGGCACGGGAGGTGAGCAGCGAGTGCGCGATATCCTGGGCGTCCGTTTCCGGGTCGTCCGCCATCCACTGTCGCAAGCGATCCGCCTGCGCATGCAGCGCCGCACCGGAACCGGCCGACAGCAGCAACGGGACGACCTGTGGGGCAGCGTGATTCGACCCGATCCCCGCCGTGGGAGCGGGCCCGGACTCCCCTTCCGCGGCGGGCTCGGCGGGCGCTTCCTCGAGGACGACGTGGGCGTTGGTGCCGCTGGCGCCGAACGACGACACGCCCGCGCGCCGGACCCTGGCACCGGCGGGCCACGGCTCGCTGTCCCGCAGCAGCCGCACGGCGCCCGCGGACCAGTCCACATGGGGGGTGGGCGCATCGATGTGCAGGGTCTTCGGCAGCATCTCGTGCCGCATGGCCTGCACCATCTTGATCACTCCGCCGACACCGGCCGCGGCCGAGGTGTGGCCGATATTGGATTTCAGCGATCCCAGACGCAGCGGCGCGTCGGCCTGCCGGGCGCCGTAGGCCGCGATCAGTGCCCTGGCTTCGATCGGATCGCCCAGCATCGTGCCCGTGCCGTGCGCCTCCACCGCGTCGACGTCCGCGGGCTCGAGGCCCGCGTCGCGCAACGCCTGCCCGATCACGGCTTCCTGCGACCGGCCGTTCGGCGCGGTCAGTCCGTTGCTGGCGCCGTCCTGGTTGATCGCGCTGCCGCGCACGACCGCCAGGACGGTGCGCCCGAGCCGCCGTGCGTCGGAGAGCCGTTCGAGCACCAGCACGCCGAGTCCCTCGGAGAAACCCGTCCCGTCGGCCGCCGCCGCGAAGGCCCGGCACCGTCCGTCGGGTGAGAGGGCGCGCTGCCGCGCGAACGCGATGAGCAGCGACGGGTCCGACATCACGGTGACGCCGCCTGCCAGGGCCAGGGTGGCGTCACCGTTGCGCAGCGCTCGGCACGCGAGATGCAGGGCGACCAGCGATGACGAGCATGCCGTATCGATCGAGACGGCAGGACCTTCCAGCCCGAGGGTGTAGGCGATCCGGCCCGACAGCACGCTGTTGGAAACACCCAGATAGGCGTGGCCTTCCGTTTCGGCCGTGATATTCGGGGAGCCGACGCGGGGCCCGTAGTTCTGGTGGGCAACCCCGGCGAACACGCCGGTGTCGCTACCGCGCAGCGAGGCCGGGTCGATCCCGGCGTCTTCCAGCGCTTCCCACGCCGCCTCTAGCATCAGGCGCTGCTGCGGGTCCATCGCGGCGGCCTCGCGCGGGCTGATGCCGAAGAAACCCGCGTCGAAATCGGCGACGGAATCGAGGAAACCGCCCTCCCGCGTGTAGACCGTGCCCGGCACGTCCGGGTCGGGATCGAACAATCGCTCCAGGTCCCAGCCACGGTCGGACGGATACACCCCGACGGCGTCCACGCCGGCGGCGGCGACGCGCCACAGGTCCTCGGGTGAACGGACGCCGCCGGGGTACCGGCAGGCCATACCGACGATGGCGATCGGCTCCCGCGTCCGATCGGTGAGTTCGCGCAGGTGTTGTTTGGTCTCGTAGAGCTCCTTCGCCGTCTTCTTGAGATAGCGGCGTAGCTCGTCGGTGTCGGCCATCGGTGGGGCTCCTGATCGTGCGAGGTCAGCTGAGGTTGTCGATGAACTCGAAGAGTTCGTGATCGTCCGCGGTGTCCAGGTGGTCGGCGTCGCCGCCCGGATCGGCGGCGCCGGCGTCCCTGCCTTCGAGTTCACGCAGCAGGGCGGACAATGTGGTCGCCAGGGACGACCGGTCGGCGGCGGAGAGTTCGGCGGAGGCGAGACTGTGGGCCAGCGCTTCGACTTCGGCGGCGAGCCGTTTCGCCGGGTCCTCCACCGGAGCGATCTCCTGGCGGAGATAGCCCGCCAGGTCCCTCGGAGTCGGGTAGTCGAACATCGCCGTCGCGGGCACCTGGACGCCCGCGGCCGATTTCAACCGGTTGCGGAATTCCATGACACCGAGTGAGTCGAATCCGATGTCGCTGAAGGGTTTGTCGGCGGCGATCGTCTCGGCGGCGCTCCCGAGAACCGCCGCGGCTTCGGCGCGGATCAGATCGAGGACGACGCGGTCCTGCTCGGCGGTCGACAGGCCCGCAAGGCGGTTCACCGGTTGCGGCGATCCACCCACCACGGTCTCGGCTCGGCGCCGGTCGGGTCCGACCAGGTCGCGCATGATCGGCCGCGGGTCGTGATCGGCGATCTCCGTGAGCGCGGACCGGTCGATGCGGGCCGCCACGAACGCGGCCCTGCTACCGGACAGCGCGGCGTCGAACAGCGCCATCCCCTCGCGCTCGCCCAACGGCGGGAAACCCTCCCGCCGCAAACGGGCGAAGTCGGCGTCAGCGAGTGTCCGCGTCATGCCGGTGCTCTGCTGCCACGGCCCCCACGCGATCGACGTCGCGGGCAGGCCGTTCACCCGCCGGTGTTGCGCCAGCGCGTCCAGGAACACATTCGCCGCCGCGTAATTCGCCTGCCCCGCATTACCGACCACACCCGCGATCGACGAATACAACACGAACATCGACAGATCCAGATGCCGCGTCGCCTCGTGCAGATTCCACGCCGCATCCACCTTCGGCCGCAACACCTCCGCGATCCGCTCCGCCGTCATGTTCTCCAGCAGCGCGTCGGCCAGCACCCCGGCCGCGTGCACGACACCGGTCAACCGATGCTCCGGCGGGATCGCCGCCAGTACCGCATCCAACGAATCCCGGTTCGCCGCATCGCAAGCGACCACGTCCACGTGCGCGCCGAGAGCGACGAGCTCGTCGCGCAACTCCCCCGCACCCGGTGTATCCGGGCCGCGTCGGCTCGCCAGCACCAGCCTGCGCACCCCGTACTCGGTGACCAGATGCCGAGCCGCCAACGCACCCAACCCACCGGTACCACCGGTGATCAACACCGTCCCCTCAGGCCGCAACGGCGCGGGCACCGTCAGCACGTTCTTGCCGATATGCCGAGCCTGACTCATGAATCGCAATGCCTCGGGCACATCCCGGATGTCCCATGCGGTGAGCGGAGACGCAGTGAGGACACCCGCCTCGAACAGATCGACGATGCGGGTCAAGATCTCGTGGAGCCGATCGGGCGCCAGGTCCATGAGCATGAAACCGGTGTAGGCGACTCCGGGATGTTCGGCGGCTACCTGTGCCGGATCACGCCGATCCAGCATCCCCATCTCCACGAACCGGCCACCCGGCCCCAACAACCGCAACCCCGCATCCACGAACTCACCCGCCAACGAATCCAACACCACATCCACACCACCCAGCCCCGCACGAAACTTCCCCTCGAAATCGAGCGACCGCGAATCACCGATCTCCCCCTCACCAAAACCCAACCCCCGCAACACACCCCACTTCGGACGACTCGCCGTCGCCACCAACCGCGCACCCAACCACCGCCCCAACTGCACCGCAGCCAACCCCACCCCACCCGTCGCCGCATGCACCAACACCCGCTCCCCAGCACGCACCCCCGCCACATCCACCAACCCATAAAACGCCGTCACGAACACCGCAGGCACCGCCGCCGCCTCCGCGAACGACCACCCCGCAGGCATCCGCACCACCAATCGGCGATCAACCGCCACCACCGACCTCACACCCGGCAGGAACCCGAAGACTCGATCTCCCGGCACGAGGTTCGTCACGTCGGAACCCACCTCGACCACCACACCGGCGCCCTCCACACCCAGCGCAGCGTCCGGATCGGGGTAGGTGCCGAGCGAGACGAGTACGTCCCGGAAGTTCAGGCCCACCGCCATCGTGCGCACCCGCACCTGCCCCGGAGCCAGTGGCTCCCAGGCGTCCCGAAGTACGCGCAGGCCGAAATTGTCCGCGGTCAGGGTGCCTTTCCCGGTCGGCGCGAACGACCATTCCCGGTGGTCGGAAGTCCCGGCGACCAATAGCTCCGCGCCACGCAGGCGGGCGTCATCCGCGCGCCCGGCACGGTGGAGACGCGGTGCGTGCGGAATGCCGCCGCGGACGGCGAGTTGCGGTTCGGCGTTCAGAGTCAGCGCCAGGACGACGCTCTCCCGGTAATCGGCCCAGTCGCCGACGTCGACGAGCAGGATCCGCTCCGGGTGCTCGCTCTGGGCGGTGCGCAGCATTCCCCACGCCGCTCCCGCGGCCGGGTCGACGGACTCACCGGCATGGACCGGCGCCGCCCGCCGGGTCACCACCACGACCCGACCCTCTCGTTCCAGCAGCTCTCGTACGCGACTCGTCGTCGCGGTCACCACCGCTCGCACAATCGCGGGCAGCTCACCCTTCTCGGCCTCGGTTTCGAGGCGGACCACCGTCGCGTCCGCGCCCGCGACCTGCACGGTCTCGAGATCACCTGCGACTTCCCAGGCCGCGGTCAGGCTCGGCTCGACGGCGGGCAGTGCGATCCAGTCGATGCCGTAGCCGGAGGCGCGGCGGCGCACCGACGCGAACACATCGGCCGAGAGCCTGCGCAGGCTCAACGCACCGATCACGGCCACGGGCCGCCCCGAGACATCGCTGAGCGTCACCGCGATTCGGGTTTCTCCCGCCGCTACGGCGGATACGGCGGCATGGACTCGCACCGTGGTCGCTCCGGCCGCGTACAACCTGACGTTCTCCCACGAGTGCGGCACGGCCACCGCGCCGTCCTCCGATTCGGCCAGCCCACCGAGCAGGACGGAGTGCAGCGCCGCGTCCAGCAGCGCCGGATGCACTCCGTACCCGCCGATCTGCGATCGAGCGGACTCGGGCAGCACGACCTCGGCGAAGACCTCACCGTCGCCGCGCCACAGCGCGGAAAGCCCCCGGAACGCGGGGCCGTACTCGTAGCCGAGCTCGGCCAGATCCGCATACGCGCCGGTGAGTTCACGCGCGGTCGAGCCTGCCGGTGGCCAGCTCGTCGCCACCGACGCGGCTGACGGGCCATCCGCTCGCGCGGCCACCGTCGCGGTCGCGTGACGTACCCACTCGGCAGAGTCGGCACCGGGCTCCTCGCCGTCCCGCGACCGCGAATACACCGTGACCGCCCGTGCACCGGATTCATCCGGCCCACCGGCGACCACCCGCAATTCGACGGCACCCGCCGCGGGCACCGGCAAGGGCGCCTCGATCACCAGCTCCGACACCGCGGGACAGTCCACTGCCGCGCCCACGTGCAAGACGAGTTCGACGAAGGCGGCGCCGGGGAACACGACAGCCCCGCCGACCGCGTGATCGGCCAGCCACGGATGATCCGCTCCGGACAATCGCCCGGTGAACACGACATCCGGCGAATCCGGCAACCGCACCAGAGCGCCCAGCAGTGGATGACCCGCGTCGTCCAGTCCCGAGCGCGAGACATCCGCCACCCGGACCGGTGGCAACCAGTACCGCCGATGCTCGAACGCGTAGGTCGGCAGTGCTACCCGCTCGACCGCGCGGCCCGCGAACAGCGGCGTCCAGTCCACCGGCACTCCTCCGGCGGTGGCCTGCGCCAGCGCGGTCACGAGCTGGTCCGGCTCGTCGGTCGAGCGCCGAGCGGCCGCGACCACGATCGATTCCGCTTCCGCGTCGGGCTTTTCGGCCAGACACTGCCGAACCATGGCGGCCAGCACGGCATCCGGGCCGACCTCGACGAACCGCCGGACGCCGTCGTCGATCAGGGTGGCGATCCCCGGTGCGAACCGGACGCACCCGCGCACCTGGGCGACCCAGTAGTCCGGGTCGGTCGGTTCGGCATCGATCAGGGCGCCCGACACATTCGACACGATCGGCAGGGACGGCCGATGGTAGGTCAAGCCTCGGGCCACCCGGCGGAATTCGTCCAGCATCGGTTCCATCGCCGCCGAATGGAACGCATGGCTCACCCGCAGCCGTGAAGTCCGCGCGTTCGCCGTGGCCAGCCGGTCGGCGATCGCGGCGATCGCGGCGGCCGCGCCGGAGAACACCACCGCTCCCGGACCGTTCACCGCGGCCAGCGAAACCTCACCGGCGAACTCCTCGAGCAGATCCACCGCCTGTTCTTCGGGGATCGCCGCGGCCAGCATCGCGCCGCCGCCGGGCAATGCGCCCATCAACCGCCCACGCGCCACCACCAGCGCGCACGCGTCCGGCAGTGACCACACCCCGGCGAGATACGCGGCGGTCAGTTCGCCGATCGAATGTCCGATGAGCACGTCCGGAACGACGCCGAACGATTCCAGCAGCCGGAACAGCGCCACCTCGAACGCGAACAGGGCGGGCTGGGTGAACTCGGTCCGCTCCAGCAGACCGGCGCCGTCCGGGTCGAAGACCAGCTCCCGCAGCGACCGGCCGAGCAGCGGATCGATATGGGCGCAGATCTCGTCGAAGGCCGTGGCGAACACGCCGAACGCCGCGTACAGACCGGCGCCCATCCCGGCGCGTTGAGCGCCCTGCCCGGTGAACAGGAACGCCGTCCGGCCCGCCCCATTCGTCTTCGCCGCGATCGCGCCCGGGCTGCCTGCGGCCAATTCGGCCAGCCCGGCCAGCAGTTCGTCCCGGTCGCGTCCGACGACGGCGCCGCGCCACGGCAGTTGCGCACGGGTGGTGAGCAGCGCGTGGGCGGTGTCCCATGGTGTGGCGTCGGGGTGGCGGATCGACCACTGCCGTAGCCGCTCGGCCTGCGACCGCAGGCCCGACTCGGATTCGGCCGACACCAGCCAGGGCACGACCGTCTCGATGCGTGGCCCGGGAGCGGGCACGATCGGTGACAGCCCCGCCGCGGGCGCCTCTTCCAGAATGACGTGCGCGTTGGTGCCGCTGACGCCGAAGGACGACACGCCCGCCCGGCGGACCCGGTCCCCGATGGGCCACGCCTCTGCCTCGGTCAGCAGTCGCACGGCGCCCGCCGACCAGTCCACATGCGGGCTCGGCTCGTCCGCGTGCAGTGTCTTCGGCAGGGTTTCGTGCCGCAGCGCCTGCACCATCTTGATCACGCCACCGACGCCCGCGGCGGCGATGGTGTGGCCGAGATTGGATTTCACCGACCCGATGAGCAGCGGGCGACCGGCGCGGTCGCGCCCGTAGGCATTGATCAGGGCCCGGGCCTCGATCGGATCGCCCAACGTCGTCCCGGTTCCGTGCGCCTCCACCGCGTCGACATCCGCGTGCGTCAACCCCGCGTCGGCCAGCGCCGCCCCGATCACCCGCTCCTGCGACGGACCGTTCGGCGCGGTCAGGCCATTGCTCGCACCGTCCTGGTTGATCGCGCTACCGCGCACGAGAGCGAGCACGGAGTGCCCGAGGCGCTGGGCATCGGACAGCCGTTCGAGCACGAGCACCCCCACGCCCTCGGCGAATCCGACGCCGTCGGCGTCGGCGGAGAACGATTTGCAGCGTCCATCGGGCGCCAGGCCGCGCTGGCGGGCGAAGTCGACGTAGAGATACGGATCGGCCGCGACGGTCACACCGCTGGCCAGTGCCAGCGAGGTCTCTCCGTCGCGCAGGGCGCGGGTGGCCTGATGCAGGGCGACCAGCGACGAGGAGCACGCGGTGTCCACGGTGACGGCCGGGCCTTCGAAACCGAAGACGTAGGCCACCCGGCCGGAGATCACGCTGTGCGTGGTGCCGGTGAGGCGGTAGCCCTCCAGTTCTCCGGTGACCCGGTCGCCGTAGCCGGATGAGCACGCTCCGGCGAAGACGCCGGTATCGCTGCCACGCAACGCGACCGGGTCGACACCGGCATTCTCGAGCGCCTCCCAGGTCGCTTCCAGCAGCAAGCGCTGCTGGGGGTCCATGGCGGACGCCTCCCTGGGACCGATGCCGAAGAAACCGGCGTCGAAATCACCGGCGTCCGCGAGGAATCCGCCGCGGCGGGTGTAGGAGGTACCCGGTTTGTCCGGGTCGGCGTCGAACAGTCGCTCGAGATCCCAGCCGCGGTCGGTGGGGAAGTCTCCGCTGGCGTCCACGCCGGCGACCAGCAGGTCCCAGAGACTCTCCGGTGAGGTGACCCCGCCGGGGAAGCGGCAGCTCATGCCCACGATGGCGATCGGTTCGTCGACCGCGCGGTCCCGGCGTGGCGCCTGTTCGGCGGGTTGCTCGGCGGCGGTCGGCGCCGCCAGAGAGCGCACCAGCTTCGCCATAGCTGTGGCGGTCGGATGGTCGAAGACCAGCGTCGACGGCAGTTGCAGACCGGTGGCTTCCGACAGTCTGTTGCGGAATTCCATGACACCGAGTGAGTCGAAGCCGATGTCGCGGAACGGTTTGTCCGCCGGGATCGACTCGGCGCTCGTATGCCCCAGCACCGCCGCCGCCTGGGCGCGGATGAGATCGAGGACGACGCGGTCCTGTTCGGCAGCCGAGCGACCCGCCAGCCGCGTGGCCAGTTCCGGCCGCTGCGCCACCGCACCGGCGACCCGGCGGAGGGACGGCCGCACCAAATCGCTTGTCAGGGCACGGGATTTGGTTTCCGCCAGTGCGTCACGGTCGACGCGGACAGCCACGAACGACGATGCGCCGCCCGCGAGTGCCGCGTCGAACAGAGTCATCCCCTCGCGCTCGCCCAACGGCGGGAAACCCTCCCGCCGCAAACGGGCGATATCGGCATCACCCAACGCGCCCGTCATACCGGTGCTGCGACTCCACAGTCCCCACGCGATCGAGGTCGCCGCCAGGCCGTTCACCCGCCGATGCTGCGCCAGCGCGTCCAGGAACACATTCGCCGCCGCGTAATTCGCCTGCCCCGCATTACCGATCACACCCGCGACCGACGAATACAACACGAACATAGACAAATCCAGATGCCGCGTCGCCTCGTGCAGATTCCACGCCGCATCCACCTTCGGCCGCAACACCTCCGCGACCCGCTCCGCCGTCAAGCCGGTGAACAGGCCGTCGGCCAGCACACCCGCGGCGTGGACGACGCCGGTCAGGGGATGCTCGGACGGGATCGCCGCGAGCGTCGTCTCGAGTGCGTCCCGGTCCGCCGCGTCACAGGCGACGACCTCCACGTGCGCACCCAGAGCCTCGAGCTCTTCGCGGAGTTCGGCCGCACCCGGTGTATCCGGGCCGCGTCGGCTCGCCAGCACGAGCCTGCGCACCCCGTACTCGGTCACCAGATGACGAGCAGCCAACGCACCCAACCCACCGGTACCACCCGTGATCAACACCGTGCCCTCAGGCCGCAACGGTGCAGGCACAGTCAACACGTTCTTACCGATATGCCGGGCCTGACTCATGAAACGCAATGCCTCGGGCGCCTGCCGCAGGTCCCATGCGGTGAGCGGGGACGGCGTCAAGATCCCGGCCTCGAACAGTTCCACGACCGTTGTCAGGATCTCCCGCAGCCGTTCCGGCGCGACATCCAGCAGGACGAAGCTGTCGTACCGCACCCCGGGGTGTTCGGCGGCTACCCGCTCGGGATCACGCCGATCCAGCAACCCCATCTCCACGAACCGGCCACCAGCCCCCAGCAATCGCAGGGAGGCATCCACGAACTCACCCGCCAACGAATCCAACACCACATCCACTCCACCCAGCCCCGCACGGAACTTCCCCTCGAAATCGAGCGACCGCGAATCACCGATCTCCTCGTCACCGAAACCCAACCCCCGCAGAACATCCCACTTCGGACGACTCGCCGTCACCACCAACCGCGCACCCAACCACCGCCCCAACTGCACGGCGGCAATACCCACCCCACCCGTCGCGGCATGCACCAACACCCGCTCCCCGCCCCGAACCCCCGCCACATCCACCAATCCGTAGAACGCCGTCGCGAACACCGCGGGTACCGCCGCCGCCTCCGCGAACGACCACCCCGCGGGAATCGGCACCAACAACCGGCAGTCCGCCACCACCACCGACCCCACACCGGTCAAGAACCCGAAAACACGTTCACCCGGCACGAGATTCGGCACTTCGGAACCCACCTCGACCACCACACCGGCGCCCTCCACACCCAGCACAGCGTCCGGATCGGGGTACATCCCCAAGGCGATGAGGGCATCGCGGAAATTGAGACCGACCGCCCGCAGCGCCACCCGGACCTCACCGGGGCCGAGCGGCCGCGACGCCTCCTGCGTCTCGATCAGCGTCAGGTTGTCGCCGGTCAGCGCACCTTTGCCATGGTGGGTCAGCGCCCACGCCGAAGCACGCGTCGCCACGCTCGCGTTCCCGACGTCGCCCGCTGCCCGGTGCAAGCGCGGAACGTGCGCGACACCACGGCGGACGGCGAACTGGGGTTCGGTGCTCGTGGTCATCACGAGGCCGACGCACTCCCGGTATGCGGTCCAGTCGTCGACGTCGACGAGGAGGATTCGGTCCGGGTGCTCGCTCTGGGCGGTGCGCAGCAATCCCCACGCCGCGGCCGCGATCGGATCCACCGATTCACCGGGATGCACCGCCACGGCCTGGCGAGTCACCACGACGATAGGCGTCTTCCGCTCCAGCAGCCGCTGCACCCGCGTGGTCACCGCGGTCACTACATTCCGTACCGATTCCGGCACAGTGCCGCCCGCGGCCTCGTCGAGCCGGATCACCGTCGCCACCCGTCCCTCGACGCGCACGGTGTCGCCGTCTTCGGCTTCGCTCCAGACCCCGGCGGCCGCGACTTCCGGCGCGGACGACGCGACCCACTCCACCCGGTAGCCGAGTCCCTCGCTGCGCGGCCGGGACCGTCCGAGTGCCTCGACCGGGATCGGGCGCATGGTCAACGAGCCCACCTCGGCCACCGGCAGATCCGAGGTATCGGTGAGGGTCACCGCGATCCGCGGTCCGGCGGACGGGGAGCCGGACAGGGACGCGTGGACCCGCAGCGCGGTCGCTCCCGTCGCGTACAGCCTGACGTTCTCCCAGGAGAACGGCACCGCGACCGTCCCATCCGGCACGTCGGAGACGAGCCCGCCGAGCAGGACCGCGTGCAGCGCCGCGTCCAGCAACGCCGGATGTACGCCGAATTCGGCGCCGGCGCGGCCGGGCTCCGGCAGTGTCACTTCGGCGAAGATTTCGCCGTCACCGCGCCACAGGGCGGTCAGTCCCTGGAACACCGGACCGTATTCGTAGCCCCGCTCGGCCAACTCCGCGTAGACAGCGGAGATATCGATCGCGGCCACAGCGGCCGGTGGGCGGACGGCCACGACCGACGCCTCGTCCGCATCCGCTTCGGCGGTGATCGTGGCGACGGCGTGCCGGACCCACGGCGTGCCCGAGCTCCGGTCGGCCGCATCGTGCCCGACACGGGATGCGGCCTCGTCCGACCGGGAGTACACCGACACCCTGCGCCTGCCCGACTCGTCCGGTGCGGCGGCCACCGCCCGTAGCTCGACGGTCCCCGACGACGGCACCACCAAGGGCGCCTCGAGCACCAGTTCCGACACCCGCGTGCACTCGACCACCGCGCCGACGTGCAGGACGAGCTCCACGAAGGCGGTTCCGGGCAGCAACGCCACACCCGCGACAGCGTGATCGGACAGCCACGGATACGCCGAACGCGACAGCCGGCCGGTGAACACCGCCTCGTCGCTGTCCGGCAGCCGGACCATCGCCGCCAGCAACGGATGCGCCGCCTCGTCCAGACCCGACTGCCGAATATTCGGCACACCGCCAGGCGCCAGCCAGTGCCGCTTGCGCTCGAACGCGTACCGCGGCAAGTCCACCCGGGTGGCGACGGGCGCCAATGCCCGTGCGGCCAGGTCGATACCGGCACAGTGGGCGCGCGCCAGCGCGAGCGAGAGTTGTTCCGGCCCGCCGAGTTCGCGTCTCAGGGTGCCCAGCACGGCGACGCGGCCGGACATGCCGATCGCATCCGCCGCCAGCTCGATCCCTACGGTCAAAACCGGGTGCGGGCTGACCTCGATGAAGGCGTTCACACCCGCTCGCTGCAGCGTTGCGACCGACTCGGCGAACCGGACGGGCTCGCGCAGGCCGCGATACCAGTAGGCGGCGTCCAGCGTCGCGGTGTCGACATAGTCCGCGGACACGGTCGAGAAGAACGGCACCGAACCGGATACCGGCGCGACCGGAGCCAGCTCCGTCAGGACTCGTTCGCGGATGGCTTCCACCGCGACCGAATGCGACGCGTAGTCCACCGGAATCCGTTTCGCCCACACACCGTCGGCCGCGCAGGCCGCGAGGAATTCGTCCACGGCGGAGGTCTCCCCCGACACCACGGTCTGCCCCGGCCCGTTCACCGCCGCCACCGACAACCGGTCCCCGAACCCGGCCAAGCGGTCCGCGACCGCCTCTGCCGCCAGCCCGACCGACACCATGCCACCGGCGCCCGCCAGTTCCTCCGCGACGATCCGGGACCGGACGGCGACCACACGCGCGCCGTCGGCGAGCGAAAGCCCGCCCGCCACCACAGCCGCCGCGATCTCACCCTGCGAATGCCCCACCACCGCGGCGGGCTCCACACCGCTCGCCCGCCACACTCGCGCCAGCGACACCAGCACCGCGAAAAGCGCGGGCTGCACCACATCCACCCGGTCCAACGATGCCGCGCCCGGCTCCCCACGCAGGACGGAGGTCAGCGACCAGTCCACGAACGGCGCCAGCGCCGCCTCGCAGTCCGCGATCGACTCCGCGAAAACTCGATGCGTGGCGAGCAGTTCGGCGCCCATCGCGGGCCATTGGCTGCCCTGACCCGGGAACACGAACGCCACCCGCCGCGCCGTGGCACGGCCGGTGACCACGGAATCGCTGTCGGAGGCTTCGGCCAGACTCGCGAGCCCGGACCGCAGATCCCCGAGTTCGCGCCCGACCACCGCGGCGCGAAACTCCAGCTGCGCGCGGTGCCGCAGCAGTGTGTGCGCCACATCCGCCACGTTCACGTCGTGTTGCGCGGTGAGCCATTCGGTGAGCCGAACCGCTTGCGCACGCAATGCTTCCGGGGTGCGCGCGGACACCGTCCACGTCCGGACACCGCGATCACCATCACCCGGATCATCTGCGGCGGAAGGCGTCTCTGCCGAAATCGCCTGCGACGGAGCTTCTTCCAAAATCAGGTGCGCGTTCGTCCCGCTCATACCGAACGACGACACCCCGGCACGACGCCGCCGGTCGCCCGCAGGCCAGGGCTCCGGCTCGCTCAGCAGCCGCACCGAACCCGCCGACCAGTCCACGTGCGGACTCGGCGCATCGAGATGCACTGTCTTCGGCAGGATCTCGTGCCGCAACGCCTGCACCATCTTGATCACGCCACCGACACCGGCGGCCGCGACGGCGTGACCGATATTCGATTTCACCGATCCGATGCGCAGCGGTTCCGCTCGCTCGGCGCCGTAGGCGGCGATGAGCGCCTGCGCTTCGATCGGATCGCCCAGCGCGGTACCGGTTCCGTGCGCCTCCACCGCGTCCACATCAGCGGGCCGCAACCCCGCGTCGGCCAGCGCCGCCGCGATCACCCGCTCCTGCGACGGACCGTTCGGCGCGGTCAGGCCATTGCTCGCACCGTCCTGGTTGATCGCGCTACCGCGCACGACCGCCAGGACCCGGTGCCCGAGGCGACGGGCGTCGGCGAGGCGTTCGACGACCAGCACGCCGACGCCCTCGGACCAGGTCACGCCGTCGGCCGCGGCGGAGAAGGGCTTGCACCGCGCGTCCGCCGCCAACCCCCGCTGACGCGCGAAGTCGACGAACAGCGCCGGACTCGCCGAGATGCTCACCCCACCGGCCAGCGCCAGGGAGGTCTCGCCCTGGCGCAGCGCCTGACAAGCCAGGTGCAGTGAGACCAGCGACGAGGAACACGCGGTGTCGATCGTGACCGCGGGACCTTCCAGGCCGAAGGCGTAGGCCACGCGGCCGGAGATGACGCTGTGCGACGTCCCGGTCAGCCGGAAACCCTCGTACTCCCCGGTCACGCCGTCGGCGTAGCCGGAGGCGCAGGCGCCGACGTACACACCGGCATCCGTACCGCGGAGCGCGGCGGGGTCCATGCCCGCGTCTTCCAACGCCTCCCAGGCGACTTCCAGCATCAGCCGCTGCTGCGGATCCATCGCCGCCGCCTCCCGCGGCCCGATGCCGAAGAACCCGGCGTCGAATTCCGCCGCGCCGGAGAGGAATCCGCCTTCGCGGATGTAGACCGTGCCCGGCTCGTCCGGATCGGGATGGAACAGCCGCTCCAGGTCCCATCCCCGGTCTTCGGGAAACGGCGTGATCGCGTCGGTTTCGGAGGCGACCAGACGCCACAGGTCCTCGGCCGATCCGACACCGCCCGGGAAGCGGCAGCCGATCCCGACGATGGCGATCGGCTCGTCGGATCGGGCGCGGCGCACGGTACGCGGCGCGGCGGGATCGGTCCCTTCGAGCCGAGCGCGCACCAGCCGCGCCACCGCGGTGGGCGTGGGGTGGTCGAACATCAGCGTCGCGGGCAGCGTCAGTCCGGTGGCCGCGGCCAGCCGGTCGCGCAACTGGACGCCGCTCAGCGAGTCGAATCCGAAGGCGGTGAACGGCAGATCGGCGGGCACGGCCTCGGGAGACTCGTAGCCGAGTACTGCGGCGGCCTGTTCGGCGACGACGTTCAGCACGAGCGCGTCGCGCTCCGGCTCGGGGACGGCGAACAGCCGCGGCGCGAGCGGACCCTCTACCGCGGCGCGCCTGCGGCGCGTCGGCGCGGACACGGGCACCGCCGCCGGGGAGTCGTCCATCACCCGATCGACCATGCGCAGCCGAAGCGAGCCGATCACCAGAACCGGCTCGCCGTCCTCGGAGACGGCCGTCACCCGCACGGTGTCCGCATCGACCCGCTCGATCCGCACCTGGGCGGCGGCGATGCCGGAGCGATACAGCTGAGCGCCGGTGAACGACAGAGGCATCGGCGTCCGGGCGGGTGCGTCGTGGGCGAGCAGATCCGTCGCGGCGTGCGCCATGGCATCGAGCAGCGCGGGATGGATGCCGAACCGGCCTCGATCGCCGACCGACTCGTCGAGCGAAACCTCGGCGAACGCGTCGCGACCGCGCAGCCAGGACGCCGTGACGCCCTGGAATGCCACACCGTAGCCGAGCCCGCGGCCTGCCAGCCGGTCGTAGAGTTCCTCGGCGGCCACCGGTTCGGCTCCGGCGGGCGGCCACTCGACGTCCGGCCGAGCGGGGATCTCGTCTCGGTCTCCGGCCAGCACTCCCTGCGCGCACCGAGACCATTCCGCAGCGGCACCGGTGGCGGGCCGGGCGTGGATGGTGAACGTCCGCCGACCACTCCCGTCGGCTGCCGCGACGCGCACCTGGATCGTCCACGGCGTGTTCGCGGGCAGCGACGCCTCGATCCGCAGTTCCTCGACCTGCGCGGCCTCCACCCGAGCGCCCACGCTCCACGCGACATCGAGCCAGACCGCCGCGGGCACCGCGGGAGCCCCGAAGACGAGGTGATCCGCCAGCCAGTGCTGGGTGTCGGGGGACAGAAGCCCGGTGAACAGCCATTCGTCGCGCTCCGCCACCGGCACCGCAGCGCCCAGTATCGGATGATCCGGCGCGACCAGCCCGGCACGGCGCAGATCCGCCGCGCCCGCGCCGACCTCCGGCGTCCAGCACCGGCGGCGCTGGAACGCGTAGACCGGCAGGTCGACTCGCGCGGCCGGCGGAGCCAATTCCGCCGCCACCGCGTCGACACCCGCGCAGTAGACCCGGGCCGACGCCGTGGCGAACTCCTCCGGGCCCCCGTGACCACGCCGGAGCGTGCCGCACACCGCCACTCGGTCGGTCGCGCCCAACGCCTCGGCCACCAGTTCGATCGCCGAGGCGACCACCGGATGCGGACTCGTCTCCACGAATGCCGTCATCTCCGCGCGCAGCAACGCCTCGATCGCCTCGGCGAATCGCACCTGCTCGCGCAACCCGCGATACCAGTACGCCGCGTCCAGGCCGGAGGTGTCCACGAACTCGGCCGTCACCGTCGAGAAGAACGGAATCGCACCGGCTTTCGGCTGTATCGGCGCCAAGTCGGCCAGCACGCGGTCGCGAATACGTTCCACCGCCGCCGAATGCGACGCGTAGTCCACCGGAATACGTTTCGCCCAGATCCCTTCCGCCGCGCACTCGGCCAGGAACCGCTCGATCGCGTCGGCCGCCCCGGACACCACGGTCTGACCGGGCGCGTTCACCGCCGCGACCGACAATCGGCCGCCGAAGGCCGCCAGCCGGTCGGCGACCGCGCCACCCGGCAAGCCGACCGACGCCATACCGCCCGAGCCCGCGAGCAGTTCCGCGACCGCGCGCGATCGCAGGGCCACCACGCGCGCCCCGTCCGCGAGCGACAGTCCACCGGCCACCACCGCGGCCGCGATCTCGCCCTGCGAATGCCCCACCACCGCGGACGGCCGCACACCGGCCGCCTGCCACCGCCTTGCCAGCGATACCAGCATCGCGAACAGGACCGGCTGCACCACGTCCACGCGATCCAGCGAGGCGGCTCCCGGCGTCCCGCGCAGCACATCGGTCAGCGACCAGTCCACGAACGGCGCCAGCGCCGCCTCGCATTCCGCGATCGACGCCGCGAAGACCTCGTCCGACGCCAGCAGTCCGGCGCCCATTCCCACCCACTGGCTGCCCTGGCCAGGGAACACGAACACCACCCGGCGCGCCGCGGCCCGGCCGGACACCACCGTGGGATCAGCGGCGACCAGGTCGGGTGCCGGGTCGGCCAAGACGGCGAGCCCGGCACGCATCCGATCGGCGCCGGAGCCCACCACCGCTGCCCGCCACTCCATCGGCGTCCGGGTGTGGGCGAGCGAGTACGCTACCTCGGCGGTACCGGCTCGCGGGTGCTCCGCCAGCCACTCCCGCAGACGAACAGCCTGCTCCCGCAAGGCTTCCCGGTTCCGGGCCGACAGCAGCCACACCGCGGGCCGGGTCTCGCCGGTCACCTCGACGGCAGCCGTCGCGGGCGCCTCCTCGAGAATCACGTGCGCGTTCGTTCCCCCCATCCCGAACGACGAGACACCGGCCCGGCGACGCGCGTCGCCTGTCCACGGCTGCGTGCTGGTCTGCACCCGCAGGCCCAACTCGTCCAGCGGGATACGGGGATTGGGGTTTCGGAAGTTCAGGCTGGGCGCGAGCTGCCCGTGCCGCAGGCACAGTGCGGTCTTGATCAATCCCGCGATTCCCGCGGCGCCTTCCAGATGCCCGATGTTGGTCTTGACCGAACCCACGGCCAGCCGCCGGCCCGCCGGGCGGCCCGCGCCGTAGATTTCGCCCAGCGCCGCCGCCTCCACCGGGTCGCCCGCGGGCGTGCCGGTGCCGTGCAATTCCACGTACTGCACCGATGCGCCGTCGACCCGGGCCGCCGTCAGCGCGGCCCGGATGACGGCGGCCTGGGCAGCGCCGCTCGGGGCGCTCAATACCTGCCGCTCGTTGCCGTTGTTGACGGCACTGCCACGGATCACGGCGTAGATCCGGTGTCCCGCGGCGATCGCACGCTCCACCGGCTCGAGCACGATCATGCCGCCGCCTTCGCCGCGGACGGTACCGTCGGCCCGGTCGTCGAAGGTGTGGCATTTCCCCGACGCCGAATGCGCGCCGAACTGCTCGTACCGTTCGCCGCTCAACGGAGACAGGATGAGATTAAGCCCGCCCGCCACGGCCACCTCGCATTCGCCGCCGCGGATCGATTCGCAGGCCAGGTGCACCGCGACGAGGGACGAGGACTGCCCGCTGTCGACGACCATGCTCGGCCCGGTGAACCCGTAGTAGTTCGAGATCCGGTTGGCGATGACCCCTCGTCCGACGGCCCACAGCGAATGCCGACCGACGCCGGTGCTGCCCTGCGCGGCAACGATTTCGGCGAAATCGGTGCCGGTGCAGCCGAGGAACACGCCAGCCCGCGCCCCCGTCGCGTCCCCGAGACCGGCGTCCTCCCACGCCTCCCAGCTGAGCTCGAGCCCGAGCAACTGCTGGGGGTCGATGGCGTTCGCCTCGTTCGGTGGGACGCCGAAGAATCCGGCGTCGAATTCGGTGGCCGAGTCGAGGAATCCCGCGGTCTCCTCGAGACCGGGCCGGTCGGCGGGCGCCTGCCCGACGGCATCGCGGCCCTCGCGCAGCAACCGCCAGAACTTCTCCAGGTCGGAAGCGCCCGGCATCCGGCACGACATTCCGACGATAGCGATGTCATTCGCCGCTTCGACCATGGGATTTCCTCTGTCTCGCCGCTTCGATGCCGCGTGCCACGCCCGCCCGGCGGTCATCGCGGATCTCCGTCACTGCCTGCCGCCGACCGCGCGAGGATCGGCTCCTTGTCATCGAGTTCGCTCAGCCAGCGCCGTATCTCGGCCGCGACGGCCGAGGTCGCCGCCCCGATGATCGAGAAGTGGTCGGCGTCGAGTTCGACCGTCTCGCCGGTGTGCAGCCAGGCGGGCACCGGCTCGGCGAGGTCGAGCCCCGGCAGCGGTGTCGCGGCCCGCAGGTCGAACGTCGGCGCGGTGATCGACAACGGCCTGCGCTGCTCGAACAGGCGCGCGTATCTCGCCATGGCGACCAAGCCGTGATCACCGATCTCGGTGACCTCGTGGCCGAGGTCGAGTACGGAGCCGATCGCGCTCAGCAGCACCCGGCGGTTCTGTTCCGGGTCGTCGGGTGAATACGTGTCGAGCAGGATCACCGCGGACGGTCCGCGCCCGTCCCGCTCGAGCCGATGCGCCAGCGCATGCGCGATCGCGCCGCCCGCCGAGTAGCCGAGGAGCACGACCGGCCGGTCGTCTCCGCGGTTGCGCACCGCCGCCGCCAAGTGATCCAGCAGCACATCCCACGACTCGGGCAGCGCCTCGCCCGGCTGCGTACCGGGCAGGCGCAGCGCCGCGATCGACCGATCGCCGCCGAGTTCCCTGGCGAGCCGGGCGAACTGGTGCGGCCCGGTGCCGACCACGAACGACGGAACGCACAGCAGTGTCGCCGCTCCGGCGCCCCTGCTCAGTGGGATCGGCGCCGGATCACCGGACCCTGCCGCAGCGGTGAAAGTGTCGACGAGTTCGGCGCTCTCCAGCAGCATCGGTATCGCGGCGCCGACCCGGCCACGCCGGTGCGCTGCCAGGACCAGCTCGGTGAGCGCACCCCTCGCCCCGGTTTCCACGGGTATCGCGGGCGCGGCGGCGGGCTCGTCCACGGGCACCATCTCCGCGATCCGGGAACCCAGGTACGCCGCCAGGGCCTCGCCGGTGGGATGGTCGAAGACGAGTGTCGACGGCAGCGCCAGCCCGGTGGCCTTGGCGAGGCGATTGCGGAACTCGATGCCGGCCAGCGAGTCGAATCCCAACTCCGTGAACGGAGCACGCGGATCGATCACGTCGCCGGAAGTGTGGCCGAGACTCGCTGCGATGTGCTCCCGAACGGCGGCGAGTACGACGCCTGCGCGCTCCGCTTCGGCGGTCGCGGCAAGCTGCTGTGCCAGCGAACGCACCCCGCCTGCCCGTCGCGGCGCCGCGGTGACCAGGGAACCGAGCATCCTGGGCAACGCACCCGATGCGGCCAGTGCGTTCAGCACCGCGGAATCGAGACGCACGCCGACACCGGTCGGCTCGCCCGCGGCCAGCACGCTGTCCAGCAACGCCATTCCGTAGTCGTCGTCCAGCGGTATCAGGCCCTCACGGCGCATCCGCGCGATGCCGGTCTCGGTGAGGGTGCTCGTCATGCCGCTCTCCGCGCGCCACGGTCCCCACGCGATGGACGTGGCGGGCAATCCCCGGTGGTGCCGGTGCTGGGCGAGCGCGTCGAGGAAGGCGTTCGCCGCCGCGTAGTCGGCCTGGCCCGGGCTGCCGATCGTCCCCGCGAACGAGGAGAAGAGCACGAACATCGACAGTTCGAGATCGGCGGTGGCTTCGTGCAGATACCAGGCCGCGTCGGCCTTCGGCCCCAGCACCGTCGCGAGCCGCGCCGAGGTGAGGTCGGTCAGGAGACCGTCGGCGAGAGCGCCCGCGGTGTGCACGACCGCGGTGAGCGGATGTTCCGGCGCCACGGTGGACAGCAGCCGGTCGACGGCCGCCCGATCGCTCACATCACAGGACCGCACCTCCACATGTGCGCCCAGTTCGGTCAGTTCCGCCGCCAGTTCCGCGGCACCCGGCGCGTCCGGGCCGCGCCTGCTCGCCACCAGCACCCGGCGCACACCGTGCTCGACGACCAGGTGCCGGGCCGTGAGCGCACCAAGGCTTCCGGTGCCGCCGGTGATCAGCACCGTGCCGTCGGGATTCGGCCGCGGCGGCCGTGTCCGGTCCGCCCCGCCCCGGCTCAACCGCGGCACGTACACCGCACCATCGCGCACGGCCACCTGGGATTCCTCGGCCATGGCCAGCGCGGCCGCGACGGCACGGCGGTATCCCGACCGGTCCGCCACGTCGACCAGCACGATCCGTCCCGGGTTCTCGTGCTGCCCGCTGCGCAGGAGGCCCCACACCGCCGCGCCCGCGAGGTCCACCGGCGCGGCGGGCGTCACGGCGACCGCACCGCGGGTGACCACGACGACGCGATCGTGGCGGGTCAGCAGTCCGGTGACCCGTTCCGCCGTCTCGGCGAGCCGGGTGCGCACCACGCCGGGCACATCGCTGTCCACCGGTGTCTCTTCGACCTGGATCACGGCGACGGAACCTCCGTCGACGCGCACGAACTCGTCGGCGCCGCCGCGTGTCCAGTGCTCGTCCGCGACGAGTCCGGTGTGTTCCGCCACCGGCACCGGGACCCACCCGAGCCGATACGGGTCGTGCCCGGTCGGGGCGGCGCCTGCGGAACGCAGCGTGTCGATCGGAATCGGGCGCATGGTCAACGCCGAGATCCGGAAGATCCGCTCCCCGTGCGGATCGGTGAGCGTCACCGCGATCGGCTGGTTGTCCCGGTCACCGGATCCGGACTCGGCCGCGGTCAGCCGTACCCGCGCCGCGCCCGCGCCCACGGCGTGCAGGTCCACGTTCTCCCACGAGTAGGGCACGTAGATCTCGTCCGGAGCGGGTTCTCCGGTGAGCCCGGTGAACCGGATCGCGTGCAGTGCCGCGTCCAGCAACGCCGGATGCAGCCCGAACCGATCGGCCGCCGAATGCTCTTGTTCCGGCAGGCGCACCTCGGCGAAGACCTCTTCGCCGCGCCGCCACAGTGCGGTCAGTCCCTGGAACAGCGGCCCGTGCCCGTAGCCGCGGTCGGCGAACTCGGTGTACATATCGCTGATATCGACCGGCTGCGCCCCGGCAGGCGGCCAGGTTTCCGTCGTCGGGTTCGCCTCGGCCGACGGCGTCTGCGCGACAAGGGTTCCGGTAGCGTGCCGGATCCATTCCGCCTGTTCCGGCGCGCCGGAACGACGCGGGCGCGAATACACCGACACCGCACGCGCGCCGGTGTCGTCGGGGCCGTCCGCCAGCACGCGCAATTCGACCGAGCCGTCGGCGGGCACCGCCAGCGGCGCCGTCACCACGAGCTCGGCCAGGCGCGGGGTGCCGGTCAGCGCGCCGATGTACAGCGCCAGCTCGGCGAAGGCCGTGCCGGGCAACAGCACCGTCCCGCCGATCATGTGGTCGGCCAGCCACGGATGGCTCGACAGCGACAACCGGCCGGTCGCCACCACACCGTGCGAGTCGGGCAGCCAGACCGCGGCGCCGAGCAGCGGATGGTCGACATCGTCCAGGCCGGAGGACCGCACGTCGGGGGTGTGTTCGATGGCGGTCAGCCAATACCGCTGGTGACGGAACGCGTAGGTGGGCAGGGGGATTCGCCGCGACGAGCCGCCCTCCCACAACGGCCGCCAGTCCACCGTCGTTCCGGCGACGTGCGCACGCGCCAGGAACGTCACGAACTGGCGCGCTTCCGCTCCCACGCGACGGGCCGCCGGGGCCGTCAACCATCCGCTCCCTGGCTCGTCTCCGATGACGCCGCGGGTCATGGTCGTGAGTACGGCGTCGGGACCGATTTCGAGGAACCGGCGCACGCCGGTGTCGGCCAGCGCCCGGATGCCGGGCGCGAACCGGACGGCCGCGCGGATCTGACCGACCCAGTACTCCGGGTCGGTGAAGGTCTCCCCCACCGCTCCGGTCACATTCGACACGATCGGCAGCATGGGTTCCCGGTAGGTCAGTTTCTCGGCGACCGCGCGGAAGCCGGCCAGCGCGGGTTCCATGCGCGCGGAGTGGAACGCGTGGCTGACCTGCAGCCGCGTCGTCTTGCGGCCCTGGGCCGCGAAAGTTCGTTCCAGCTCGTCGATCGCGTCCGCGTCGCCGGAGATCACCACCGCCTCCGGCGCGTTGACCGCGGCGATCGACGCGCGGTCGCCGAAGCCGGTGAGTAGTCGCGCCGCATCGGTTTCGGAGACGGATACCGCGAGCATGGCCCCGCCTTCCGGCAGCGCCCCCATCAACCGTCCCCGCGCCGCCACCAACACGCAGGCGTCGGGCAACGACCACACTCCCGCCACATACGCGGCCACCAACTCACCGATCGAATGCCCGATCAGCACGTCCGGGGTGATCCCGAACGACTCCACCAACCGGAACAACGCCACCTCGAACGCGAACAAGGCGGGCTGCGTCCACTCGGTCCGGTCCAGCACACCCGACGGATCGGCGAACATCACCTCCCGCAACGACGGCACGGGATCGCCCACCGAAAGCGAACGCGCCGCGTCGGCCGAGTTCTCGCGCAGCCGATCGAATTCGGCGCACACCTCGTCCAACGCGTGGGCGAACACGGGGTAGGCCGAGTACAGCTCGGCGCCCATGCCCACGCGCTGCGCGCCCTGTCCGGTGAACAGGAACGCGGTCCTACCCGATCCGGCCGTCCCTTCGACCACGCCGGAACCGGTACCCGCGGCCAATTCCGCCAGTCCCGCCAGCAATTGCCGCCGATCACGGCCGAGCGCGGCGCCACGCCACTCCAGCTGCGCGCGGGTCTCCACCAGGGAGCGTCCGACAGCACGGGCGTCGGCGTCGGGATGCTCGGCCGCCCAGGCGCGCAGCCGCTCCGCTTGCGCCCGCAGACCGGCCTCCGATTTCGCCGACACCACCCACGCGATCACACCGTCCGGATCGCAGCGGTGGTCCCGCACGGCGGGCCGTTCGTCGCGTGCGGGCGCTTCTTCCACGATGACGTGCGCGTTCGTCCCACTGATCCCGAACGACGACACCCCCGCCCGCCGTACCCGCTGCCCCGCGGGCCAGGGCTCCGCTTCGGTCAGCAACCGCACCGACCCCGCCGACCAATCCACGTGCGGCGAGGGAGCGTCCACGTGCAGCGTCCTCGGCAGCATCTCGTGCCGCAGGGCCTGCACCATCTTGATCACGCCGCCCACGCCCGAGGCCGCCACCGAATGGCCGATATTCGACTTCAACGAACCGATCCGCACGGGTTCGGTCCGCCCTTGCCCGTAGGTCGCGATCAGCGCCTGCGCTTCGATCGGATCGCCCAGCGGAGTTCCCGTGCCGTGTGCCTCCACCGCGTCGACGTCGGCCGGCTCCAAGCCCGCCGCCGCCAGTGCCGACGCGATCACCCGCTCCTGCGAGGGACCGTTCGGCGCGGTCAGGCCGTTGGACGCACCGTCCGAATTCACCGCCGACCCCCGGATCACCGCCAGCACCTCGTGGCCCGATCGCCGAGCGTCCGAAAGCCGTTGCAGGGCGAGCACGCCGACCCCTTCCGACCAGCCGACGCCGTCCGCGCCCGCGGCGAACGACTTGCACCGCCCGTCGGGCGCGAGCCCCCGCTGCCGCGCGAAGTCCACGTACAGCTCCGGGCTGCCCGACACCGTCACACCGCCGGCCAGCGCCAGCGACGTTTCCCCGTTTCGCAGCGCCTGGCAGGCCAAGTGCAGCGCCACCAATGAGGAGGAGCATGCCGTGTCCACCGTCATGGCCGGACCCTGCAGGCCCAGGACGTAGGCCACCCGTCCCGAGGTGACGCTGTCGGAGTTCCCGGTCATCCGGAATCCCTCGTACGCGCCGACCACCCGCTCGGAATAGCCGGACGGGGTCGCCCCGACGAACGCTCCGGTGTCGCTGCCGCGCAGCGCGGTCGGATCGATACCGGCGTCTTCCAACGCCTCCCAGGCGGCCTCCAGCATCAGCCGCTGCTGCGGATCCATGGCCGTCGCTTCCCGGGGGCCGATCCCGAAGAAAGCGGCGTCGAACGCGCCCGCGTCGGTGAGGAAGCCACCCTCGCGCACGTAGGTGGTGCCTGGTTCGTCCGGGTCCGGGTGGTACAGCCGATCGAGGTCCCAGCCCCGGTCCGTGGGGAACGGCGTGATCGCGTCGGTACCCGAGACCAGTAGCTGCCACAGCTGCTCGGCGGAACTCACGCCGCCGGGATAACGGCAACTCATGCCGACGATGGCGATCGGCTCGTCCGTGCGAGTCCGCGACGTCACCCGCACCGGACGTGGTCGCGCGGCCGGAGCGTCACCGAGCCTGGAGACGAGGAAACCCGCCACCGCGCGGGAACTCGGATGGTCGAATACCAGGGTCGAGGGCAGCGACAGCCCGGTGGCCTCGGCCAGCCGGTTGCGGAATTCCACACCGGCCAGCGAGTCGAAACCCAACTCCGTGAACGCGGTATCGGGGTCGATCGCCTCCGCGGTGGCGTGCCCGAGCACGGCCGCCGCCTGCTCCCTGGTCACGGCGAGGGCCACCTCGGCACGGTCGGCGGGCGCGGCCGACGCCAGCCGACCGACCGGATCCCCACCGGCGCGAGCGGTCCGCGTGGACGAGGGCGCCAGCGCACTCAGCAGTTTCGGGAGCGCTCCCGCCTCGGCCTGCTCCGCCAGTCCCGATCGATCGAATTCCGCGCCGACCACCAGCGCCGAGCCCGCGGTGAGTGCGGCGTCGAAGAGGGATAGTCCCGTCGTATCGCCGAGCGGGCGGAAACCCAAGCGCCGCAGTCGTTCCAACCCCGCCGTACCGAGGTCGCCAGTCATTCCCGTGCCCGCGTTCCACGGCCCCCAGGCCACCGACACCGCGGGCAGGCCCGCGGCACCGCGCAGCCGGACCACCGCGTCGGCGAACGAGTTGGCCGCCGCGTAGTTGCCCTGGCCCGGCGAGCCCGCCAGCCCCGCGAGCGACGAGAACACCACGAACGCCGAAAGATTCGCGTCCCGCGTCGCCTCGTGCAGCAGCCAGGTGCCGTCCACCTTCGGGCGCAGCACCCGATCCACTTGCTCCGTGGTCAGGGTCTCGACGATGCCGTCGTCCACCACGCCGGCGGCATGCACGATGCCGGACAACGGGAACCGCTCCGGCACCGACGCCAGTACCGCGATGAGCGCGTCGCGATCGGCGATGTCACACGACTCGACATCCACTCGCGCGCCCAGCGCCGACAGCTCCGCGAGGAGTTCCGGGACCCCGGCGGCGTCGCGACCGCGTCGCGAGACCAGCAAGAGCCGCCGAACTCCGTGCTCGGTCACCAGATGTCGCGCGATCAGCGCGCCCAGCCCGCTGGTGCCGCCGGTCACCAGCACCGTACCCGTCCCGAACGACATCGCCCCCGGGTCCGGTGCGGCCGCGATCCGGCGCACCCGTGGCGCCGACAACCGGCCGTCGCGCACCGCGACCTGTGGTTCGTCCGCGGCCAGCGCCGCAGCCACCACTCCGGCATCGATCTCGCCGTCCCGATCGAGCAGCACGATCCGGCCCGGATGCTCCGCCTGCACGCTGCGCAGCAGGCCCGCGACGGCAGCGGCCGCCGGGTCGGGCGACTCGCCCGGCAATCCGAGCGCGTTCCGCGTCACCACGATCAGCCGCGCCCGGTCGTACCGCGTGTCGGTCAGCCACGACCGCGTCAGTTCCAGTGTCCGCGTGACCCATTGCCTGCCCGCTCGCGCCGGGTCCGCGCCCGCTTCCGCGGTCTCGGCCACCCAGACGATCGTTGCCGCGTCCTCATCGGCGTCGATCGATTCGCTCAGGTCGGTGACGCGCAGGTCGATTCCCGCCACGCTTCCCGCACCGAGCACCGCCATCGATCCCGTCGGCTCGGCGGCGACGGCGGACACCGGCACCCACTCCAGACCGTGCAGCGGCACCGGCGCCGTATTCGACCGGACCCGCTCCACCGTGCGCCGCTCCACCGGATGCACCACGACGGATTCCGTGCCCAGCACCGGTGCGCCGGTCTCGTCCACCACATCCATCCGGATCCGGTAGTCGCCCGACAGCACCGCGCGGACCCGGACCGGCCCGGAACCGGACCGGGCCAGCCGCAGGCCCCCGACCGTGACCGGCAGCGGAACCCGCCCGGCGGGCAGCTCGTCCATGACGAAGTCGAGCGCGGGGTGCAGACAGGCGTCGAACAACGCCGGATGAATGCCGTAACCCGACGCCGCCGCGGCGGTGGCGTCGTCCAGCGCTACCTCGGCGAACACCTCGTCGCCGCGCCGCCACACCGCGCGCATCCCACGGAAGGCGGGACCGTATTCCATTCCCAGACGCGCGATCCGCCGATAGATCGCCTCGTCGTCGAGTTGTTCCGCGCCCGCGGGCGGCCATACCCGATCCCAGCCGGTGGCGAGTTCGGGGCCGGGGTCGGCGGCGAGCACGCCACCGGCATGGGGTACCCATGCCTCGGCGTCGTCGAGGTCCGCGGTGCGGGAGTACAGGGTGAAGCTCCGCCGCCCGTCCGCTTCGGCCGCACCCACCGACACCTGCACGTCGACGGCGCGCTCACCGAGGGCCAGTGGGATGTCCAGCCGCATCTCCTCGACCGAGCGCATCCCGAGCCGATCGCCGATCGCCGACATCAGTTCCAGGTACGTCGTCGCCGGTACCACCGGCGTACCGAACACCACATGATCGGCGATCCACGGCTGCCTGCTATTCGACAGCTGCCCGGTGAACAGCCATTCGTCCTTGCCCGCCACCGGCACTGCGTCCAGCAGGATCGGATGGTCGACGGCGCCCGCCGCGACCGGCCGGACCACGTCCAGCCAATAGCGCCGACGCTGAAAGGCGTAGGTGGGCAGTGGAATACGCTTGGGGGACCGCCCCTCCGACAAGGGCTCCCAGTTCACCTCGACACCGGCGTTGCAGGCATGCCCGAGGAAGCCAAGGAACTGGGTGACCTCGTCGACGCCGCGCCTGCTCGCCGCCGCCACGACGGACCGGGACCCGACCTCGTCGGGCAGGCACTGACGGGTCATCGCCGTCAGCACCGCATCGGGGCCAACCTCGAAGAACTTCCGGACACCGAGGTCCACCAGCGCGTCGACCCCCGGGGCGTAGCGCACGGTGTCGCGGACATGACCGGCCCAGTACAGCGAATCCGAAAGCGCTTCGCCCCCCACGACGCCGAACACGTTCGACACCACCGGCAGCAGCGGGCTCCGGTAGTCGAGACCGGCGGCCATCGCCTCGAATTCCGGCAGCATCGGTTCCATCGACGCCGAGTGGAACGCGTGGCTGACCCGCAACCGTGACGTCTTGATCCCGTCCGCCGTCAGCACGGATTCCACCTCGGCGACGGCACCTTCGGTACCGGAGATCACGATCGCGGAGGGTCCGTTCACCGCCGCGATCGACAGTTCGCCGCGGAATCCGGCGATGAGCTCGGCCCCTCGCTCCGGCGGGACGGCCGCGGCCAGCATCGCGCCGCCTTCGGGCAGCGCGCCCATCAACCGCCCCCGCGCCGCCACCAACGCGCACGCGTCGGCGGTCGACCACATCCCCGAGACGTACGCCGCGACCAGTTCGCCGATCGAATGCCCGATCAGCACGTCCGGCGTGATCCCGAAGGACTCGATCAACCGCACCATCGCCGCCTCGTAGGCGAACAACGCGGGCTGGGTGTACTCCGTGCGGTGCAGGAGGTCCGCACCCGCGGCACCGAAGACGATGTCCCGCAGCGACATTCCAGGCTCGGGAAATTCGAGCAGACCGTCGAATTCGGCGCACAGCTCGTCGAACGCCGCCGCGAAGACCGGGAAAGTCGCGTAAAGCCGAGCGCCCATGCCGACTCGCTGCGCCCCCTGCCCGGTGAACAGGAACGCGATCTTCCCGCCGACGGGGCCGCCCTCGGCCACTCCCGGCGACCCCGCACCGGTCGCCACATCCGCCAGCCCGGCCAGCACGGCCGCGCGGTCGCCCGCGACCACCGCTGCGCGCCGATCGAATCGGGCCCGCGTCGTGAGCAGCGAATGGGCCACGTCCACCGGGTCTGCGTCGGGCCTGGCCGCGAGCCACTCGCGCAACCGAGCGGCCTGCGCCCGCAGTCCCGCCTCGGTTTTCGCCGACAGCAGCAGCGGCATTCCCGGCGAAGCGTCCGCCGGTTTCGTCACCGCCGCGCGCTGCGGGGCTCCCGGCGCTTCCTCCACGATGACGTGCGCGTTGGTTCCGCTGATCCCGAACGCGGACACCCCCGCCCTGCGCACCCGCTCGACCGAGGCCGACCACGGCCGCTGTTCGGTCAGCAACCGCACGGCCCCAGCCGACCAGTCCACGTGCGGCGACGGAGCGTCCACGTGCAGCGTCTTCGGCAGCATCTCGTGCCGCAACGCCTGCACCATCTTGATCACGCCACCGATCCCGGCGGCGGCCTGGGCGTGCCCGATATTCGACTTCAGCGAACCGACCCACAGCGGCTCGGTCCGGCCCTGCCCGTAGGTCGTCATCAACGCCTGCGCTTCGATCGGGTCGCCCAGCGGAGTGCCCGTGCCGTGCGCCTCCACCGCGTCCACGTCCTCGGGAGCCAGCCCCGCGGTGGCCAGCGCCGCCGCGATCACCCGTTCCTGCGACGGACCGTTCGGCGCGGTCAGCCCGTTGGACGCACCGTCCTGGTTCACCGCCGAACCCCGGATCACCGCGAGCACGTCGTGACCGAGCCTGCGCGCGTCCGACAGCCGCTCGAGCACCAGCACACCGACGCCTTCGGCCCAGCCGACACCATCGGCCGAGGCCGAGAAGGCTTTGCACCGCCCGTCCCGGGAAAGACCGCGTTGCCGGGAGAACTCGACGAACATGAACGGCGTCGACATCACCTGGGCGCCACTGGCCAGCACCAGCGAACTCTCCCCTTGGCGCAGCGCCTGACAGGCCAGGTGGATGGCCACCAGCGAGGAGGAGCAGGCGGTGTCGATCGTGACCGCCGGACCCTCGAATCCGAAGGTGTATGCCACGCGACCGGAGAGCACGCTACTGGTGGAACCGGTACCGATATAACCTTCGGCTACCGAACCCGCGGCCTTGGCGATCTCCTCGTAGTCCTGATAGGAGACCCCGGTGAACACGCCGGTGTCACTGCCGCGCAATACCGACGGATCGATACCGGCGTGCTCCAGCGCTTCCCACGACGCCTCCAGCAGCAACCGCTGCTGCGGATCCATCGCCGCCGCCTCGCGCGGACCGATTCCGAAGAAGCCCGCGTCGAAATCGGCCATGCCGGAAAGGAATCCACCTCGGTCCAGGTAGGAGGTTCCCGGGTGGTCGGGGTCGGGATCGAACAGCCGATCCAGATCCCACCCGCGATCGACGGGGAACGCGCCGATCGCGTCCGCACCGGCGGCCACCAGGTCCCACAGTCCATCCGGCGATTCGATACCGCCCGGGTACCGGCAGCTCATCCCGACGATCGCGATCGGCTCGTCGGCACGGATCCGGCGCGTCACCCGCGCGGGCCGCCCGGCGTCGGTTTCGGTCGCCTCGCCCAGCCGCGAGCGCACGAAGGCCGCCACCGCCGCGGCGGTGGGGTGATCGAACACCAGTGTCGAGGGCAGTTGCACGCCGGTCGTCTTGGCGAGGCGATTGCGGAACTCCACACCGGCGAGCGAATCGAAGCCCAGTTCGGTGAACGGCGCCGTCGGATCGATGGCGTCGCCGGAGATATGGCCGAGCACACCGGCGACCTGTTCGCGGACGACGTCGAGCACGATCGCCGCACGCTCCTGCGCGGGCGCGGCGGCCAGCCGCCGCGCCAACGTCCCACTAGTCTCGGCGGCCCGCCGCACCGGCACCGTGACGATCGACTGCAGCAGTCGCGGCAGCGACCCTTCCCTGGCCTGCACCGCCAGTGCCTCGGTGTCGAACTCCGTCGCGATCACGACCGGCGACGCCGCGGCGACGGCGCGATCGAACAGCGTCAAGCCATCCGCCGTTTCCAACGGCCGCACGCCGAGGCGACCCATCCGCGCCATCGCCGCGCCGCCCAGCCCACTGGTCATGCCGATGCCCTGGTTCCACGATCCCCAGGCGATCGATACCGCCGGCAGCCCCGCCGCCCGCCGCCCTGCTGCCAGCGCGTCCAGGAACGCGTTCGCCGCCGCGTAATTCCCTTGGCCGGACGCGCCGACCACACCCGCGACCGAGGAGAACAGCACGAAGGCGGCCGGTCCCAGGCCGCCGGTCAGTTCGTGCAGATGCCAGGCGGCGTCGGCCTTCGACGCCAGCACCCGGTCGAGCTGTTCGGCGGTCAGGGTCTCGATGGTGGCGTCATCGAGCACGCCCGCGGAATGGATCACCGCGCTGGGCGCGAACTCGTCCGACAGATCCGCCAGCAGCGCCGCCACTTCGGCCCGGTCGCCCACATCGCAGGCCGCCACCCGCACCCGCGCGCCCGCGGCGGTCAGCTCGCTCACCAGATCGGCCACCCCGTCGGCCTGTTCACCGCGCCGCGACACCAGCACCAGCCGCCGCACGCCGTGGGTGGCGACGACATGACGCGCCACCTCGGCTCCCAGTCCGCTGGTGCCACCGGTGATCAGCACCGCACCCGCACCGAGACCGTTGCCGTCCGCCGCCGCGTGCTGCCTGCGCAGCCGCGGGACGCGCAGTTCTCCGCCGCGCACGACCAACTGCGGTTCCTCCGACCGCACCGCCGCGGCCATCACTTCGGTCGTGAGGTCGTCCTCGGGTGCGGCGTCGAGGAGAACGAACCGGCCGGGGTGTTCGGCCTGGGCGCTGCGCACCAGACCGCACACCGCGGCCCCGGCCGGGTCAGGGTTCTCGCCCGGCAGGCCCGCGGCACCCCGCGTCAGGATCACCAGCCGCGAATCGTGCCATCGTTCCTCGGCCTGCCATTCCCGTATCAACTCCAGCGCCGCCCGCAGCCAGGTGCGCGTCCGCGCGGTCACGTCGCCATCGGCCGGTCCGTCCGGCGACCACACGACGATCTCCGGCGGCGCCTGGTCGCCGAGCAGATCGGCCGGTGCCGTCCCGCGGCGATCGGCACCCGCGACACTCGCCTCCCCGAGCAGCGCGATCGTGCCCGACGCGCCGCCCGCGACGGCGGCCGCAGGCACCCATTCGATGTCCGACAGGGACGCGCGGCGTGCGGCCCCACCCTCGAGTGCCTTGGCATCCACCGGGCGAGCCGTCAGCGCTTCGACGCTCAGCACGGGCGCACCGGTGTCGTCGAAGGCGGCCACCCGGATGCGTCCGGCCCCCACCCGTTCCAGACGCACCCGAAGCGCCGTCGCCCCGGCGCGATACAGCCGGACCCCACCGAACGAGAACGGCAAAGGCAGCCTGCCCGCGGGCATGTCGTCGGCCAGTTCGGTGATCGCGGTGTGGAAGGCGGCGTCCAGCAGGGCGGGATGGATGCCGAAGGCCGGTCCCTGAGCATCGGGCTCGGTAGCGAGCGACACCTCGGCGAGCAGGTCGTCGCCGTCGCGCCGAGCCGAGGTGACGCCTTGGAACAGCGGACCGTAGCCGAAGCCGAGCCGCGCCAACCGGTCGTAGAGTCCGTCGACCGGCACCGGTTCGGCCCCGCTCGACGGCCATCGCCCGTCCTCCGGCGCGGCGCGCCATCCCGATTCGACCCAGGCGGGCACACTCTCCGCGGCGGCGACGAGGACACCGTTGGCGTGTGAAATCCACTCGCTCGCTTCGGTTTCCCCGGGCGCCACCGCACGCGAATAGATCACGAACCGGCGCGCGCCCGCGTCGTCGGCGGGTTCGACGGTCAGCTGCACGTCGATCGCGACGTCGTCGGTCAGCGACAGCGGCGCTTCCAGCAGCAGTTCCTCGACGAACCCGGCACCGAGCCGGGCCCCCGCGGTCAGCGCCAGTTCCACGAACGCGGCGCCGGGCAGCAGCGCCGACCCGAAAACGGCGTGCTCGGCCAGCCACGGGTGCGTCCGCAACGACAGCCGACCGGTGAACAGCCATTCGTCCCGACCGGCCAACGGCACGGCGCCGGTAAGCATCGGATGATCCGATGACTCGAGTGACGCCTCGATCGCGAGCGGCTCCAACCAGTACCGCTGCCGCTGGAACGCGTACGTCGGCAACGACACACGTTCTGGTGTCCGCCCGCTGAAAAGGGGGCGCCAGTTCACCTCGACACCGGCGGTGTGGGCTTGCGCGAGCATGGTGATGTACTGCGTCACCTCGTCGCCCGAACGGCGCGACGCGGCCGTCACCATCGACTCGGCTTCGATCCGCGGGTGTTCGGCCAGGCAGCGACGTGTCGTCGCGGCCAGCACCGCGTCCGGGCCGACTTCGACGAAGCGGCGGACACCGGCGGCCACGAGAGCGTCCACGCCCGGCGCGAACCGCACGCAACCGCGTAACTGCTCGACCCAATAACCCGGGTCGGTGAATTCGGCCCCGGCGAGCGCCCCGGAGACATTCGACACCACCGCGATCGTGGGCATCCGGTACGTCAGCCGCTGTGCGACTGCGCGGAATTCCGCGAGCATGGGATCCATTCGCGCGGAATGGAACGCATGGCTGACCCGCAGCCGCCAGACCGTGACCCCCGCATCGGACAACTGCCGCTCGACCGCGCCGACGGCGTCCGCGTCGCCGGAGAACACCACCGACGACGGACCGTTCACCGCCGCCACCGACAGTCGACCCTCGTGCGCAGCCGTGATCTCGACGGCCCGCTGCTCGGTGACCGCCGCAGCGAGCATGGCGCCGCCTTCGGGCAACGCCCCCATCAACCGCCCACGCGCCGCCACCAACGCGCACGCATCCGCCGTCGACCACACACCCGCCACATACGCCGCCACCAACTCACCGATCGAATGACCGATCAGCACATCGGGAGTGAGGCCGAACGACTCGACGAGCCGGAACAACGCCACCTCGAACGCGAACAGCGCAGGCTGCGTGAACTCGGTGCGGTGCAGCAAATCCGCACCCGCGGCGCCGAAGACGACGTCCTGCAGCGAGACGCCCGGCCCGAGCAAGCGATCGAATTCGGCGCACAACTCGTCGAACGCCGCGGCGAACACCGGAAACGCCGCATACAACCCTGCCCCCATGCCCACCCGCTGCGCACCCTGACCGGTGAACAGGAAGGCCGTCTTCCCCGATCCGGCCACACCTTCGAGCGCACCGGCGGACGTACCGGCCGCCAACTCCGCCAACCCGGACAGCAACTGGTCACGATCGCTACCGGCCACCGCGGCGCGCCGATTCCATTGCGCCCTGGTTTCGATCAGCGCGGACGCCACGCTCCACAGGTCGGCGTCCGGGTGTTCGAGCAGCCACGCGTGCAGCCGCGCCGCCTGGGCGCGGAGCGCGTCATCGGTCTTCGCCGACACCAGCAACGGAACGACGGTTGCCGCGCACGCCGGACCGGCTTCGGTATCGGCGGACTCGCCGTCGGACCCGGCTACCGGCGCGGGCGCTTCCTCCACGATCACATGCGCGTTCGTGCCGCTGATCCCGAACGACGACACACCCGCACGGCGCACCCGCTGCGCCGACGCGGGCCATGCTTCCGCCTCGGTCAGCAGCCGCACCGCCCCCGCCGACCAATCCACGTGCGGCGACGGCGCATCCACGTGCAGCGTCTTCGGCAACACTCCGTGGCGCAGCGCCTGCACCATCTTGATCACACCGCCGACCCCCGCCGCCGCCTGCGCATGACCGATGTTCGATTTCAGGGAACCGATTCGCAGCGGCTCGTCCCGCTGCTGTCCGTACGCGGCGATCAGGGCCTGCGCCTCGATCGGATCTCCCAGCGACGTGCCCGTACCGTGCGCCTCGACCGCGTCCACATCAGTGGGCGTCAGCCCCGCCGCGGCCAGCGCCGAGGCGATCACCCGCTCCTGTGACGGACCGTTCGGCGCGGTCAAACCATTGCTCGCGCCATCCTGATTCACCGCCGAGCCCCTGATCACGGCGAGCACCTCGTGCCCCGAGCGCCGCGCATCCGACAGGCGCTCCAGCACCAGCACGCCCACGCCTTCGCCCCAGCCCACCCCATCGGCCGCCGCCGAGAACGCCTTACATCGACCGTCCCGCGACAGACCTCGCTGCCGGGAGAACTCGACGAACAGGAACGGTGTCGACATCACCGTGACGCCGCCCGCCAGCACGAGCGACGCCTCTCCGCGCCGCAGCGCCTGGCAGGCCAGGTGGATGGCCACCAGCGACGACGAACACGCCGTGTCCACCGACACGGCAGGGCCTTCCAGGCCCAACGTATAGGCCACCCGGCCCGAGACCACACTGCCCGTCGAACCGATACCCGCGTAGCCCTCCGCGATCGGTCCGGCGGCCCTGGCGGTGTGCTCGTAGTCCTCGTACATGACACCGGCGAACACGCCGGTATCGCTGCCGCGCAGCGAGGTCGGGGCGATACCGGCGTGCTCCAGGGCCTCCCAGGAAGCCTCCAGCAGGAGCCGCTGCTGCGGGTCGGTCGCCGCCGCCTCCCGGGGGCCGATGCCGAAGAATCCCGCGTCGAAGTCGCCCGCGCCGCGCAGGAAGCCGCCCTCCCGCGTGTACACCTTGCCGAAGCGGTCCGGATCCGGGTCGTACAGCCCCTCGAGGTCCCAGCCCCGGTCCGCCGGGAACCCGCCCACCGCGTCCACTTCCGCCGCGACCAGCTCCCACAGCTGCTCCGGCGATTCGACGCCGCCCGGATAGCGGCAGCTCATGCCGACGATCGCGATGGGCTCGTCGATCTTCTCCCGCAACTGGGTCAGATCGTCGCGAGTCGTCATGAGCTCGACGGTGACCTTCTTCAGGTACTCCAACATGCGGTCGGACGATTCACCAGCGCTCGAGTCCACGTTTCACATCCCGGGTATCGCAGGGTCGACGAAGAAACCCGGCGTCGCGAGCAGCGGCGCGGGTCGGCGAGAACTACCGAGTAGTTCGATCAGGTATCGGTGACGAAGCAGCCGGTCGAGGTACCCGCGAGCGGGTTGGCTCGCCCGTGCTCGCCGGCCCGACCGCGTTTTTCGGCAGGAGAATGTTTCTCGGCGGTTACCGAGATGGACATCTCGAGGCCACCTTCACTGACGGTAAATCCGACACCATAGAGCACTTCATATACCACGATTCTTTATTCGCGGCGAACACTCTGTTTCCCATTGCTGAGAAGACGAACCCATGGCACACGCACAATCTTTCTTCGGCAGAGCAAAGCGACAGGACGACCGTCCAGTCGCGTGCTGAGCGTTAGCCTGCCAGCCGTTCCGGTTTCCCGCAAGTGATACGCGGACCTCCCGTGTTTCACAGATCGAACACGGACCGGCCGGGCCACCGCAGGCGAATCGAGCCCCCTACCGGCACACGGAACGAGGAGGGGCGAATGCTCGGCAGCGGGCCGCTTGCATCGATGTCGTGTGTGAATGCCGCGAGTGCGCACCGTCCGACTCGATGGGCAAACCACCGCCGAGACATTCGACGTCGCTGCGGTTCCCGAGCATCGACCCGGCACGGGACGAGGCGAAGCATGCGGTCCGTCTACGTACCGTCCGGCGAAGAAGCGTAACAAACCCCGTTGCTGGCCACCGATACCGAAATCAAAACCGAAAAGTCCATTGCCATTTTCGAACCGACCGAATGGTCCCCATCAATTCATTGAAGTAGACAGATACCACGAGGCCACTTGGAAGCGCCGGAAGAGGTACGGGGTCCGAACCGAATTTAATATCCGCCATTGCACGATTACTCGCGTGCAGCACGAATAACCGAAGCACGCTCCCACCCCGCCGGTCGACACCCGAGTTGTCGCGGTGAGTCGGCATCAACATTATGGCAGCGCAGTTTTGTTCACCTGAACAAAAGTAATTCGAGCCGATCGAATCGATACATCTCGGACACGAATGGCCATGACGGCGGAGACTCGGCACGGCAGCCGCCGAGCGTGGTCGGCCGGGACCGGCACGCCCCGATGCCCACCGAGCGGAGGGTGCGAGGATCCGCTCGGTGGGCACACCGCCGCGCGCCGGGGACGTGCGCGCCGGACAGAGGCGGGTCGAGAGATCCCGTCCGGCGAGCGAAACGCGTGGCGGTCGGTGCTTCCGTCGAGCCCGCGGGCGAGTCAGGGCACGAGCCACGCGCTCGACGGAAACAGGTCATTCGATGGCCGTTCACGCCGATCGACGGCACCGAAGCCGGATCAACGCTAGAACTGGCGAACACGACCCGCCCACCCGCCGCGGCCGGGTCTGGAGACCTCACGAACGTGCTCGACGCGGCTAGGGAAGCGGCACAAAGAAGGCGAAGAAGACCACTCCCGGAATTCGCCGACGAGGTCGTCGGGCACAAGCGAGCGGCTCGCGAACGGTGAATTGTCCAGATCACCAGACGATTACGGTTCCGCAACGGCCTGCGGCCGCATCATGGACGGACGCTGCACCCCAGCCATCGGTGGCCATCCGGTGGCTAACCGCTTGGAGATTCCATGTCCGCCATCGTGGTTCGTCTCGCCCGCACCTTGCTGGGCGTGGTCGCCGTCGCCGCCGCCGCGACCCATCTCCCCTCCGCCGCGGCGGAGGGCTCGGGCTCCGCCGACTGGGGATCCGTGACCGCCGGACCACAGGCGCCGGTCCCCGCGCCCATGCCCACACCGCGCGGACCGGTGACCGCCATCGTCGTGCTCGGCTACGGGCTGCTGCCCGACGGCGCCATGCGCCCGGAGTTGGTCGACCGCCTGCACGCCGGATACCTGCAGGCGTTGCTGGCTCCCTTCTCGCCGATCATCGTGACCGGCGGCAACGCGCACAACGGTGTCACCGAGGCAAGGGCGATGGCGGACTGGCTGATCGCTCGCGGCGTACCCGCGGCGCGCATCCATCTGGAACCGGAGGCGGCCACGACCGTGCAGAACGCCGAACGCTCGGCGACGATCATGCGCGCGATCGGCGCGCGCGACGTCGTGTTGATCACCTCGGCCGACCACCTCGACCGCGCGGTGGGCACCTTCCACGACGCGGGGGTGGACGTCGTCGGCACCGTGACTCCCGAGCAGATGCCGCCCCTGGTCTGGCGGTTCGGTCCGCTCTCGTGACGAGAGCGCGCCGTCGTCCACCATTTCGCGATACAGGAGCAACCATGAACGAGACCGCGGTGAATCCGGCCGATCAGGCCAGATCACTCATCGACCATCGTTACCGTTCCACTCTCCGCTATGAGGTGGAACGGGAAAAGATCCGGGAATTCGCCCGCGCCGTCCAGGATTCCCATCCCGCGCATCGGAGCGAGGACGCCGCGGCCGAACTCGGCTTTCCCGGGCTCATCGCGCCCGCCACATTCAGCTCGATAATCCTCACCAGAGTGCACCGCGAAATTCTGGACACGCTGATCACCGGCTACGACCCGACCCGGATCCTGCACGCGGACCAAGTTTTCGACTTCGGCAGGCCGTTGCTGGCGGGCGATCGCCTGACCTGCGACGTCTATTTCGAATCGTTCCGGCACTTCGGCGATTACGACGTCCTCGCGATCAAGAGCGTGCTCATCGACCAGCACGGCACCGTGGTGCAGACCGGCTCCAGCGCATTGCTCGCCCGGGTGGGCGGTCGCGATCCGTGGTTGGCCGACGCCGTACGCAAGGTCGCCATGGGCCATCGCTCCCCGGACGCACCGGCTCGGGGCAGCGCCGTCGTCCCGGCCGCGGCGGATCACCTCGCGCCGACGCCGCTGCGCCGGATACCGCGTCCGCGCGTCGCTTTCGCCGACCTGTCGGTGGGCGCCGAACTGCCCCTTCGCACCATGCGCCTGTCCCGTGGCGACCTGGTCAACTACGCCGGGGTGACGGGCGAATCCAATCCGGTGCTGTTCGACGAAAGGGTCGCGGTCGCCAGCGGCCTGCCGACCGTGGTCGCTCCTGGCATGCTCAAACTGGGTCTGGCCACCTCGTTCTTGAGCTCCTGGCTCGGCGACCCCGCGGCTCTCACCCGGTTTCGTGTGCAGTTCGCGCACAACGCGCAGCACCTGCGCATACCACCGGTCGGCACCGGCGTGATCCAATTCCGCGGCCGGGTCACCTCCATCGACCCGCGCAGGCGGCGGGCGACCATCGCGGTCGACGCACGCGCCGAGGGACGCAGACTGTTCGGCTATGCCGCCGCCGAAGTGCGCTTCCCGTAGGCGAGCACCGGCTGATCAGGCCGCCGTACCGGCCCGATCGCGGACAGCCACGCGCGACAGGCCGACGAGCGACGCCAGGCGGCGATGCGAATCCAGCCGCGCGTCGCGATCGTAGGTGCTGGTGTGTACGAGGATTTCGTCGGCGCCCGTCCTGCCCACCAGCCGCTCCAGTCGGCCGGCGACCTCGTCCTCGGTTCCGTACAGGTGGCCGCGCAACCCCTCGTCGAAGATCCGGCGCTCCCGATCGGTCATGGTGCGCGCTTCGATTTCCACGGGCGGTATCAGGGGCGGGAACTCGCCATGGGTGCGCGCGTATGCGCCGGACCACGCCTCCGGCAGCAGCAGCCGATGCGCTTCGGGAGTGCTGTCGGCGATCACGATCGAGGCGGAGACCACGACGTAAGGCGCCGCGCCCACCGCGGCGGGGCGGAACAGGGCACGATAGCGCTCGATAGCCTCCACCATGCGGTCCTCCCCGCCGACCGCGGCGATGACCAGCGGCAGCCCGAAGCGGGCGGCCCGCTCGGCGCCGGACCCGGTGGCCAGCAGGAACGCCGGGATACGCAGCCCTTCGGCGGGCCACGCGTGCACCCCCTGTCTGCCCTCGGCGAAGTACCCCAGCAGCTCGGCGAGCTGGGCGTCGAAGTCCTCCGCGTCGCGCTTGTCGTGCCCCAGCGCTCGCCGCACGCCGTCGGTGAACCCGACCGAGCGGCCGAGACCCATGTCGATGCGTCCCGGGTAGAGCGATTCCAGCACGCCGAACTGCTCGGCGACCACCAGCGGCTGGTGGTTGGGCAGCATCACACCGCCCGTGCCGATCCGGATCCGCTCGGTCGCTCCCGCCGCCGCGGCCGCGAGCACGGTCGGCGCCGAGCCCGCCACGCCGGGCACACTGTGGTGCTCCGACACCCAGAAACGGTGATAGCCCCACTGTTCGGCGAGCTGGGCGAACTCGACGGTCTCCCGTAACGCGGCCGGATGGCTCTGACCGCGCCGGACGCGCGAGCGATCGAGAACGGAGAACCGGACAGGGGACAGCGCCGAGGTCATGTCGGTGTCAACGCGAGCGCGCCGTTCTCATTCCGCCGATTCACGACGGCGTGGGCAGCCCCAGTGCCTGCGCAAGCACCCGCCACGCCTTCGGCAGCTGCGCCTGGAAGTCCGGCCAGGTGTGCATGCCCGCCGCGGTGTACTCCAGGGTGGCGGGGATGTTCAGCTGGGACAGGCGGTCGGCGAACCGCTCGGTGCAGGCCCGGGCGCCCGCTTCCAGCGCAGCACCGCCGCCTGCGGTTTGCAGCGCTTCCGCGACCGACGGGGAGTTCGCGACCGACACCAGATCGGCTCCCGTCGGCAGCCCGGTGGCCGCCGAGAGGTAAACGGCGGTGTCGCGCAGGTTCTCCGCATGCAGCAGGCTGTCGTGCGCGGCCCACTCCGGTGAGGTCGGCGGGCCCCAGAGATTGTTCACGTTGCCGCCGCGCGAGGCGACCGTGATGGTGGTCACCGCGTGCCCCAGCGGGTCGGCGGTGGAGTAGCACCCGCTCATCCCGGCGACGGCGCGATACCAGCCCGGATGGCGCTGGGCGAGCATCATCGCCGCCTGCGCGCCCATCGACACCCCGGCGATGGCGCGACGCCCGTCGGTGCGCAGCAGCGACTCCACGATGGGCGGGAGCTCGGTGGTGAGGAACGTCTCCCAGCGGTTGAGTCCGAGTGCGGCGTCCTGCCGGACCCAGTCGCTGTACATGCTGCCGGTGCCGCCGCCGGGCAGCACCACGTCCACCGGCTTGCCCGCGAAGAACTCGGCTGCCGCGCCCTTGGTCAGCCATGCGGACGTGGCATCGCCGTCGACGCCGTCGAGTAGGTACAGCACCGGGCGCGGCGCCGCGCCGCTGCCGCGCAGGATGTCGACGGTGATGATCCGGCGCATCGCCGCCGAGGCGATCGACAGCCGTTCGTGCCCCCCGCCCAGGTCCTCGATCGAGAGCAGCCCGGTGCGGGTCATGGCGGGGTCGACGGCGGGCGGCGGGGTCTGCGGCACCGGATCGGCGAGTACGGGCGCAGCGGCAGCGGTGGCGATGAGGGCCATCGCCACCGCGGTGATCGGCATACGTGGGCTCATCCGGCTGCGGCGGCCCGTTCCGCTTGTCTGGCCGCGGCGCGTTCACGCTGTTCCTCGAACCGGCGCGCGCGGATCTCCAGGTCTTCGAGGTAGGCGTGCAGTTCCTCGCGGGCTCGTTCGCCGTCGCCGGTCAGATCGTCGCGTTCGAAGACGTGCCACGCGCGCAGCACCGGACGCACCACCACATCGAGATGCTGACGCAAGTCGTAGATGCCGTGCTTGGCCAGCAGCACGGCGTTGCGCCGGAAATTCGGCTGGGTCAGCCCAGGCATCTGAAATCGGGTGACCACGCTGGTGATGGCGCGCAGCGCTTCGTTCGGCACCAGGTCGAGGGCCGCGGCGCTGATGTTCCGGTAGAAGATCATGTGCAGGTTCTCGTCGGCGGCAACTCGCTGCAGCATACGCTCGGCGACCGGTTCCCCGCAGGCCGCTCCCGTATTGCGGTGGCTGATCCTGGTCGCGAGTTCCTGCAACGTGACGTAAGCGACCGAATGGAGCAACCGCTCCTCTTCGCCGGGTGTGGCGAAACCGGTGGTCATATGCGCCATCCGCGCCTGCTCCAGCAGCACCGGATCGACCGCGCGGGTCACGACCAGATAGTCGCGCATCACGATGGCGTGGCGGTTCTCCTCGGCGGTCCACCGGCCCACCCAGGTACCCCATACCCCGTCCAGCGAGAACGCCTCCGAGATCTCCCGGTGATACGACGGCAGATTGTCCTCGGTGAGCAGATTGGTGATCATGGCGGTCTGCGCGACCTCGGAAAGCGCGGATTGACCCGGCTCCCAATCGATTCCGCCGAGGGCGGCGAAATTGCGGCCGTCGTCCCACGGCACGTAATCGTGCGGATTCCAGGATTTCGCCTTGCGCAGATGGTCGTTGAGCAGGCGTTCGGCGGTGGGCTCCAGTTCGCGCAGAATATCGCGATCGGTCAACGCGGTGGTCACTCGAACTCCTTTGCTCACCCTCGAGATCAGGGCACAGTCGACGATAGCGGCGGAATATCAGGCAGAACGGCCGATCACGCGATCGTTGGGCGAGGTGACGATGGCCATATGGCCCGGCTGGGGCAGTTCACAAGCCGGGGCATCGCCCGCGTCGGCCACCCGATACAGCCCCGGCGGCCCGCCCGCCGCCCGCAGCCGGTCCAGCAGATCGTGGGCGCGACCGGCCAGTTCCGGGATGCGCGCGGTGCGGCCGGTGGCCACCGTGGCCGTCAACGGGACCTCGGCGGCCTCACCGACGATGGCCAGCACGTCGTCGGTCATGGTGAATGTTCCGGTGCGGGCGGGCACGTCGTCGAGCGGCACCAGCACCGTGCCGCCCGCGGCGGACAGCACCGACAAGGCCCGTGAGCCGAGCGGACCGGCCAGCGCGGCCTGCACGCGACGGAGCTTGCGCCGGGCCGCGTCCGTGCCCGTGCCGGGTCTTCGCTCGTCCGGATGCGCCGGAATGCCCAGCGCGACGACCTGATACGACCGTGCGATCGGAATGCCTGTCGCCCTGGCGAGTTCGCCGACCGCGTGCCCGCCCAGCAGCGCGGAGACCAGCGTCTGAGCCGCGGTCTGATGTTCCCGCGCGACCGCGCGGTGCTCGTCGACATAAGCGGTCGACGCCGCCACGGTCACCATCTCCAGTACGTGGACCGCCAATCGCGCACCCGCGAGAAAATGATCGGTTCGCTCGTCGGCGACCTCGTCGGCGAGGAATTCCAGGCCGCTACGGATTTCCTCGTGATATGCGCCGAGCACCGTTTCCAGTGCGATGCCCTCCCGCGCCCAGCGCGAGGCGAAACCGGCGATCTCCGGCGGCCGGACCGTCGCGGGCGCCGGACGCGGAGCCAGTAGTTCGACAGCGGCCGCCAGACAATTCCGTGCGGTCGTCGCGACATCGCCGGACGCGTCGCGGCCGGAGCGCCCGGCCAGGTGTGCGACGAGTTTCGATGTCAACGTCTCGGTACTCGTTCTCGACTGCCTGCCCATCATGCCTCCCGAAGGTTAGCGTCGGATCGTGATGGAATCGAGATATGTTCCGCCGCATCGGGTAAGTCATCAGCGGCCGCCCGACCCGTTGGGCGCAATCACAACTTTCGCTGGAATTCGCGCAGCCCGCGTCCCGCACAGGCAGAACCGCTGCGGCACCGCTATTTTCGGATCCGGCCCGATGTCTTCGCGGGCGCACCGATTTCCGGAGTGTGTGACGCAGCGCCGTCCGCGCATTTCCGGCGCTGCGTCGAGATCACCCTAGATCCGTCGGCACCGCCCTGAGTAGTCCCCTCCGGCGCTCTGGGGACGGTTCATCGCGACCCACGGCCACGATTGGGACGTCACACAGTCCGTGTCGTCGCCGTGAGCCGGGGCGTCGCGTGCTATGAACCGAGGCATCGAAAGGCAAACCTGTGAGCTGTTCCATCAGATCATCCGAACCGCTGTGCAGCAGATCGCACCGCCGATAGCATCGAGCGCCGCGCTGCCGTACGGCGTCGCGACGAGTTTCGAAGGGCGACAACACATATGAGCGGTACGCGAGACAAGCTGGACGAGCTGCGGGGGATTCTGGAACTGGCCGAAGAGCCCGCAGGCGAAAACGGCATCGCGAAGCGCAAGACCAAGGGCATTCCCAGCGCGCGGGAGCGAGTGCGCGCGCTACTCGACCCGGGGAGTTTCGTGGAGACCGGCGCGCTGGTGCGCCAGCCGGGCACCCCGGGAGCCATGTACGGCGACGGCGTGGTCACCGGCCGCGGGCGGATCGACGGCAGGCCCGTCGTGGTGATCGCCCACGATCAGACGGTCTTCGGCGGCTCCGTCGGCGAGATGTTCGGCCGCAAGGTCGCCGCGGCGCTGGATTTCGCCACCAGGAACGCCTGCCCGGTCGTCGCGATCAACGACTCCGGCGGCGCCCGCATCCAGGACGCGGTCACCTCGCTGGCCTGGTACGCGCTGATGAGCCGCCGCCAGGAACGACTGTCGGGCTTCGTCCCGCAAGTGTCGATCATGCTGGGCAAATGCGCGGCCGGGTCGGTCTACGCACCGGTCAACACCGACATCCTGATCGCGACCGAGAAGTCCTACATGTTCGTCACCGGCCCCGAGGTGATCAAGGAGGTCACCGGCGAGGAGGTGACCATGGAGGAACTGGGTGGCGCGCAGGCGCAGGCGGCCAACGGCACCGTCCACCATGTCGCCGCCACCGAGCAGGACGCTTTCGACTGGGTCAGGACCTATTTGGGCTACCTGCCGTCGAGTTGCCTCGAGCCGGGCCCGGTCGTCAATCCGGGCCTGGAGCCGCAGGTCACGCCGCACGATCTGGAGCTGGACTCGATCGTTCCCGACTCCGATCGGCAGGGCTACGACATGCACGAGATCTTGCTGCGCCTGTTCGACGACGGCGACTTCCACGAGATCAGCGCGGCGACCGCGCAGAACCTGATCACCGGCTTCGCCAGGGTGGACGGGCGCAGCGTCGGGGTGATCGCGAATCAGCCGCTGGTCCTCGGCGGCGCGATCGACGCCAAGTGCTCGGACAAGGCGACGCACTTCATCCGGCTGTGCAATGTCTTCGGGCTGCCGCTGATCTTCGTCGTGGACACCCCCGGCGTGCTGCCCGGCGTGGAGGAAGAGCGCAGCGGAGTGATCAAGCGCGGCGGGCGGTTCTTCCGCGCGGTGATCGAGGCGACCGTCCCGATCGTGACCGTCGTGGTCCGCAAGGCCTACGGCGGAGGCTACGCCGTGATGGGCTGCAAGCAACTCGGCTCCGACGTCAGCCTGGCCTGGCCGACCGCGCGCATCGCCGTGATGGGTGCGGAGAGCGCGGTGAGCATCGTCGGCAAACGGCAGCTCGCCCAGGTGGCCCCTGAAGACCGCGCGGCCGTGCGCGACGCCATGATCGAGCAGTACAACACGACGGTGGCCACGCCGTGGATCGCCGCCGAGCGCGGCTACATCGATGCGGTGATCGAGCCTTCGCAGACGAGACTGGAGATCCGCCGGGCGCTGCGTCTGCTGCGCGAGAAAGAGGCGAGCGCCGAGCCCAACCCCCGCAAGCACAGTCTTTTTCCGGTCTGAGGCGCAGCGGACCCGGTTATGCTGTGTCACAACGTAACCGGGTCTATGTGGTGGGATCTCCGGCGATCAGCGGCGAACCGGGCCGTCCGGCACGCCGATGCCTTAATCTCAGGTCAGTGCCGGGCCCGCTTCGTTCGCCGCGTAGCGGCGCGGCACGCGACGTGCCCGCTGCGCCTGTTCCCTACCCTCGCCCGGCGGGCACGCCGCACCAAGGCTCAGCCGTGCCCCCAGGTGAGATCGGCCGCCACCCACTCGGTCTCCCACCTGCGCAGCCGCCGCCGATCGAGACCTCGGCGCAGCAGCAGATAGCTGCCGACGAGCACGATCGAAACGCCGAACACCGCACCGGCGGTCAGCATCACCGCCTTGCTGGCGGGCTGGGTCGACGACGGCGGCTCCACGATCGCGCCGCGTTCGTTCAGCCAGATCGGCACGGTGGAACCCGGCTCGACCACCGTGGTCGACTGATAGTCGCCGGTGTGGGCCACGCCGTCGGCATCCTTCCAGGACACACGCGCGGGCACCACCGGCGCGTACAGCGGCGCCTTCCCGGTTTCGATCACGGTGGCGTCGACTCGATGCAAGCGTGCCGTCTCGGCCCGTACCGCGGCCGTCTCGACGCGGTACACCCGGCCGCCGACGGTCAGCGCGAGTATGGGCACGACTATCAGGAACACCAGGGCCAGCAGCACCGCGACACCGGTCTGCACACGATCTTCACTGCGGCGCAGCGGATTGCGATCCAAGCCGACGCGGCGGCACGTCCGGCGGTACATGTTCACCGACCCGGTAGGCATGACGGTGACTCCTCGTTGCGAATTTCGGCGGTGAGGGTGACGAGGGTGTCGAAGAACTCTTCGACGAGGCCGGGCAGGCCCATCGGATCAGGGCCCGCCGCCCAACTCTGTAGCGCCGCGAGCAGCATGCCCGCACCGGCGCCGACGGCGACGGCCGGACGCGGATCGGTCTGCGGATCCACGCCGAGCCGTGCCGCGATGATCCGGACGGACTCGCGTTGCCCGTCGATGCGGATGCGCTGATAGCCGGCGAACAGTTCCGGTTCGTCCTCGAAGCGCTGGAACAGCGCCCAGCGGCGGGCGAGCAGCGACGCACGGGCCCCGCCGTACTCGGTGGCGAGCCAGTCGTGGACGGCGCCGCGGTAGGCGATCAGGGGCGGCTCGGAAAGGGGACGGTGGCTCAGGGCTTCGTTGAACAGGTGCACATCCTGGTCGACATCGCCGAGAATCGCCTCTTCGATGGACGCGAAGTGCCTGCTGAACGTGCGCCGGGTGACACCGGCCCGCAGCGCGATGTCCTCGACGGCCACCGCGTCGAGCCCCCGCTCGGTGAGCAGGTCGAACGCCGCGCGCGACAGCGCTTCACGGCTGCGCCGAGTGCGCAGCCGACGGCCGTCCAGACCGACACCGTCGTCGCTCATGCACCTGAGCATACCCCTATTGTCCCAATGGGACAATACTTTGCTCTTGCCCGGCATGCGCATCACCTCGCAGAGAAGATGCCCGATTCGGGCGCGCCGAATCGCCCGGGAAGACGTCGGGAGGGCGGCCGGCGGCCGGTCAGCTTCTCGGGTTGTCCACCGGTTCGTCGACGGTCGGCGGAATGCCGTCGCGCAAGATCTGGAGCAGCTGGCCGGAATGCTCCGGTGACGGGGCCAGCAGCGAAAGTTGGTTCAGCACCGTGTAGTACACGTCCAGGTCGGCGATCTTGTCCAGATACAGCGCGCTGGTCAGCTGCTGGAGATAGACGATGTCGGGCAGATCGGCCTCGGCGAAGCGCAAGACGGTGAACGCGCCGTCGGTGAGCGCGGGGCCGCCCACGTGATCGGCCAGGATCTGGATCGTGACGTTCGGCCGCGCCGCCGCGTGCAGCACGCGGTCCAGCTGCGCGCGCCAGACGGTCGAGCCGCCGATCCTGCGGCGCAGCGCGGCCTCCTCGATGAGCATCCACACCTGCGGCGGGTGCGGACCGGCGAGGATCTCCTGCCTGCGCATGCGCAGCGCGACCCGGCGTTCGATCGCGTCCTGCGGCTCGCCCGGATGCGACAGTGTGAGCAGCGCGCGGGCGTACTCCGGGGTCTGCAGCAATTCGGGGACCGCCCGCGGCTCGTAGCAGCGGATCAGCCGGGCCGCCTGTTCCAGCCCGAGGTAAGTGTCGAACCACTTCGGCAACCAGTCGTTGTCTCGCGCCCACCAGCCCGACGCATTGGCCTGCCTGGCCAGTTCCAGGTATCGATCCCGTTCGGCGGGGTCGGTCACCTCGTAGAAGTCGAGCAGGTCGACCAGATCGCGTTCCCGGCAGCCGGTGCGCCCGAGCTCCAGCCGACTGATCTTCGAATGCGACCCGCGAATGGCCTCACCCGCCGCTTCCCTGGTGATCTTCCGGTCCTCGCGCAGGCGACGCAGCCGGCCGCCTAGAACCATCCGCAGCACCGTCGGCCCGCCTCCGGACACCGGCTGAGCGCCGAACCCCGCCGCATCGGCCGCCTGTCGCACGTTCGAAGGACGCATGCCCCGAGTCTGCCATGTTGTCCCAGTCGTTATCTACGGCCGAAAGTCCCTGTACCGCCGCGCATTCGTGGTTCCACCGGGCCGGTCAGGCCGGGCCGGACGGCAGCTCGACGATCTGCGGCTCACGCTCACGCAAGGCCGCGATGAGGTCGCGGGTGTACTCGGGGGGCGCGGCGTGCACCGACAGCAGATTCGCCACCGCCCGGTAAGCCGCGAGATCGGCGTCCTTGTCCAGGTACAGCGCGCCGGTGAGCTGCTGGAGATACACGATGTCCGGCAGATCCGCCTCGGCGAAACGCAGCATGGTGAACGCGCCGTCGGAGACCGCGGGGCCGCCGACGTGATCGGCGAGCACCTGTACGGTGATGTTCGGCGCGTCCGCGACCCGCAGCAGGTGGTCGAGCTGGGCCAACCACACCTGCGATCCTCCGATTCTGCGCCGCAGCGCCGCTTCCTCGACGATCAGCCACATCTGAGGTGGGTCCGGCCTGGTCAGGATCTCCTGGCGGCGCATCCGCAGGGCCACGCGCCGCTCGATCGACTCCTCGTCCTCGTGCGGATGAGCGAGCACGAACAGCGCGCGGGCGTACTCGGGGGTCTGCAGCAGTTCCGGAACGACCCGCGGCTCGTAGCAGCGGATCAACTGGGCGGCATGCTCCAGCCCGAGATAGGTGTCGAACCACTTCGGCAGCCAGTCGGCGTCGTGATGCCACCATCCCGAGGTGTTCGCCTGCTTGGCCAGCCGCTTGAACTCCGCGCACTCCTCCTCGTCGGTGACGCCGTACAGCGCGAGCAGGTCCACCAGATCCCGCTCCCGGAAGCCGGTACGCCCCAGTTCCAAGCGGCTGATCTTCGAGTGCGAGCCACGGATCGCCTCGCCCGCTTCCTCCAGTGAGATGCCGCACGCCTCACGCAGCCGACGCATCCGCCCGCCGAGGATCATCCGTAGGGCGGTCGGGCCGCCCTCGGCGGCGGGAGCCGTTCCACGAGCGATGGATTCGTTCTGAGGCCGCACTACCGAAGCACGCATGTACCGAGTCTCGCATGTGCGGTGCCCGCACTCCAGCACCGAACCCCACGAACGGCAGCGTATGCGCAGGTGCAAGCACATCCGCAAGATCATTTTCAAGGTCGCCGGGATGACTGCTCGTCCCGCAGCCCGAGTACCGCCAGCAGCGACCATCGGTCCGGCAGCAGACGAACTACGGAAGGCAAAGCGACGAGTTGGCCGCGGGGCGCGCGGCGATACCGAAAACCATTGCGGCCGAGTAGTTCCGCTGCGCGACCCGCGCACCGAAGCGATGACCGCACGACCCGGTGCCCGCCGCCGCCGACTCCGGTGACGGCGGGCCGCTCGGTTCAGCGCAGCACTACGTCCGCCGTCGCGCGACCGAACAGCTTGCGGTCACCGCAGGTCGCGGTCAAAGCGATGGTGGCCGCGCGGCGCTGTGGGTCCAATTGCTTGACCCGACCGCGGAATTCGATCGCGCTCGCCCTGGTCGCCGGAACCGGGGCGAACCCGGCGAACCGCACCCCGTACCGCGTGACGGCGGCCGGATCACCGAGCCACGAGGTGAGATACCCGGCGCCGATGCCCATGGTCAGCAGTCCGTGCGACACCACGTCGGGCAGTCCGGCGCTGCGCGCGACCACGTCGCTGAAGTGGATCGGGTTCGAATCACCGGAGACGCCTGCGTAATTCACCAGATCACCACGAGACAGCAGCACTGTTCGCGGGGCCAGTTCCATGCCGACGGACAGGTCCTCGAAAGCGGGGACGGTGCGGGGCGTGCGCGACTCGTCGGGGGTGTCCGCTTGCAACGCCTCGTCGAAGCTCTCGACCAGCCCGCCGTCGTCGCCGGACCCGCGCCCGGCCGCCGCGTTCGCACGGTCGGCGGCCGACTGCCCGGTCATGATCACGCCCTCGACCGCCGCGCGCAGATCGGCGGCGAGGTCCACCCCGGTCTGCGCCACCGCCGTGGTGTGCGCGGTCTGCAACACTTCCTTGTGCTGGTTGCTCAGCACGTTCCTGGTGACCATGAAGTCCTTGTCACCGAACTGCCGGAACGACTCGATGTAGGATTCGCACCGCACCTGGTCGCCCGCGACGATCGGCCGGTGCACCCGGATCGTCTGCTCCGTCTGCAGCACCTGGCCGAGGTCGTACCCGGTGAGCACGGACTCGAACATCTTGCGCTGCATCAACATGAGCACGATCGACGAGAACGTCATCGGCGCGACGAGCCCGTCGAAGCCGAGTTCCGCCGCGGCGTCTTCGTACCGGTGGGCGGGATGGCCGTCCTGCAGCGCTCGCGCGAACTCCCGGATTTTCTCGCGCCCCACCTCGTATGAGTCGGTCAGGCGATATTGCCGCCCCACCAGTGCCTTGGCTTGTTCGGACGCGGTGGTCGTGATGTCGTTCATGTGCCTCTCTCGGGAATCCGCCGTCACCCCCGACCGGCCCGGCCCACCGTACCGAAGCCGCGACGACGCCGCAGGAGCGCCCTCGCCAGATCTGGGCATACCAACCGAAGGGCCGAAGGGGGACACAGTCTTGATCGCCATCGCGGGCGCACCGCGTTACCGGATTCCCCCGAGCGCCGTCACACGGTCAGCACTCGTCTGGCGCAGGCACTCCCCGCAGCCTGTCGTCCAGCCAGATCATGGCTTCCGGATAACCGAGCGCACCGGCGATGATGTGCTCACCCAGCACACTGCGGTACACCGCGGGCACGCCGAGGCCGCACTGCTCCAGATAGAGATCGCGCGCGCCCTCGGCCGGGATCCAGAACTCCTGCTCGCCGTTGTAGACGTAGAGCGGAGTCGCCGACCGCATCCCGGCCATCTTCGTCACCCGATAGATGTCCGCGGCCAGCGCCGAATGCAGCGGATCGGGGAAATTCGCGGCGATGTCGATCGGCAGCATCAGCACGCCGATCGCTCCGAAGCTGCTGCCGCACATGTTCTTCACCGGCGAGGTGGCCACCCATCGGGCGAGATTGTTCATCCCGGCCAGGATCTCCGGCCGCTCGCGGCCGATGCCGAACACGGCGCCCATGAATATCGCCGAGGCGAGGTTGCCGTTCATGCTGCGGGCCAGGATCTCGAAGTCGGCGGGCACGCCGCCCAGCGCCGCGCCCACGATCACGTCCGCCAATTCCGGTGCGTAGCCGTCGATCAGCTTCACCGCCCCGTGCGTCGCGATCGCGCCGCCGGAATATCCCGCCAGGCCGAACTTCGCGGCGCCGAACTCCTCCGGCAGCAGCCCGCGCACCGCCCGGATCGAGTCGAGTACGGCGTGCCCGGCCACGATGGGTTCGGCGTAGGCCATCGAAGGGCCCTCGTGGTCCGGGATCAGCACGGCGTACCCGCGCAGCGCCGCCAGATGCGTCGTAGGCGGCAGGAAGTCGGTGGTGCTGGTATCGGGGTTGAGCCCGTGCGCGAGGGTGTATCCCGGCGTGCAGGTACGGCCGAGGGCATCGATGGGCAGGTTGTTCACCACCACCGGCCGCTGACCGGGCCCTGGCCACGGTGCGGCGGGAACGATCAGCGTCGCCGTGGCGTACGACGGTGCGCCGTGCGCGTCCGTCGTACGGTACTTCACCAGCAGCGCACGCTGGATCGGCAGCAGCAGCAACGGCGCGGCCGTCGCGCGCACGTCGCGGACCTCGATGACCTGTCCCTCGGCCGATTCGTCGAGATTCGCGGGCCGTAGGTCGAACATCGGGTCGCCGACGGCGGAGGGCAGCGTGGCCGAGCGCAGCGCGGCCAGCGACGGCGACAGCGTAGTCGCCTCGTGCGCAGGCGAAATCGGCTCCGGCAGCGGCGCGATCGGCGGCGGCGGGATCACCTGATCGATGAGTTGTTGTAGCGCGGGCAGCAACCCGCCCGGCGGCGGCGCGGGCGGCGGCTCTGCGGCGGCGGGGACGGCCAGGACCGAGCTGGCGGCGAGCAATGCCACAGCAATGGCACGCGAAATCTTCATGGCACACGCCTTCGGGTGCGAACGGCAACGTCGTCTGGCACCCGGGCGCACTGGCCTTCGACCCCCGAAATGTCCCCTGTCAGACCGGGAGCCAGGACGTCAGGCTACGTCAGCGCCCTGGACTGGACGCAGTAAAGCGTCCGAGTTGTGTTGTCGCGTATCCATATCGCAACAACCGGCCGAGACCCTTTCCGGAGAGTGGGTCCCGGCTCGGCCGTTCTCGTATCGTCGCTCAGCAATTGCTCGGCGCCGGCTCCCCTCGGAAACGAGCGTCCAGCCAGTTCAGTGCCGCGGGAATACCGAGCACCGCCGCGGTCAAATGGTCCGGCACCGGGATCTCCTCGGTCTGCACCCTGGCGCCCGCCGAACACCATCGCTTGTCGGTGTTGACCACCGCGTCGATCGGGATGAGGCCGTCGATCGGCGAATGCCATTCGAACACCGGCGTCTTCGGCACGCCGTCGTAGAGTTCGAGGCTGTTCTCCTCGACCACGGCGCGCGCGGTGTTGTCGGTGATCATCGAGGTCGTCTTGGCGAAGTCCAGCGCACCGTGACCCGCCCCCGTCGAGAGGATGTCGTTGGTGCAGCTGTTGGCGATCTGCGCGCGAGCGGCCAGACCACGTTCGTTCAGCTGGTCGCTCAGCGGGAAGCGAGTCGGGTACTCCCGTTCCAGCCCGAACCCGGCGGCGAACGCCAGACCGAACACCGGGTGCGGGTTGAGCCCCAGCCCCTCGAGCATCTTCACCAGATTCATCGGCACGCCGCCCATGGCCGCGCCCGCGATGTCGAGTTCCGGCGCGTACTTCGGCTGCAGAGCCGCGGCCCACGCGGTGGCCATCCCGCCGCCGGAGTATCCGACCATCGCCACCGGGCTGCGCTGCACCCCGAGTTCGTTGACCTGCTTGACGGCGCGGATCCCGTCGAGCGTGATCTGCCCGCCGAGCTTCGCGGCGCCGTAGGCGAAATTCGGGCCGAGGTGGTCGGGCAGCGCGACGCTCCAGCCGCGCGCCAGCAGCACGTTCCAGCCGGGCGCTTCCCGCACGACGAGGTTCGGGTCACCGGTGTAGAGCACCCGGGAGACCGAGCACTCCGAGCCGAGCCCGTTGATGATGTGCTGGAACGACAGCAGCGGACCGTCCGCGCGATGCGCCTTCGGCGTCAGCACCGTGGTGGTCGCCGCGATCGGTTTCCCCTCCGAACTCGTCGACCGGAACCGGATCACGGTCACCGTGGTCTCCGGGAAGATCGCCAGCGGCGGCATCACCCTGGTCGCGATCACGTCGCCGGGCTTGCGGTCGGCGATGTCCGCGGGCGTCGCGTAGAAGGGATCCGGATCGGGTTCGGGATACAGCGGCGCGCTGGTCGCCGCGCCGGCCATGCTCGCGATCAGCACCAGCCCCGCGGCCATCGCTCCGATCGCACGTGCGAGACGTCTTCGCCCCACTCCCCTACCCAACGAACGTGGGCCCTGACTCATCGACGTGTGCCTCCTGAATCGTCCGACGCTGTGCTCATCCTCGGCAACATCACCCGCGCTGGGTACCGCCCGACGCGATCATGTTGACAATTCACAAGTTTGGGTCGCCCGGGCTGTGCCCGCGATGCGCCCCGGCTGGTGACTGTACCCCACGACGCCGCGTCCGTTCTGTGACATTTCCAGCCGATAACCTGCAACATGTTCTCAGCAGTGGCGGCCCTTTACCGTCAGTCCTACCGGCGCGGCTGCCGCGCAGGCCGGAAGGAGACAGTGGCATGGACGGCACTGTGCGCAGACTCGCTGACCGCGACGACACCCGAGAACCGCCGACCCGGCGTATCACCGTCTACTTCGACGGGCCCACTCCCGAGGACGCGCTGGTCCTCGAATACGCGGCCACCAAAACCGAGGCGTGGGAGTTCACCTCGGCCGCCGCACACGCCGGGCTCACCGTCACCGTCGACGGCCAGGTCCGTCCCGGCCTGCGCAGGCTACCGTGCCATTCGCTCTGGCGCTGAGTGAGCGGACTCAAGGCCGATCGAGCACGCCACGCAGGAAGTCGAGCGCGTCGGGAAACGCCTCGCGCGCCGCGCCGAGATGATCGCCGGGATACCAGTCCACCCGCAGATCGGTGCCCGCGCAGCGCAGCTCGGCGACCAGCTCGAGCGTCAGCGGCGCGGGCACCTCCAGATCCGTCAGCCCCTGACCGAGGTACAACGGCACCGAGTAGCCGCTCGTCGGCACCTTCAACATCGCGCGCACCGCGGCCAGCAGCGCGGGGTCGTCCAATGGCCGCGACAGCATGGCCCCGATGCCGATACCGGACACCTGCGCGTCCGCCTCGGCGGCGCAGTCCGCTTCCACGATGCGCAGGACGTCCCGGCCCACCGGGGTCAGGTAGCCGTCGATGTCCAGCTCCGGCGCACTGGCGCGCAACCCGGCCAGCAGCATGCCGAAATAGGTCGTCGTCTTCTGCAGCGGCAGCCGCGGCAGCCAAGGCCCCGCCAGCGGGAACACCACGTCCAGATTCGACGGTGCGCCGGTCGCGGCCGCGCCGCGCAGATCGAGTTCCGGTGCGTCGCCGGGCGCGAGATGGGCGGTGAACAGCGCCGCGTGCCCGCCCTGCGACTGACCGAACACCGCCCAGCGGGTACCGAGCGAAGGGGCGACCGCCCGTGCCGCGCGCACGCCGTCGATGATGCTGCGGGCCTGGGCGGGACCGTCCAGATAGGGATGCACGCCGGGGGTGCCGAGTCCGACATAGTCGGAGATCACCACCGCATAGCCCGCGCGCAGCAGATCCGGGTACACCGACGTCAGGTAGTAGTCCCGGGGTCGCAGCGTGAACGCGCACTCGTCGGCGATCCCGGAAGTGCCGTGCGCGTAGGCGACGATCGGCCAACCCCCTTGCGGCGGAGCGCCTTCGGGCAGATAGAGCACTCCGGTGCTCAGCATGGGCCCGCGCGGGCCACGCGACCGATACGTCAGCCGTTCGGCGGTCGTCGCCCCTGCCACGTGCAGACGGTCCGTCAGTTCCGCCAGGTCCGTCACGGTGCCGGGCGCCTCGTCCACCCCGGCGTCCGCGGGCCCGGCCAACGCGACCGTCACCGAGACCACGACGCCCGCCGCCCCCACCATGAACCGTCCACACCGCACCGGCCGACTATCCCCAGCCGCGGCCGCACCGGCAAGCCACCACAATCGGTGGCCCGGCCGGGCGACCTCGCCGGGACCGCCCTGGCTCGCTAGGCTCGGATGAGCACGCCGGAAACCGGTGCCGAGGAGAACACAGGAGGCTCGACCGTGGCGCAGCGGTACCCGTATCGCCTCGTCACCCGGCGCCGCGCCGCCGTACTGCTCGCGGCGGGGCTGCTGCCTCTGCCGATCGCCTGTGGAAACGATTCGCCCGATCCTTCGGCGGACACGACCACGACCGCAGGCACCACGACCACCACCGTGCCGACCGCGCCGATATCGATACCGCCGGCCGCCGTGCCGTCCGTCGACCCCTACGCGGGACAGCCGCTGATCGATCACGTCGCCTGGACCGAAGCGATCGACGGACCCCGGCTGCTCGTCTTCCCGACGCAGGCCGGTCGGCGGACCACCTTTCCCGGCTCGGACGAACGGGCGTGGCAGGAGGTCGTGGCCGAGTCGGCGGACGCGGACGCACCGGGCATGCGCGATCAGTTCGTCTGCCACTGGGCGTGGGCCCGGCTGGTCCAGCCGGACAAGCAGAGCTGGAACCTGGAACCGTGGCGCCCGGCGGTGGGCTACCAGGCCACCGTCGAAGCGCGCTGTAATCCCGGCGGCCCCGAGCGCTGAGCGCGGGCGCCGCCCCGACCGGAAGGAGCGATCCATGCGCGTCGTCATCGCAGGCGGACACGGGAAGATCGCATTGCTGCTCGCCCCATTGCTCACCGCGAACGGCCACGAGGTCGCCGCCCTCATCCGCGACCCCGAGCACGCCGCCGACGTACGCGCCACCGGCGCCGAACCGGTGCTGTGCGATCTGGAGAAGGCGGGCACAGACGAGGTGGCGGATGTCGTAAAAGGCGGCGACGCGGCGGTTTTCGCCGCCGGCGCCGGGCAGGGCAGCGGCGTGGACCGGAAATACACCGTCGACCTGGGCGGCTCCGTCCGGCTGGCCGAGACCGCCGAGCGCACCGGAGTGCGCCGCTTCCTGCAGATCTCCACGATGGGCGCGGGGCAGCCGGTCGCTCCCGGTTCCGACGACGTGTGGGCGGCGTACATCGACGCGAAGACCAAGGCCGAAGACGATCTGCGCGAGAGAGATCTCGACTGGACCATTGTGCGCCCCGGCCGCCTGACCGACTCCCCCGGCACCGGTCTGGTGACTCTCGCGCCGGCCCCGGTCGGGCGCAGCGAGGTCCCGCGCGCCGATGTGGCGGCCGTACTGGCCGGACTGCTGCCCGCCGCGCCCGCATACGGGCTGACCCTCGAACTCGTCTCGGGTGACACTCCGATTAGCCAGGCAATTGCACATCTGACCGATTGAGCTGTCGCGCACCCCGCTACCGCCCTTGCCGATCGACCGCAACGGTCACGATGGGAGAACAACCGTGTTCAGTCGAATCGTCTCGATGAAGATCCGCCCCGGCTCCCGCGCCGAGTTCCTGGCAGCCATATCCCGCAGCGCCGACGCCTCCGTCCGGACCGAGCCCGGCTGTCTGCGCTTCGACATCTGCGCAGATCGGGTGGACCCCCACCGATTCTTTCTCTATCAGCTCTACACCGACGACGAGGCGGCGGAAGCACACCGTTTCACCGAACATTTTCTTGCTTGGCGGGCCGCGGCGGACCAATTCGTCGAGCCGGGTACACAGATCGATTACAGCACGGACGTCCTATTCGGCCGCGACTGAAATTTCGCGTCGGGCACCGTTTCCGCAAACTTCCGGCCGCGAAATACGCAGTGCGCACGTGCAATCGATCGTGCAGATGTGCTTGCATCTGAAAGGTACGGCGGCATAAACTCGGTCCCGCAACGCTTTACAGGGGACCACCAGGGGAGGCCGCGTGGGCGAGCCGAAGGCCGAAGCCGCCATGGGTTTGCCGCCGCCAGAAACAGGGGCATTCGAATGGAACATCCACTTACCGGCGGCCGGTTCGGATCAGCCGACACCGCACTGGCCGACCAGCCGGCGAACGGTAGACATATGAGCACATTATCGGCCCACAGCGGCCACACCGATACCGCATTTTCCCGAGAAACCGCCGTGGCATACGTGATCGATGCCGTCGAATCCACCGGGGCGGCGACTCGGCACGATTTCGATATCGACCGCATCGTCACCACCGCGCACGCGATGGCCGACGACTGGGATCTCGAGGCATTGCAGCCCGCTACATTCTGGCGAATCGCCTCCAGCTTCATCAAGCAGTAGATCATCCCGCCGTCCGAGCCCGGCGGATAACGAAATTTTCGGCGGCTACCACCGCCGAGCGATTGGACAGCAAAGAAAAACCGAGCGGCCACCTCCGATCTGGGAGGTGGCCGCTCGGCGTATCGGGTCTTCGGCGGCGCCGAGACTACCGCGTGGCCTCAGCGCCCTTCGGCATACTTCTCCATGATCGCGATCGACTTGTCCGGGCGCTCGGCCTGCACACTGAGGCGGTCCATCACCGACAGGTACAACGCCAGGTCTTGCCGCCGCTCGAGATACAACGCGCTGGTCAACTGTTCGAGATACACGATGTCCGGCAGTTCGGCCTCGGCGAAACGCAGAATGCTGAAGGAACTGCCCGCCGCGGCGTGCTCCCCCGCGGTGAACGGCAGCACCTGGATCGTCACATTGGGCAGCTTCGCCAGCCGGACCAGATGCAGCATCTGCTCTCGATGCACCTGCGCGCCACCGACGGGCCGCACCAACGCGGCCTCGTCGAGCACCGCCCACACCACCGGCGGGTCCGAGCGGAAGAGGATTTCCTGCCTGCGCTGACGCACCGCGACCCGCCGATCCGTGTCGGCGTCCTCGTACCCGAGCGATACGACCGCCCGGGCGTATTCGGGCGTTTGCAGCAGTCCGGGAACAAGATGCGACTCGTAGGTGCGGATCTTGCTCGCGGCCTGTTCCAGGCCGAGGTAGGTGCCGAACCACTGCGGCAGCAGGTCGCTGTAGCGATGCCACCAGCCGGGCTCGTTGGCCTGCCTGGCCAACTCGAGGAACGACTCGCGCTCCTCGGCATCGTGAACGCCGTAAAGGGTCAGCAGGTCGCGGATGTCGCGTTCCTTGAAGCCGGTACGGCCCAACTCGAGACGACTGATCTTGGCGTGCGATCCCCGGATCGCATCACCCGCCGCTTCACGGGTGATGCCCTTCTTCTCCCGAAGCTTGCGCAGCTGGCCGCCCAATGCGATGCGTAGCACGGTCGGACCACGTTCCGCGACAACGGATTGCACATGACCATCGTCATCGGGTTCAGCGATCATCGAGTTCGTCTCCGATACTCCGGGGGTTGCCCACAGTGTGTCACAACCACCTGTCGCGAGACACACCGCACCGACCGCTAATGTTACCGCTCAGCTAGTCAAATAGTCGAACTCCCCGGCCTTCGCGCCGCGGACGAACGCGTCGATCTCCGGACGCGTGTAGATCAAGACCCCACCTTCCGGGTCCCGCGAGTTACGTACTGCCACCTGGCCGTTGGCCGTTTCGGCCACCTCGACGCAGTTGCCGCTCGGATTACTGAAGGAACTCTTTCGCCAAGTTCCGATGATCTCGTTGGTGGATGTATCCGACATCTTCCCCACTCCTCCGTTACCGCAGTCAGGCGATTCGGTTCGTGCAGATGCACGTTCAAACGTTCTTGCATCTGCACCGACACCGGACGATAGCACGAAGTTCGCCCTCTGTGCGCCCGCGGATCGGCGTCATCGGGCGACAGATCTGAAACACGATCACCTCGACCCGGAAACACCGAGATCAGCTCCCCGATCCACCCCTCTGGACGCGCGCGAATCTTGTACTGTCACAGTGCACATCGGATGTACCAGTCATTCGCGACAACCCCACGCACCCACCTGCACGGCAGTGCCGCGGACCCGTTTCTGCCTAGGAGTACAACCCCATGACCGAAGACCACAGCCCCCTCATCCGAACCGACATACCCCACTCCGCGCGCATCTGGAACTACTGGATGGGCGGCAAGGACTACTACGAGATCGACCGCATCGCAGGCGATGCCGGGATCGAGGTGGATCCGGACATCACCACCATGGCGGTGCAGTCGCGCCAGTTCCTCATCCGCGCGGTGCGCTACCTCGCCGGGGAGCAGGGCATCCGCCAGTTCCTCGACATCGGGACCGGCCTGCCCACCATGCAGAACACCCACGAGGTCGCCCAGAGCGTCGCGCCGGAGTCCCGGATCGTGTACGTGGACAACGATCCGCTGGTGCTCACGCACGCGCGGGCGCTGCTCACTTCCACCACGCCGGAGGGCGTCACCACCTACATCGACGCCGACTACCACGATCCCGAGCGGATCATCACCGACGCCAAGCACGTCCTGAACTTCAACGAGCCCATCGCCGTGATGTTCATGGGCGTGCTCGGCCACGCCAAGACCTACGACGAGTTGCTGCGCATCGTGCGCACCGTGCTGGACGCCGTGCCGTCGGGCAGCTACCTGGTGATGTGGGACGGCACCGACGACAGCAAGGCGTATGTCACCTTGTGCGAGAACTACACCGGCACCGGTGGCACTCCTTATGTCCCCCGCCCGCAGGCTCAGATCAAGGCCGTCTTCGACGGCCTGGAGTTGGTCGAGCCGGGCTTCGTGTCCATCACGCAGTGGCGCTCGGGCGCCACGGAGGTGGGCGAGTCCCGTCCGATCTCCGCCTACGGCGCTGTCGCGCGCAAGCCGTAAGGCCCCTGAACGCCAAACCGCAAGCGGCACAGCGGCGGTCGCCGGTCACCACCGGCGGCCGCCGCCGGTTTTTTTCTCTGACCGATCGTGCAGATGTACTTGCATTTGCAAGCGACGGAGGAATAGACTCGAACTCGAAATCGGGGAGGTACGCAGGGAGTTCGAGTCTGCGCTACCAGTACGTCGGCCTCCCCGCCGCACGTCGGACGCGAGGGGTAGTCGAATGATCGAGCCATTTCGAACTTCCCCCCGGGTTGCCGTCATCGATGGCGCCGGCGCCGAGCCCTTCCGTCAGTACCCTGCGCCCGAGTTCGCCGCGACGGATTGCAGTGTGGAGCCCCGCGGCCTCACCTACCGGCAGGCCCGCGACATCCTCTACGCCCACGAGGTCCACGGTCCGCAGTGCAGGCAGTGGCTGGCGGCAGCCGCGTATCTGTCAGCCGGGCTGGACGACGAATAACAGGCCACACCCCGGCGCGCGAATGCCTCGCCGCTTCGTAAACCCTGCTCCAGCACCGTAATCCGGGCCGCGTGCTGCGCGTCCGTCATCGGGTCACTATGGAATGCGGAGCGATCCCGAGCGATCTCACAGATCACTCCCGGTCCACACAGCCCTTTCGTATAGTGATCGATCGACTCGGGCGCGATTTCTCGCACGCCCGACGTGGCATTGGGGAGCGAACTCGTCATGACCTACTCCGCGTTGGATCTGTCCGCCGACTCGTCCGACCCGGTGCTGGAAATCGGTGGACAGCCGGCTTCGGTGCCTTTGCAGAACACCGACAGCGTGGCCTCGCACATGGTCGGATATTTCGAGAACGTCATGGCGCCCTGCCGCACCCTGCCCGGCGAGCAGATCCGCGGTGACGTCACGAAACTCACCCGCAGCTGCCTGAACCTCGCCGCCGAGATGTTCGACCGGCGCACCGTGCCGGACGAGGAGCAACTCGGCCCGGTGCGCGCGGCCGCCGCCCGCTGGGCGCGCGAGGGAGTGCCGTTGAGCACCATCCTGCGCGCCTACCACGAAGGATTGCGCATCGCCTTCGGTCTGGTCACCGCGCCCGCCGAGGCCGACGACGTCGAGGAGGTGCTGGTCGCAGCCGATCTGCTCCTCGAACTGCTCGAGGCGATCACCGCGGCGGTGTCCGATGCCTACGTCGACGAACAGCACCTGGTCGCCAAGGAGCATCAGACGGCGGCGCAGACGCTCGCCTCGGCGCTGCTGAGCGGGCGCGGCAGCTCGGCTCTGGCCCGCCAGACGGGTATTCCGATCGCGGAGGCGTATCAGGTTGTCGCCCTGTCGATTCCGGAGCATCCGGACGAGCGCGATCCGCGCGTCGACGGGAACGTCGCCGCGCGCCGGAAACTGCGACGGCTACAGTCCGAGCTGGCCACCGTGTTCGCCTCCCGCGCGCTCGCGCTGCTCAGCGCCAAGGGCGGCACACTGCTCATCCCGTCGGGCGACGAGGCCGAGACCGTGCTCACGGCCGCCACGCTCGAGCTGCTCGCCGTCGCCGCCGAGGTCCCGCTCACCGCGACCGTGGTGCCGACCGACACCGATCAGATCCCCGAATCGGCCGATCAGGCACACGAGCTGCTCAATCTCGTGCGCGTCGGCGTCCGGCCGCCCGGTCTCTACCAGATGTCGGATCTGGCGGTGGAGTATCAGCTCACCCGCAGCGGCCCGGCCACGCGCCGGATCGCGACCATCCTCGACCCGCTCGACGCCCATCCCGAGCTGTTCGACACCATGCGCGCCTACCTGGGCAACGACATGAACCGGCAGCTCACCGCGCGCCAGCTCTTCGTGCACCCGAACACCGTCGACTACCGCCTACGCCGCATCGCCCAGCTCACCTCGATCGACCTGGCGACCTCGGCGGGCATCTCACAGGCGGCGATCGCCCTGCTGGCCCGGGATCTGGACCGCAGCGTCGCCCGTCGCCTGTGACGTCCGCGCCGTGACCTGATCGTGGCCTGTAACGGATTCGTGCTGGTCACCGGACCGTGAACTTGCGATCCTGGTAGTGCCGCGACGTCTGGATGGTGAAATATGCGAATTTCGGAGATCCTGCACAGAAAAGGCAGCGACGTGGCCACGGTCGCGCCCGATACGACGGTACGCACACTGCTCGCCACGCTGGCCGAGCGGAACATCGGCGCTGTCGTCGTCTCCCCCGACGGCAACACGATCGCGGGCATCGTCTCCGAGCGCGACGTGGTACGCAGTCTGCACGCGTGGGGCGCGGACCTGCTGGACATGCCGGTCTCGGCGATCATGACCTCCGCGGTGCGCACCTGCGCGCCCGAGGACCGGGTCGACGGCCTGCGCCGCACCATGACCGACCACCGCATCCGGCATCTGCCGGTGGTGCACGAGGGCAGGCTGGTCGGCATCGTGAGCATCGGCGATGTGGTCAAGAGCGCGATCTCGGAATTGGCGGACGAACGCGAACACCTCGTGGAGTACCTGCAGGGCAGATATTAGAGCTCGCTGAGGTTCCCCAGATCGGCCGAGAGCCAGTGCTCCGGCCGCAGGAATACGGCGACCTGCTCACCGTAGGCCTCGGCCGCCTTCAGGTAGGTGTCCACCGATTCGGCGGGTACGTACCGCGCGGCCATTTCACGGTGCATCTCGTCGGTCATCGGGGTGATCCGGGTGACCGGGCCCTCCACGCTCACGTAGCGGACCGTGGGTTCGGCCTGCTGCACCATCAGACCGAACCGGCCGGTCTCCCGGATGTAGCGCATCTTCTGCGACTCCGGGCCGGTCAGGATCCAGACCTCGTCACCGGGACTGTATTGGTACCAGATCGGGACGGTGAGCGGGCCACGACCGGTGCCCGCGGCCACCGAGAACGCCGCGATATGCGGCTGCGCAAGGAACTCTTGACGCTCTTGCAGGGTCAGAGGCATACGTTCCAGGCTAGTCGTGAAAGCCTTTGTCCACGACAAAACTTCGAAGTCCGTACCGAAAATGCGTATCGTGGGTGACGTCCGAGTTACCGGTGGGAAGGGAGCGTCACGTTGCGGTCCCCCACCCCGAGATCGCCGGTGACGCGGACGGAGGACATTCCCCGGCCGCCGGAAATCCCGACGTTCGCGCCCGCCGCGGTGCGGGCGCTGTTCCCGGCCATCGCCGGCGCCTCCGAGGTCTATTTGGACAGCGCCGCCACCACGCAGAAGCCGCTGCCGGTGATCGAGACCATTCAGCGCTACCACAGCAACAACACCGCCAACGCAGGCCGCGGCACCTACCCCTGGGCCACCGGTCTCACGGCTCGGATCGCCCGCGTCCGCGAACACGCCGCCGCGTTCATCGGCGCCGAGCATCCGGACGAGGTGGTCTTCACCGCGGGCGCCACCGCCGCACTCAACGCCGTCGCGCTGTCGTGGGGTCTGACGGCGCTCGCCGATGGCGACGAGATCCTCTACAACGCAAGCGATCACGCGTCGAACGTGTACCCGTGGCAGCACTTGCGCGGGCTGCTCGCCCGGTTCGGACGCCGCATCCACCTCGTTCCCTACCGGGTGACCGCTGCGGGCGAGGCGGACACCGACGACATCCTGGCCAAGATCACCCCGTGCACCCGGCTGATCACGACCGGGCATCTGCACCATGTCTTCGGCGGTCTGAGCACTCTCGAGGAACTGCGCGGCCGGATCGATCCGGCGATCCTGCTGTGCTTCGACTGCTCGCAGAGCGGCGGCCATCTTCCGGTCGACGTCACCGCGCTCGGTGCGGATTTCGCGATCTTCGCCGCGCACAAGATGTTCGGTGCGCCCGGCACCGGGATCCTCTACTGCCACCGGCGTGTGCACGACCGGTTGACGCCGTTCCTGCCCGGGGGCAACTCCGGCGTCGAACCGGGTCCCGGCGGGCTGCGCCCGGGGCCGATGCCGTCGCGGCTGGAAGGCGGAACGCCCGACATTCCTGGCATCCTCGCCCTCGGCAGTGCACTGGAGGTGCTGGAATCGTTCGGTCTCGACGCCGTCGCCGCGCACAATCGCGCCCTGACCCTGCGGCTGATCGACGGGCTGCGACCGGTTCCCGGCCTGGAGTTCCTGCCCGGCCCGGCGCACGCGACCTGCGAGGTCGGCTACGGCATCGTCTCCTTCACCCTGGAGGGGATCTCGGCCGCCGACGCGGGATTCGTCCTGAGCGAGTTCGGTTTCCTGGTGCGCACCGGTGCGCACTGCGTCCCCGCCGAGTCCGACGGCGCGGGCTCGGTGCGGGTCAGCACGCACATCTACAACACGCCCGACGAGATCGACCGATTCGTCGCGTGCGTGCGAACCATCGCCGAGGAGGTCACGTGAGTAACGACATCTCCCGCTACGACCGGCGGGCCGCGTCCAGGGTGCTGGCCGACTTGGCGCAGCCAGGGTTGTTCACCGAACCGGTACCCGCTCCCCGACATCGGCGATTCGAATACGCCTGTACGGCCTTGGGTCTCGAGCCGGACAGCCATCTCACCTACTCGCAGCGGCTGTATCTGGAGCGGTTCATGCGGCCGTGCCGCGCGGACCAGGTGACGAGCGCGACGCATCGGATCGCGTGGACCGACAGCGCGGGCATCCCGAATACCGGGCACTTCCGTGCCGGTGGTCTCGGCCCGTCGGTGCCGATCGCGACGCGCGAGACGGTCCTGGCGTTGTGGCGCCAATTGGACGCCGACGCCGATTTCGCCGCGCGGGTCGCGGCGCTCGGACCTCGCGAACACGCCGTATTGGCCGGCACGACCACCGACCACGATCCGCGCGACATCTTCCGGGTCGGCATCGAGGCGGCGGGGCGCGTGCTGGCCCAGCACGCGTTGCTGGTGGACGCGACCCCCTACCGCGACGCCGCCGAATTCGCCGAAGGGCTCCGCGTTTCCGGGATCTTCGCCGCGGTCGCCACGCGATGGTTCTGGGAATTGCAGGCCTCGACCTACCGGCGGGGCATGATCCCGGTGACGCTGGTCGCGCAACCCGACGGCACCGTCCGCTATTCGGCGGAGTCGGTGGCGACCCTGCGCGCGATGAAGGACGCCACCATCGCCGACGCGCACGCCGTGATGGAGCGCGCCACCACGGCCGAAGGCCTCACGGTGGCCGAGGCGATCGCCAAGTACCACGACGACCTCGACCTGATCTCCCGGCAATACGCCCTGCTGCCCAAGGGCAGCCATCCGGCCTGCCCGGCCGCCACGCCACACCAGCTCGACAGCGGGCATTTCAGTCTCCTCCCGCTGCTGGTCGACCGATTCGTCGCGACGTTCACCGAGATCGCGGGCCGCTGCGCGGTCGCCGAGGTGAGCGCCGAACTCGACCAGGCGACCGCCGACCGGGTCGCGACCGCCGAGGACCAGGTGTTCTACGTGCCCGACATGACCTGCAAGCACTGCGTCCGCACGATCGGCGGAGTGCTGGAGTCGATGGACATCCGCGTGGTCGAGATCGACCTGGACAGCAAACGGGTGGTGGCCGAGTTCCGCAGCCCGCGCAATCGGGCCCGTGCGTTCGAGGCGATCCGGGACGGCGGCTACAACCCGGTCGCGCAGCGGCCGGACGACGCGCCGCGGGCGTCGGCCACCGAGCCGTCGGAAGCCGCCGTATGACGCCGTGGCCGCCGGCGCTGCCCGCGAAGCTCCACCCGATCGTCCGCGCTTTTCTCGACACTCCCGGCCTCCCGACGCAAACGCTGACGAGATTCGGATCGCCCGCGCATCTGGTGTTCCCGCAGGTGTATTCGGAGAATCTCCTGCGCCTGCGTTCCGTGCTGGAGCGGAGCCTTCCCGGCCACCGGATCTGTTACGCGCACAAGGTGAACCAGTCTCGCGCGTTCGTCGGTACCGCCGAACGCGAGGGCATCGCCGTCGACGTCGCCTCACCGCACGAACTGTCCAGCGCCCGCGCCGCCGGGTTCGATCCGGCGCGCATCGAGGTCACCGGCCCGAAAGGGGAAGCCTTCCTGCGTGAACTCGTCGACCGAGGGGTCACGATCAACGTGGACAACCTCTGGGAGCTGGGCCGCATCGCGGAACTGGCCGGAACGCAAGCGGAAGTGCCTGTGCTACTGCGAATTTCCGGATTCGACGCGGGACAGGTGAGCCGGTTCGGGATACCGCTCGCGCATGTCGGGCAGGCATTCGATCTGCTGTCGGCGCGGCGCGGGCGGATCGCCTTCCTGGGCTTCGCCTTTCACCTCGACTCCGGCGACCTCGGTGAGCGCGTCCGGGCGATCGACACCTGCCTGCGACTGATCGAGCGCGCCTACGATCACGGGCTCACCCCGTCGGTGCTCGACATCGGCGGCGGCTTCCGGCAGGTGTTCACCGCCGACGCCGAGCGGTTCGACGCCTACGTGCTCGCGCTGCGCGAATCGCTGCTCGGCCGCGGGGAGCCGATGACCTGGGGCAGCAACACCTTCGGCTACCACGTCGCGGGCGGGGCCGTGCACGGCACACCGGTGTTCCACAAGTACGCCAACACCATCGCCGCCGACCGCATGCTCGCCGATCTGCTCGACGCTCCGCTGGAGCGGCACGGCGGACGCACGGTGGCGCAGGTGGCGGGCGACAATCTGCTGGAGATGTGGCTGGAGCCGGGCAAGGCGCTGGTAGATCACGCGGGTATCACGGTGGCCACAGTCGAGTTCGTCAAGGAGGTCGCCGACGGCAGCGTGCTGGTGCACGTCGACCTCAGCCGCGATTCGGTGACGCCCGCCGATCAGGAGGTCATGGTCGACCCGATCCTCCTGCCCGGCGATGACGCGACCGCGGGCGACCGCGACACGGGTCCGGTCGGCGTCTACCTCGCCGGGCGGCTGTGCCTGGAGCGCGATCTGATCACCAACCACAAGGTGTGGCTGCCCGCGCGGCCCCGGCCGGGCGATTCGGTGGTGTTCCCGAATACCGCCGCCTATCACATGGACCTGTCCGCCGCGACGGCCTCCATGCATCCCCTGCCCGCGAAACTCGCGGTCACCCGGACGCCCGACGGGTTCCGGGTCGTGCACGACGCCGACTACGAGCCCGATTTCCCCGTCGAGTCGTCCCGGCCGCGTCAGATCGCGCCGCACGCCACCGACCTCGTCAACCGTCCGGTCCGATCCGTCGAGGCCCCCTGATGCGATACGACCACATCACCGAACTCATCGGCAACACGCCGCTGCTGCGGCTCGACCCCGCGGTGCACGGGCTGGCGAATGTCGAACTCTACGCGAAACTGGAGTCGCACAACCCGTTCGGTTCGGTGAAGGACCGGGTGGCCTGGGCGATGCTGCGCGACGACCTGGCGCGAATCCGCGCCGAGGGCCGGACACTCATCGAGGCGTCCAGCGGTAACACGGCCAAAGCGCTGCGCGTCCTCGGCGCGATGTACGGGATCGACCTGCGCGCGGTGACCAACCGGATCAAAGTGGGCGAGGTCCGTGATCTGCTGCAGCTGTTAGGCACCGAGATCGTGGAACTGCCCGGCCTCTCCGAGTGCCCGGACCCGACGACGCCGAACGACGTCTACTCGGTGATCGAGGCGACCATGGCCCAGCAGCCCGCTACGTACCGGCATCTGTCGCAGTACACCAACGAGAAGAACATCGAGGCGCACCACCACGGCACCGGCCGGGAGATCCACGAGGACCTGGCCGCCGATGGCATCACCAGGATCGATTATCTGATCGGCGGGCTCGGCACCACCGGTTCCACCAGGGGGACCGCTACCTACCTGCGCAAGCACAATCCCGAATTGCGCACCGTCGCGGTGGTTTCGGAGCGATCGGACTTCATTCCCGGCATCCGTTCGGAGAGCGAGATGTGGGACGTCGGGCTGTTCCAGCCGGAATTCTACGACCGGATCGTGACCGTGACGGCGGGCGACGCCGTGGACGCGACGCTGAGCCTGGCGAGCGGATACGGGGTCCTGGCCGGGCCGACCAGCGGTGCGAGTTACGCCGCCGCGCTGGAGACGCTCGGCGCGCTCGATGTGTCCGCGAGGGATCCGGACGATCCGCTCGTGGCGGTGTTCATCGTCTGCGATCGCCTCGAACCGTACCTGTCGTACATCAAGAAGCGCAGGCCGGAACGGTTCGGCCGCGCCGAACGCGAAGCGGCCCCGACCGCGGAGGAGCTGGCGGCGGTGCCGCGGCTGTCGCCCGAGCAGCTCGCCGAGCTGGACCGGACCGGACGCCCGACCATCGTGGACAGCCGTGGCGCCATGGCCTATCGGATCGGGCACGTCCCCGGCGCGTTGAACATCCGCGACGACCAGCTCGACGACATGTTCGGGCACGGCATCCCGTTCCCGCGCTCGCGCCCCGTCGTCTTCGTCTGCCCCGTCGGTGAACTGTCGGTGCGGTTCGCCGCACGGGCCAGGCGAGCCGGCTACGACGCCACCAGCTTGGCCGGTGGCGTGGTCGCCTGGCGCGATGCGGGGTTGCCGCTGGAACGAGGCTGATCGCCCGCGGGCTCACCGCCGCCCGGCGGACAAGTCCGTCAGCAACGGGGTAACCGGACCACGGTAACCGGCGGCCAGGAGTTCGACTGTGGCGGTGAACAATTCGGTGAAAGCGACCGCGGTGCCCCGCTCGAACAGCGCGGCCGGGTAGATGAATACGCCGTCGATGCCCGCGGGCGCACCGAGCCGGTCGTACCGGTCGACGAGACCGAATTCGAGGTCGTGCTTGGCGCGGACGATTCCGGTGTCGACCTCGGTGATGCTCACCCCGCCGGAAGCGTCCGCCGCGGGCTGGGCGGCCGCGCCGCGCTGGAGGATGAGCGTCGCTTGGAACAGCGGGCAGGCCGCGTCCTGCAGCAGGCAGCGCTTCAGCCGCTGGCCGGGTGTATCGGGATGGGCGAAGGCGGCCAGCGCCACCCCGCGCACCTGATCGAGCAGTTCCTCCGCGTCGGCGGCGCGGTCGAGCCGGACGCGCATCAGCACGTCGTCGGCGAAGTTGCCCACCAGGTCGTCGAGCAGCCGGTGATCGCGGCCCGCGACCGCGGTGGCCACCGTCACGTCGGCGCTGCCGGAGAAAGCGCCGACGGCCACCGCGAACGCGGTCTGCAACACCATGAACAGGCTGGCTCGCGCCGCGCACGCCCGATCGAGCAGCGCACGGTGCACACCGGCGGCGAACGCGACCGGTACGACGGCACCCGCGCTCGCACCGCCTCGGCGGATGGCACGAGGCCGGGCGCAGGGGAAATCGAGCACCGGCGGCCGACCGGCCAGGGTGTTGGCCCAGTACCGCAACTGCTGCGTGGCGCGGCTCCATTCGTCGGAGTAGTCACCGAGCTGGGCGTGCTTCCACAAGGTGTAGTCCGCGTAGTCGATCGGCAGCGGCGGCCAGTCCGGCGCGGCTCCGTCCTGTCTAGCGAGGTAGGCAGTGCCGAGATCGCGCAGCAGCGGGGCCACCGACCGCCCGTCGATCGAGATGTGGTGCACGACCAGCACCAGCACCACCTCGTGCGGTCCGAGCACGCACAGCCGGGCGCGAAGCGGCAGGTCGGTCTCCAGATCGAACTCGATCGCGGCGAATTCCGCGATATGCCGCGGCAATTCGGCTTCGGTGGCCAGGACGACGTCGGTCCGCCCCCCGGCCTCGTCCGCGGGGACGATCACCTGGGCCGGGCCCGAGGCGGTCCTCGGGTAACGGGTGCGCAGCGGTTCGTGCCGGGCGACGACGTCGTCGATCGCGGCGACGATCCCCTCGGGCCGCAGTGCCGGCCCGGACAGTCGCACCGCGCGAGTCACATTCCAGTCACTCGAGTTCCCGGCCCGCGCGGCGTGCCACATCCGTTCCTGCGCGGGGGCGAGCGGGATGTGCGCCGGACGCGGCCCACGGGCCAGCGGCAGCGGCCGCCGCGGCGGCGGGAGAGGCCGAACCGCCGGTCGTACGGGGCGCATCCCCGCATGCCCGAGTACGTGACCGATTCCTTCGGACGAGATCGCCGCAGCGGAGTTGTGCACGCGCCGTCACCTCCACTACCGAACCACCGAGCAACCCAGGGAAGGTAACCAGGTCGAGTAAACCGTCAGTTACCGCACCGTGACGGCGCGGAATCCAGTTCGGCAAGACCGGGGAGGGCGGGGCGGGTGCGCGCGGCGCCGGGGCGCGCCGCCAGGCACTATCGTTGGGCCGTGCAGACAGGTCAGGACGCAGACGACGACGGGGGCCCACGGATCTGGGGTGGGACGACGCTCACCGAGCGCAGGGAGACGCGGCGGGCGGCGCTGTTGGAAGCGGCGCTCGATCTGATCGGCGAGTCGGGCGCGAGCGGGGTCACCATGCGGGCGGTGTGCCGTAAGGCCAATCTCACCGACCGCTACTTCTACGAAAGCTTCGCCAGCCGCGACGAGCTGCTCGACGTGCTCTACCGTCAGGTCGCCGAGGAATTCCTCGAACCCATGACGGCCTTCGCCGCCACCGACGACCCGTCCCGCGATCGCGCGCTGTCGGAGATCCTGGTGGACAAGGTGCTCGCCGACCCGCGCAAATCGCGGCTGTTCCTGGTCGAGCCGTATTCCAGCACCGGGCTCGGGCAGACCACCTTCGCGGTGATGCCGGTCTTCACCCGGATCATGCAGGACCATCTGTTCGGCCACATCGACGATCCGGTCAAGCGCAGGCTGGCGGCGGTGACCATGGCCAGCGGGAACGCGGGCATGTTCTCGGCATGGCTGAACGGCTCGCTGCGCGCCACCCGCGAGCAGATCATCGAGCACTGCCTCGCGATGCTCACGGTGTATCGCTCGCTCTACCGTTCCTGACCGCCCCGCACGTCACCCGGTGCGGCCGGACGGTAGGTTCCCGGACCGGCCCCGCCAGTACGCCAGCGTGTTCCGCGTCCGAATGGTGGCGCCGTGACTGGGGCCGAGAGCGCGCAACTCCGCGACCAGCAACACCTCCAGTTCCGCGACGGCGCGGGTCAGGTCGCCGTGCCGGGCGCGGCAGCCCGCGAGTTCGTTGCGGGTGTCGAAGGTGTCCGGATGGTCCGGGCCGAGCACGCGCAACCGGTCGCCGAGCAGTTTCTCCAGGTCGGTGATCGCGCCCGCGAGATCGCCGCTGTCGGCGCGGTAGGCGGCCAGTTTGCCGCGGGTGAGCAGCGTGTCGGGGTGGTCCGGTCCGAGCACCCGCAGACGATCGTCGAGCAGTCGGGTGAACTCCGCGCCCGCCCCGGACAGATCACCGCTTCGCGCGCGGAACGCCGCGAGGTTGTTGCGCGCGCCGAGCGTATTGGGATGGTCGGCGCCGAAGACGCGCAGATAGTCGGCTACCAACTGCTCGAATTCGGCCCGTGCGCCTGCGAGATCGCCGCTTGCCGCCCGCCAGTACGCGAGGCTGTTGCGGGTGCGCAAGGTGTCCGGGTGATCGGCGCCGAGCACGCGGGCGCGGTCGGCGCGCAGCTGTTCGAACCGGTCGATCGCCCCGGCGAAATCGCCGACGTCGCCGCGATTGGACGCCAGGTTGTTCCTGGTGCGCAGGGTTTCGGGATGGTCGGGCCCGAGCAGGCGCAGCCGGTCGGCGAGCAGATGCTCGAACTCCTCGCCCGCGCCGGAGTAGTCGCCGCAGCGGGCGCGGTAGCTCGCCAGCTTGTCGCGGGTGTCCGAGGTGGCCGGATCGTCGGGTCCGAACACCCGCAACCGGTCGGCGAGCAACTGTTCGAAATCGGCGACGGCGCCGACCAGGTCGCCGCTCTCGGCGCGGTGATATGCCCACCGTTCCCGCGTGATGAAGGTGTCGGGATGGTCCGGTCCCAGTGACTCGGCGAAGTCGGGCGTCCACGCCGCCCACAGGTCGCGGTCGTCGGCCGACCTGCCGGTTTCCAGTTTCTCCAGGAAGTCGATGGCCAAGGCGGCATCGCCGTAGGCCAGGCAGTGGCGTACGGCCGCGCCGCGCGCGTAGTCCGCGGCCCGGTCGCCTCCGTCGGCCTGGATCGCCGCGACCAGGGCGCGGTGGGCGTCCGCGATGCGCACGCCGAGGCGGTGGCATTCCGCGCCCAGCGCGGGCAGGAACGCGCTGTGGGTCACGCCGAGCGACTCGCGAACGGTGCCGGGATGACTGCGGGTGACCAGGGTGCCGAGATTCACGGCGATGTCGCGGACCCGGGCGGCGCTGAGGTCGACGCCGAGCGACAACAGCGCCGAATCCAAGAGCTCCAGCGGCAACACCGGCCCGACACCCGCCGCGACCAGCACACCGAGCAGAGCCGCTGTGTCACCGGAGGTTTCGGGATCGAGCCCGCGCAGCGCCGTCTCGACCCGCAGCGCGATGACCCGGTCGAGGCCGATCCCGGAGGCCACCGCGCCGTCGGTCAATCCCGAAGCGACCTCCAGCAGGATGCCTGCGACCAGCCAGCCGCCCGCCACCACCCGCGAACCGCTCGCGTCCGTGGGGGTCTCCGCCAGCAGCCGCTGGATCCAGCCGATCCAGTCGACCGGGCCCAGCGGCGCCGTGCCGCGCGCGGAATCCACCACGGCGGCGATATCGTCGGCCGCCGGTTCGGCGATATCGATGCGGTACATGTGCGCCAGCCCCGGATCGTCCTCCACGCCGGTGCCGGGCCGGATGCCGACGATCACGCGCACGTGCCGAAGATCCTCGCGGCCGGTCAGATCGGCGATCGCGGCCACGAGCAACCGCCTGGTCCCCTCCTGCGGCTGGTTCAGTCCGTCGAACACCAGGGTGACCCGGCGGCCCGCCGTGGACAGCCGCGCCAACGGGCGGCGGACCAGGATGTCGAAGATGTCGAACTCGTCCCTGGGCCGGTGCGCCCTGGCCGCGCGCGCCGCCTCACGGAAGCCGGGCACGCGCGCGTCGAGCTGCGCGGCCAGCTCAGCGGCCACGGACTCCACCGAACTGTTCACCGTCAGGAACACCGCGGCGGTGATGTAGTCGGGGGTGACGGCGAGCCCGTCGACCAGGCTGGGGCGGATCAGCATCGCCAGCAGCGTGGACTTGCCCACGCCCGCCGGACCCAGCACCGCACGCAGCCGGTGGCTGCCCGCGTCGACGATCGCGTCGAGACGCTCGCGCACATCGGGCGTCAGCAGCAGACGCCGGGTGAGCTGGTCGACGAATCCGGCCGCGGAGCGTCCGCTCACCGCGTCGCGGTGGCGCGCGGTGTTCGGCACCAGCCACAGCCCCGGGTCGACGCCCTGTGCCGGGGACACCGCGCCGGAACTGAACGACAGATGCTGCGGCTGTTGATGGGTGCACTGCACGGCGATCGGATCGACCAGGTCCGAGGGCAGCAGGTTCTCCCCGCGCAGCGGCAGGCCCAGGTCGAAGGTGGCGAGCATGGTGCGGGTGAAGCATCCGGAATACGCGGGCCCGTCGCCCGAGGCGACCAGCAGTTCCATCCGGCCGCCCGACTGCGCCAGCAGATCGGTCCACCGGCGCGCGGCCCCTTGGACGCCCTGCCCCGCCTCGCAGGCGTCGACGAGCAGCACGAGCCCGTCCAGCGCGGCGCGGTCGAGCCGCTCGCGGATCTCTTGGGTCAGGTGAAACGCGTTGTGCGAGGTGGGATCAGCGGGTGAATCGTGGCCGAGCAGGTAGAAGTCCTCGGCGCTGGTCGCCACGCCGTGCCCGATGAAGCCGAGCAGCAGGGTTGCCTGCCGCTGCGATGCCGCCGTGAAGGCAGCGTCGACGGCCTCGAGCAGTTGCGCGGCAGTGGGATTCAGCACCGGGCCGTCCAGCTCGATGGCGGGCCGCCACCCGCCCGCTTCGGTCAGACTCCCGTACAAGCCGTTGGCGAGTTCTTCGGTGAAACCCAGATCTCCCAGCGCCGCGCATTCCGACCCCACCACCAGCGCCAGCCGACCTCCCATGCAAGAAACATACTCGCGCCGCCGCGCCGTTCCGCCGCACCGATACCGAAAGGCGCTGTGCGAGACGTAGGGTGACGGTCCGAGAGCCGGAAGAAGGAGATCGCGCGATGACCGACCCGGTGGTGGGTTTGACGGGTACGCTCACATCGCCGATCCGAGGTGCCGGGACGCTGAGCGAGGTCCTGGTCGCGATTCGCGGGGGAACCGAGCTGTACATCGCACAGTCCACCGAGCCGATCCCGGCCGGTGCGACCGTGCTGGTCATCGCGGTCCATCCGGGGCGCGTCGTCGACGTCGTCCCGTGGATTCCGCTCGCCCCGGACCCGGCAGCAGAAACCTGAGAAAGTAAGGGAGACAGACGTGCTGGGCTACCATGTGCCGGACCCGGACGAGGCGATGCTGGTCAGCGGCGGCAAGAGCCGCGACAACACGCCGTTCAAAGTAGTCATCGGACGCGGCGCCTGGGTGATTCCGCTGTTCCGCAAGGTGCGCTACCTGTCGCTGGCGATGTTCGAATCCGAGATCAAGGAGCGGTGCGTCACCAAACAGGCGATCCAGCTCGACGTCCGCGCTGTGATCGCGTTCAAGGTGGCCAACGACACCTCCTCCATCGTGAATGCCGCCCAGCGGTTCCTCTCCGAGCAGGAGCGGGAGATGTCGGTGCTGACCGGACGCATCTTCTCCGGGCACCTGCGTTCGATCGTCGGCTCGATGACGGTCGAGGAGATCATCCGGGAACGGCAGAAACTGGCCGACGAAGTGCTCGTCGCGTCGAAAGTCGAGATGAGCAACATCGGTCTGTGGGTCGATTCGTTCCAGATCCAGTCCATCGATGACGGCAACCTCGGCTATATCGCCGCGCTCGCCGCCCCGCACAATGCCGCCGTCCAGCGCGACGCGCAGATCGCGCAATCGCAGGCCGCGCAGGCGGCGGCGCAGGCCGAGCAGGAATCCCAGCGCAGGCAGGCGGAATATCAGCGCGAGACGGCGATCCTGCGCGCGCAGTACCAGCGCGACATCGACAAGGCCAACGCGGAGGCGGCGCAGGCGGGCCCGCTCGCCGAGGCGATGGCGTTGCAGGAGGTGCTCACCGCCCAGGCCGAGCAGGCGCGCAAGGAGGCCGAGCTGCGTGAGCAGCAGTTGCAGGCCGAGGTCGTCAAACCCGCTCAGGCGGAAGCGGATCGGGTGCGCATCCTGGCCGAGGCGGAAGCCGACCGGACCCGGATCCAGGCCGAGGCGGCCGCGTCGAACAACCGCATCGCGCTGGATCAGTTGTTGATCGAACAACTTCCGGAAATCGTGCGGCAGGCGTCGAACGGGTTGGCGAACGCGAATCTCACCGTACTGAACGGACCGGACGGAGTCAGCGAACTGGTGAACGGAATGGTCGGTCAGGGACTGACCGTTTTCAATTCGCTGCAAAAGGCGCTTTCCTCCGACGACGGCGAAAAGGCGCGTTAAAGTTGCCGAGTAGCGACGGCGACGAGGAGCGGGTGTTGGTGTCCATCGGGAAATTGGTGTCGTTCGACAGCTCTCGGGGATTCGGATTCATTCGGCCGGAGGACGGTGGACCCGATGTGTTCGTCCACGTCAACGACATCGGCCTGGACGAGGACGAGTTGCGACAGGGACGGGTGTTCGAGTTCGAGGTGACCGAAGGCGACCGCGGACCCAAGGCGGTCAATCTCACTGTGGTCGGCGGGTCGTCCGCACCCCCCGCCCGGCACAAGGGGAAGGACAGGGCGGGTTCGGGACAGCTCACCGTCGCCGAGCACCAGCGCCTGATCACCGAACTGCTCCTGGACGCCAGCCCCGCGCTCACCGCGGGTGAGATCCTCACCATCCGCGACCGGCTCACCGCGTTCGCCGACCAGCACGGCTGGCTGGAGAACTGACCGGCGAAGTCCACGAACCTGTCGGGGCACCCGCCTACGATCGAGCCGAGGCCGCGGCCGCATACCGATGAGTTCGGTCCGCGCGCACCGTCGACATGGGTGAGGATCGAACCCGAGGAGGATCGCGTGGATCTACCGGTGATGCCACCAGTGCGGCCGATGCTGGCCAAATCCGCGCCCGCGGTGCCGCGCGAGCCGGGCCTGAGCTACGAACCCAAATGGGACGGTTTCCGTTGCATCGTGTTCCGCGACGGCGCCGAAGTGGAACTCGGCTCGCGTAATGACCGGCCGCTGACCAGGTATTTTCCCGAGGTCGCCGAATTGCTGAAGCAGGCGCTGCCGGACCGCTGCGTGGTGGACGGCGAGATCGTGGTGGTCACCGAACAGGGTCTGGATTTCGACACCTTGCAGAACCGGCTGCATCCGGCCGCGTCCAGGGTCGCCAAGCTGGCCGCGGAGACGCCGGCCAGTTTCGTGGCCTTCGATCTGCTCGCCCTCGGCGACAAGGATCTGACCGGGGAGCCGTTCATCGAACGCAGGCGGCTGCTCGAAACGATCCTGGACACCGCGCTCGCGCGCGTGCACCTGACTCCGCTCACCCACGATCCCGACGTCGCCGAGGACTGGTTCACCCGTTTCGAGGGCGCGGGGTTCGACGGCGTGATGGTCAAATCCGACGACCTCGCCTATCTCCAGGACAAGCGGGTGATGCTGAAGGTCAAGCACGAGCGCACCGCCGACTGCGTGGTGGCGGGTTTCCGCTGGCACAAGGACGGGGCCGGGGTCGGCTCGCTGCTGCTCGGACTGTTCGACGACGAGGGCCGCCTGCACCACGTCGGCGTGGCCAGCAGCTTCACCGCGGCCCGGCGCAAGGAACTGGTCGAGGAGCTCGCGCCACTGCGGGAGAACGCGCTCGACAACCATCCCTGGCGGGATTGGGCCGACGCCGCGGCGCAGGCGGCGGCGGAGGGCAAGATGCCCGGCGGCGTCAGCCGCTGGACCGGCGGCAAGGATCTGTCCTGGGAGGCGTTGCGGACGGAGCTGGTCGCCGAGGTGCGCTACGAGCACGTGCAGTCGGGACGGCTGCGCCACGGCGGCAGGCTGGTGCGCTTCCGCACCGACCGGACGCCGGAATCGTGTACCTACGCGCAGCTGGACGAGGTCGCGCCCGCGGAATTGAGCACGCTGTTCGGCGAAGGCGCGGCGCGATGACCGAGTCCGTCGACATCGAGACCGACGGCCGGACCGTCACGATCAGCAATCCGGGCAAGATCTATTTCACCAAGCGCGGCGAGACGAAACTCGATCTGGTGCGTTACTACCAGGCGATCGCCGAGCCGTTCCTGAATGTGGTCGGCGGGCGTCCGCTGCTGCTGGAGCGGTATCCCGACGGAGCGTCCGGCAAGTCCTGGTTCCAGAAACGGGTGCCTAAATCCGCGCCGGACTGGCTGCACACCGTGGAGGTGTCCACACCGAACGGCACCACCAGCGACGCCCTCGTCGCCCACGATCTCGCCCACATCCTGTGGGCGGTGAACCAGGGATGCCTCGGGTTCCACGTCTGGCCCAACCGCGCCGACAATCTGGAGATCGCCGACGAGCTGCGCATCGACCTCGATCCTTCGCCGGGCATCACCTTCGCCGATCTCCGGCACGCCGCGATACGCACCAGGGATCTGCTCGCCGAACTCGGCATCGAATCCTGGATCAAGACCTCCGGCTCACGCGGCTTGCATCTCTACTCGGCGCTGGAACCGAAGTGGGACGGTTATCAGGTGCGGGCCGCCGCGGTGGCGCTGGCCCGCGAATTGGAGCGCCGGTTCCCGGAGGACATCACCGCGCAGTGGTGGAAGGAAGAACGCGGCAACCGGGTCTTCATCGATTTCAATCAGAACGCGCCGCACAAAACGGTGTTCGGCGCCTGGTGCGTGCGGCCGAAGGTCGGCGCGCAGGTCTCGACGCCGATCAGCTGGGCGGATCTGGATTCGGTGGTGCCCGACGAGCTGACCATCGCGACCGTCCCGGCACGCTACGCCGCATCGGGGGACCCGTGGGCCGATCGTGCGCCCCAGTCCATCGCCCCGCTGCTGGAGATGTCCGACCGGGACATGGCGGCCGGTCTCATGGACGCGCCGTGGCCCCCGCAATATCCGAAGATGCCCAACGAACCGCCCAGGGTGCAGCCGAGCCGCGCCAAGAAGGCCGAATAGCGAGCGTTATTCGGTCCACAACACCCAGGTGCCGCTGCGGCCGCTGAGTTCGCACACCAGGGCCCGGCCGTCGGCGGTGCGTCCGGTCTTCGCCCCGGAGGCGTCGCACTTCGACCCTGCTTGCTGCACGGCGGTCGCGACGACGTGCGGGCCCGCCCACTGGTAGCCGCCGGAGGTGGTGAGGCAGATCAGGGTGCCACCGTCGGCGGCGCTGCCGATCTGGCCGAGTTGCGCCTCGCTGCACGACGAACCTTTCGTGACCGGTCCCTGGCTCGCTGACGGCGTAGTGGTCACAGCGGGGCTCGGCGCTGCCGCCGTAGTCGTCACCACCGGACGCTCGACGGTCGTCGGCACCGACGCGACGGGCGTGGGCGCGATCACGGACTGACGGTTCATCACGTCCGGCAGCCAGTTGCCCGTCAGCAGGACGAACCCGGCCACCGCGGTGATCTCGGCGACGCCGAGCAGCAGCGCGAACATCGCCATGACCCGGCCGCGCGGGTGGCTGAAGGCGATGAAGCCGAACACGATGGCGACCGGGAACAGTCCCAGCAGCGCCGCCACGAGCGCGACAATCGCGTACGGATTGACGATCGGCGGGATCTCCACCCGCAGTCGGCCGGTTCGGCGGCGGCTCGGCGGCTGCTCGGGCCAGCGCTCGTCCTCCTCGTCCGCCCAGCCGCCGTCGGGCTCCGGCTCCGACCAGCGATCCTCCGGCCGCGCCTGCGGCCAGCGATCCGTATCACGCCGTTCTGCCCGTGTCATTCAGGTCCCTCTCCACACCAACACCGCGCAGGAACCTCGGACTGCCCGGACCCGCCCCGATATACCGACACAGAATAGGGCGCGCGCGGCGAAAAGTTGATTCGAAGTGTCGGATATTTGTGATCGGGCCGTAATAACAAACGTGTCGCAACTCTCGCGAATCTGTTAGCCGAGGCGCATGCTGGTCGACATACGACCCACCTGACCGCGGCCTTTCTTCAGGAGGATCCATGTCCGATAAGACGACCTCGAGCGGCCGGGATACCCCGCATTGGCATGCCAGGGCCGGAGATTTGCTCGATGACAACTTCAACCTCCCGGGCATCGTGTTGTGCACCCTCGGCGTCGTAGCGCTGGCCTGTACTCTGACCGCCGCCGGATACGGGTTCACCGGCTGGACCGGCGTCGGTGTGGTCGTGACGGCCGCGCTGTGGATCACCGGCGTCGGCGCCCTGCTCGTCGAACATCACCGGGAACAGGCGATCGAACTGAAGCACGGCCGCCACGGCCACGGGCCGGGCGCCTTGCGTCCGATTCGCTACAGCGGCGAGCGGTGATCCGGGCCGCCGGGTGACTGCCTGCGGTCGACCTTGGGCAGCGATTCGGTGACCAGCGTCAGCAGCATGTCGCACAGCAGCTCGTGCACCTGCGCGCGGGTGAGCGTGCCGCGCGTGATCCATTCCCGGCCCGCGACCTTGACCAGACCACCATAGGCACGCACCATCGCGCGCAGTTCGGCGTCGTGTGCCGAATCGGCGAGGCCGACCATCAGCAGCAGGCGCTCGGCCGCCGCGTCGTCGGCGGCGTCGAGGATCTGCTGCACCTCGGGATCGTCGCCGACGCCCTCGTGGCTGGTGACCTTCACCCAGGTGCTGCCGTGCTCGGCGATGGTGTCCAGCAGCCAGCGCACGCTGGCATCGACCCGCTCACGCCAGCTGCCGGTGGGCACGACCATGTTGTCGAGTTTGGGCAACGTCACCATGCGCCGCACCACCGCGAGATAGAGGTCGCGCTTGTTGCCGAAATAGTGGTTGATCAGACCGCGCGCGACGCCCGCGCGCTGCGCCAGTTCGGCGGTGGAGACGGCCGCGTACGGGCGCTCGCCGAACATGTCGATCGCGCAGGCGAGGATCTGCGCGCGCCGCTCGTCGGGTTCGAGCCTGCGGCGGCGCGGTAGCGCCGGGTCGGCGCCACCGTCCGCGGCCGCACTCCTGGTGTCAGAGAGACCGGGCAATGAGATCCTTCATCACCTCGTTGCTGCCCGCGAGGATGCGCAGGACGCGGGCGCCGGTGTAGAGCTGGGAAATCGGATACTCCGTCATATAGCCGTAGCCGCCGAACAGTTGCAGGCAGCGGTCCACCACGATACCGAGCTGATCGGTCAGCCAGTATTTCGACATGGCAGCGCTGGGAATGTCGAGTTCACCGCGCAGGTGCTTGTCGATGCAGTCGTCGAGGAAGGTGCGCGAGACCTTGGTGATGGTCGCGCACTCGGCGAGTTCGAACTTGGTGTTCTGCATGGCGAACAGCGGTTTGCCGAACGCTTCGCGGCCCTTGGTGTAATCGACGGTGAGCTGCACCGCCTTCTCCATCATGGCGACCGCGATGATCGCCGTGACCAGGCGTTCCTGCGCGAGCATCTGCATCATCTGGTAGAAGCCCTGACCCTCGGCGCCGCCGAGGAGGTTGGACGCGGGCACACGCAGGCCGTCGAAGAACAGCTCCGCGGTGTCCTGGGCCTTGCCGCCGATCTTGTTCAGGATGCGCCCGCGCTCGAAACCGGGAGTGTGGTCACCGACTTCGGCGAAGATCAGCGAGACACCGGCCGCGCCCTTGGTGGGGTCGGTTTTGGCGGCGATGATGATGCCATCGCAGAGCCAGCCGTTGGTGATGAAGATCTTCGAGCCGGTGATGACGTACTCGTCGCCCTCCAGTACCGCGCGGGTCTTGATGTTCTGCAGGTCCGATCCGGTGCCCGGCTCGGTCATGCCGATGGAAAGCACGATCTCGCCGCTCGCGGCCTTGGGCAGCACACGCCGCTTGAGTTCCTCGGAACCGAACTCGTACAGGTACGGCGCGATGATCGAACTGTGCACGGGGATGCCCATCGATCCGTCCCCGGCGCGGGCCTGCTCCTCGATGATGGCGGCTTCGTGCGCGAACGTACCGCCGCCACCGCCGTATTCGGCGGGAATCGCGGGACACAGCAGGCCGAGTTCACCGGCCCGGTTGTACAGCGCGCGATCGGGGTGCCCTTGCGCGACGAATTTCTCCTCATGAGGCACGACCTCCTTCTCGAAGAAGGTCTTCGCCAGGTCTCGTACCGCCTCGACCTCGTCGTCACTCCACGCCGCGCGCGCCATCGCTGGATCCTTTGCTAGCTCCGGTCCGGCCCCTTCGCCGGTTACGCCTCAGATTCCCGAACTATTGGCGAGTTGTCAACAAGGGAAGCGAGCCGCCGTCACGGCCACCCGAATGCGAGCCCGCGCCCGGATGAGCAGGCCCGACCGCGAGCGGAGGCGGGCAGCCTGCCGAGCGCTGAGGAGAAACCGCCGCCCGTGCCGCGATTCCGGTGGTGAGCTGCGCCATATTCGGACGTTTTACCTTTCCCTCCAAGGGTCAATCCTTCGTACTGTCCGTATCGGAATTACTGACATCGGGCACGACGGCGACGTGCCATCGGATCGGTAGCCGGCAGCGAATGAGGTAAGGACATGACCGAACTGCTCGACACCACCGAAACGCCCCGACCGGACCGCACCTGGACGGTCGACCGGGACGGCGCCGAACTCGCCGTCTTCGAATGGGGTGATGCCGCCGCGGAGCCCTTGGTACTGGTGCACGGCCTCACCGACACTCATAGCGTGTGGTCCACGGTCGCGGCCCTGCTGGCCGACGGCTTCCGGGTCATCACCTATGACGTTCGCGGCCACGGCGATTCGGCCGTTCCCGCCGTACTGTCGGAATATCGCCTCGGCACGCTGGCGGAGGACTTCTTCGCGGTGATCGACGCCGCCAGCCCGCGCAGGCCGGTGCACACATGCGGCCACGGCTGGGGCGCGGTGCAACTGTGGGAAGCGGTCTGCGACGAGCGTGCCAACACCCGCATCGCCTCGTTCACCGCGATCGCCGGACCGAACCTCGATCATCTCGGCCTGTGGCTGCGCGCGCTGGCGCCCCGCGCCGGCCGCGAACTCCGAGATGTGGGCTGGTGGTTGCACGGTGCGCGCTGGGCGCTGACGCCCGGTCCCATGGCCCGCAGGCTCTACCCGCCCCGCCTGCGCGGCCTGCTCGTGCGCGGGCTCGGAGGAGTATCACCGCTGCCCGCGCGGATCGCGCCCACCTGGCGTGGCGATCTGCTCGCGGGCGCGCGCATCGCGCAGGCGAATCTGCTGCACCACCTGGGCAAGCCGCGGGTGCGCCGGACGGCCGTCCCGGTCCAGCTGCTGGTCGACACCACCGACCCGTTCGTCCCGGCCGCCGTCTACGACGCCTCCGCGCGCTGGGTCGACAAGCTGTGGCGCTGCGCCGTCCCGGCGAATCACTGGCTGCCGATCACCGAGCCGTTGTTGGTCGCCGAGGCCATCGCCAACTTCGTCGACGACCTGCGCGCCGACCGCGCGGCGATCACCCCGCGCAGCAGCTGACCACGGCGTACCGGACGGGGCGCGGGCGACCGGTCCGGCGAGTTTGCGACAATGGGCCGGTCGTCTGCCCAGCTCGATGAAGGATGTCCCCCGCCGCGATGGCCGAAAGCATGATCGATCCCGAGGACCTCGCGACCTGTCTTCGGGTCCTGGAGCAGGCCGGAACGCTGGAGAAGGACCATCCCGACTCGGTGGCGGTGCAACGCGCGGTCGGGCGCATGTTCAAGAAGCTCAAGCAGCGGCGCCGCTCGGATGCGCGCGCGGCGGTGTCGGCCGCCGACCGCGCGGTGGTCGCCGCGACCGCGACCGGCTCGCCGAACCGGATCGATGACGAGACCGCGGGCATCCCGATCAGCTCCACCACCACCGGAGCCAGCGCGGGCACGCTGATCCGCCCGCGTCCCTGCTACATCTGCAAGCAGCGCTACACCCGGGTCGATGCCTTCTACCACCAGCTGTGCCCGGACTGCGCGACGCGCAGCCACATCAAACGGGACGCTCGTACCGATCTGACCGGAAGGCGGGCACTGCTCACCGGCGGCCGCGCCAAGATCGGCATGTACATCGCGCTGCGCCTGCTGCGCGACGGCGCGCACACCACCATCACGACCCGCTTTCCCAACGACGCGATCCGGCGTTTCGCCGCGATGGACGACAGCGCCGACTGGTTGCACCGGTTACGCATCGTCGGCATCGATCTGCGCGATCCGGCCCAGGTGGTCGCCTTGGCCGACGATGTCGCCGCCCAGGGCCCGCTGGACATCCTGATCAACAACGCCGCACAGACGGTCCGTCGCTCCCCCGGCGCCTACAGCGCTTTGGTCGAGGCGGAATCGGGTCCGCTGCCCGCGGGCGCGCTGCCGGAGGTGGTCAGCTTCGGCAAGACCATGCAGGCGCACCCCACCGCGCTGACCGCCTCGCTCACCCCGGCGCTCACCGCCGCCGATGTCGCCGAGCTGGCCTTGGTCGCCGGATCGGCGACGCCGGAACGGATCGCGCGCGGCGTCGCGATCGACGCGGGCGGCCTGGTGCCCGACCTCGCGCACACCAACAGCTGGGTGCAGACCGTCGCGCAGGTGGATCCGACCGAACTGCTGGAAGTGCAGCTGTGCAACTCGGTCGCGCCGTTCATCCTCGTCTCGCGCCTGCGCCCGGCGATGGCGGCCGCCGCGGCGCGCCGGAAATACGTCGTGAACGTCTCCGCGATGGAAGGGCAGTTCTCCCGCGCGTACAAGGGCCCGGGACACCCGCACACCAACATGGCCAAGGCGGCGCTGAACATGCTGACCCGCACCAGCGCCAGGGAGATGCTGGAGCAGGACGGCATCCTGATGACCGCGGTCGATACCGGCTGGATCACCGACGAGCGCCCGCACTACACCAAGCTCCGCCTCGCCGAAGAGGGTTTCCACGCCCCGCTGGACCTGGTCGACGGCGCGGCGCGGGTCTACGACCCCATCGTGCAGGGTGAGAACGGGATCGATCTGTTCGGCTGCTTCCTCAAGGACTATCAGCCTTCCCCGTGGTAGCGGCCGACACGGGTCCCGCCGCGCGAGGGAAGGTTACGCTGGAGGCGTGCTCTACCGGCTGTTGGCCGACGCCACCGCCGTCACGCATTTCGCGTTCGTGGCCTACGTGGTGGTCGGCGGGTTCCTCGCGTGGCGCTTCGGGCGCACGATCTGGCTGCATGTGCTCGCGGTCTGCTGGGGATTCAGCACGATCGTGTTCGGCATCGACTGCCCGCTCACGTATCTGGAGAACTGGGCGCGCGAGCGTGCCGGGGAGCAGCGGCTGCCGTCGAGCGGGTTCATCGATCACTACATCACCGGCGTGATCTACCCCGAAAGCGCACTCGGGTTGGTGCGGGCAGTCGTGGCCGCGCTGGTGGTGGCGTCCTGGATCGGCTATGGGTGGGCGCTGCGCAGGCGGGCCACCCCGGCCACCCGTGTGCACGCACCGCACTGACGAGGCGGCCGTGCTCAGGCGCCGAGGTGGCGCTCCACGAAGCTCGCGACCTGCGCGCCGTGCTCGTCCAGGTAGAAATGCCCGCCGGGGAACGTCGCGCGATCGAATCCGCCGCTGGTGTGCGCTCGCCACTCGTCGGCCTGTTCGGGTCGCATCGTCGGGTCCTCGGTGCTGACCAGCGCCGCGATGTCGACGCGCAACGGTTCTCCCGGCTGATGACGGTAGGTCTCGACCGCTCGATAATCCGCGCGCACGGCGGGCAGCACGAGTTCGGCGAGGCCCGGCTCGGCGCGCAGCATCTCCAGCGGAGCGGGATCCGAGGCCAGCCGTACCAGCTCATCGATGAGCGCGTCGTCGGAGGCCAGGTGCAGCCGCTGCGTCTCCTCGAATGTCGGTGCGGGACGGCCGGAGACGAACAGGGTGGCCAGCGGCTGCCCGGCGCGCTCGAGCCTGCGCGCGGTCTCGAACGCCACAGTCGCGCCCATGCTGTGGCCGAACAAGGACAGCGACGCGATCTCGCCCTGCGCGAGCACTTCTCGCGCGATCCGGTCCGCCAGTGCGGCCAGGTCGGTGATCAGGTCGTCGCCCAACCGGTCCTGCCGCCCGGGATACTGGACCGCGGACACCGCGACACCCGGCCCGAACCGCTGTGCGAGATCTCGGTATGCCGTGGCCGAGCCTCCGCCCGGCGGGAAGCACAGCAGGTGATGCCGCACGACCGCCTCGGATCGCAGCGTCCGCAACCACTCCGAGTCGGTGATACCGCCTGCCATGTTCGATCTCCCTTCTCCGTCGCATGTCCCGGCGCGCGGCCGGACCAGACCACGGTAGTCGCCACGGCCGCCGCATCGGGTGACACTTGTGCTGTGGCACCCGGCCCGATCGGCCCCGGCGAGATCCAGGCCGGTCACGGCGTGAAGGTCTGTAGATGGTCCACGGTGACGAAAGTGCTCTGCGGGCTCGCCGCACGCACCGCCGCTCGTAGCGGCTCCAGACCGCCCCAGTCGCGAGCGGGTTCGGTGAGTGGATGGTCGAAGTCGTCCCAGTGGGTGGGCAGCACGTAGCGCGGATTGCCGGTGGCGCGCAGCAGGCGCCCGACGTAGTCCTGAATCTTCCCGCCTCCGGCGGGCAGCAGCAGCACGTCCGGGCGCAAGCCCGCCAGTTCCGACTCGATGTAGTTCGAGCCGCCGAAGTTCAGCACGCTCACGCCGCCGCCGCTCACCTCGTAGGCGAGTGTGCCGCCCTCGACCAGATCACGAATCACTCTGGGCTGCGGCAGTTCTCCCGCGCCCAGGCCTGGACGGGTACCCGCGAAAGCCACCGTGGCGCGCGCCCCGGATGCGGAGTGCAGCGAACGCAGCACCCGGATGGTGTATCCGTCGAAACGGAGGAACTCGCCGCCCGTCGCCAAGGCGAGCTGTTGCTCCGGGGCGCCGAGCGCGGCCATGAGGTTCAGGTGCGTCTCGGTGCCGAGCACCGTCGCTCCGGTCTTCTTCGCCAGATACGGCACGTCGGTGAGGTGGTCGTAGTGGCCGTGGGTGACCAGGATGTGATCGGCGCGCAATTCACCGCTGTCGACGTAGTGGTCGATCAGCGTGGTGTCCACGGTGATCGGGGTCTGCGGATCCGCGCCCTCGGCGGTGTAGGTTCCGGTATGGAACCTGGTCAGCCAGGGGTCGATGAGCACGACCTTGCCCCCCGGCAGGCGGATCTCCCAGCTGTTGTTGCCCCACCACCGCAGCGTCACCCCGCCGGGCGATCCGCCCCCGGGAACCGAAGTCGCCGCACCATTGTCGGCGGAATCCGTTGTAGCGCAAGCGACTAACCCTGCCAGCGCGGCCGCGCCCGCCGTCGCGCCGAGAAATTCACGCCGTCCGAAACCTGTCATGCGGGCACCACACCACATGCCCTGCGGCCGTGTCCAAGACCGGTGTCGACGCTCGGTGATATCGGAAGAGATATCGTCGCAGCGTGGACCAGCTGCGCCAGCTCCGGTATTTCGTCGCCGTCGCCGAGGAATTGCATTTCGGGCGGGCCGCCGAGCGGCTCGGCATCGCCCAGCCGCCGCTGAGCCAGCGCATCCGCCGCCTGGAGGCCGACCTCGGCGCGCGTCTGTTCGAGCGCGACAGCCGCCGCGTCGAACTCACCGAGGCCGGGCAGATTCTGCTCGCCGAGTCGCGAGACCTGCTCGCGCGCTGGGAGCGGACGAGAACGCTAGTCGGGAAGGCGCATCGGGGCGAGATGGACGCCGTGCGGATCGGAGTGCCGCCCGAACTGGCCGGGCGGGTGCTCGCCGCGCTGCTCACCGCGTTCGAGGCCAGAGACCTCCGGGTGGATCTGCAGGAACTGACCACCGCCGAGCAGGTCCGGCTGCTCGCCGACCGTCAATTGGACGCCGGAGTCCTGCAACACCCGGTCGACGTGGTCGGCCTGGAACTCGGCCCGGTGGTGGAGACACCGCTCGGCGTGGTGCTGCCCCGCGATTCGCCGCTGGCCGCGCGGTCGGCGCTGGAACTGGCCGACCTCGCCGGGCACGGCCTGGTGATCTTCCCGCGCGCGGCCGCGCCCGGACTCTACGACGCCACGCTGCGCCGCTGCTGGGAGCACGGCTTCCGCCCGGCCTCGGTGCAGCACGCGCGCAATCCCGAATTCGTCCTGGGCATGGTGCTCTCGGGGCGGGGCGTGGCCTTCGACCAGGGGATGGTGGCGCAGAAGGAACCCCGCGTGGTCTGGCGGCCACTGCCCGAGGGCACGCTGAGTCATCGGTTGTCGCTGGCCTGGCCGGTAGGCGTGGCGCATCCACTGGTGGGCGAGCTGGCCGAACTGGTCGTCGCGGTGCTGCAAGGCGACGGCGCGTCACGGCCGAGTCCGGTCGCGGACCCGCCGCAACGGCCATGGAACGTCGTCTACGGCCCGCCGTGAACGATCCGGCCGATCGCCTCGACGGCGGCTGCGCCGATGGCGCGATCCACCTCCGGCAGCCGCTGCGCCAAGGTCGCCGCTCGAGTGAAAACCGCTACGGCATAACGCTTTCCATCCGGATACTCGACGACGCCGACCTCGTTGCGCACCCCGGGCAGCGTCCCCGTCTTCGCCCAGACCTGCACGTCCGGCGGAAAGGCGGCGGCGAGCCGGTACCAGTTCACCTGCTGGCGCATCAGATCACGCACCCACCGGCACGCCTCCGGTGCGCCCGCCTCGTCCCGGGCGATCATGCTGAGCAGCCGCGCCATCTCCCGCGGGGTGCTCGCGGTGGTGCGCCGCGGGTCCAGCGCGCGGGTGCGCAGCACCTGCTCGGCGTCGAGCGCGGGAAACCGGCGGGCGAACTCGACCGCGTCGGCGGCGCCGATGTCCTCGGCCATGGACTGCACCACGGTGCGCGGCGGACCCACCACACGGGTGGCGGCGAGGCCCAGTTCGCGCAGCAGCGAGCGCACGTTGTCCAGCCCCACCCGGTCGAACAGCAGGTCCGCCGCGGTGTTGTCGCTGACGGTGAGCGCGAAGTACGCCGCGTCGCGCAGGCTGAACTCGACGTCGTCGGCGCAGCCCGCGGTGCCGACGCCGCCGAGCCGATCCGCCGCCCGCGCCCGCACTCGGTCGGCGGGGTCCAACTGTCCCGCCGCTACTTGCCTGGCGAACTCCAGGACCAGCGGCACCTTCACCACCGAGGCGAGCACCACCGGTTCGTCCGCCCGGACGCCCGCCTCGGCGCCGCAATCGACGCACCGGGCATGCAACCACCCCTCGACGCCGACAGTCCGAAAGATCTCCTGCACCGATGCAGCATCCCCGTCCGCGGGAGCGGGTACGGCACCGGGGCGTACCGGACGGCTCAGGCCCCGCCGGGGCTCGTCCGCGCGATTCGCTGTTCGAGTTCGGCGATCCGCTGCCGATAGTCGGCCAATTCCGTGAGACGAGAACTCATCTCGTCGGTCAACTGAGCGATCCGGCCGAGGTAGCGGTGCGCGGGGCGGTCGGCCCAGTAGGCGCCGGCGCGGCCGTACTCCACCGCACGATCGACGTCGCCCGCGGCGACTCCCGCCGCCGCCGCGTCCGTCGTCGCCGCCGCGAGCCCCGCCTCGAGCTGCTCCACGCGCAATCGCGTCGCCTGGTCGTGACCGGCGGTGCCGAGTGCCGCGCGCTCGGCGGCGAGGTCCTGGATCTCCCGGAGGTACCCCGCGTTCTGCGCGTCCTGCACGGCCATCAGCTCGTAGTCGAGTGTGATCGGCGCGGAGCGGACCCGGTCCGGGAGCAGAGCCGCACGCGGCCGCAGGTCGATGCCGAAGACCGGCACGCGTTCTCGCGCGGGTGAATTCGGCTTCTTTCTGATCGTCGGCACCGTGTATTCCGCGCTTCCGGCGTAGACGTTCGTCATCGTCGATCGACCTCACCTATGGCCCACGCGCGGCAGTTCGGTGCGCCGGCCATGCTCTGCCCCTCTGCCCGCACGCGACGGACAGGTCATCGGATCGGCGCGGCGTCACCGCGCCGGCTGCTGCGGTGCAGCATGTGGACATGCTGGCCGATACGTCCGGTCTTCGCGCCCCCCACTATTTTCACTGGCGAGAAGTGCGCTCGGACAGTCTCTTTGGTGTGGCATGGTGCTGCCACGGCCCGCATCCACCGCCGTCCGAGACGCCGGGGCCTCGAGCTCGTCAGCATTTCATCCGCTATCTCGGCGTCGCCCTTGTGCGATCCTGCGGTCGCCGTTCGCGCCTGTCCATGTGTCCCACCGGGACGGGCGCGCCATCCGTTCGTCGACCACCCCGCCGCATCGAGGCGCGGCGCGCCCGCATGCGGGTCGCACTGGTCGCCGGACCGAATCGGCGCAGGTGACATCACAGAACGACGGTGCGGTGCGGAAGCCGCGGACCGCATCCGGCGCGGCTGTGACGACCACCGCACCCGAGTTCGCCGTACCGCCAACTACGCTGAAGCGAGTGAACACGCACGCACGGCTCGTCCAGGACTACGAGGCCGGTATCGGTGTCACCGCCTCGCCCATCTCCCCCGCGCCCGATCCGGGTAGCAATCTCGCCGCGACACTACCGGTCTGGGCACTCGCCGCCGGTTCGGTCGCGGCGCTGACCGCCGCGGCGAACCGCATGCGAGCGGCCCGCGGTCTGGCCCCGGTGGCGCATCGCATCGACCCGGCCCGCATCACCGCGGCCTTCTCCAGCGAGCGTCTGTTACGCATCGGCGGCCAACTGCCGACGCAGTTCGCCGACCTCTCCGGCTTCTTCCCCACCTTCGACGGGTGGGTTCGCACGCACGCCAACTATCCGCATCACCGGGCGCGACTGCTCGCCACACTCGGCTTGCCCGACTCCGTGCCGGTCGATCTCGCCGTCGCCCGAATTGCGATGATCCGCGCCTCGGATCTGGAGGAACAGGCCTCCGCGCAGGGCGCTATCGCGGTCCGCGTCCGCACCGAGGAGGAGTGGACCGCCAGCCCGGAAGGACAGGCCGCGGCGGCGGGCCCCTTGGTCGCGATCGACCGGCGCGCCGACCGTGGGGAAGCCGGATTGCCTACGGGCGCCGCACCTTTGCAGCCGCTGCGGGGATTGCGTGTGCTCGATCTGACCAGGGTGATCGCGGGCCCGGTCGCGACGCGGGCGCTGGCTTTGCTCGGCGCCGAAGTGTTGCGGGTCGACCCGCCGCAACTGCCCGAGATCCCGTGGCAATTCGCCGACACCTGTCAGGGCAAGCGCTCGGCGTTGGTCGATCTGCGCACCAGTGGCCTCGATGATCTGATCGCCGCCGCCGATGTGCTGATCACCGGCTACCGGCCGGGCGCACTGGAGCGCGCCGGGGTGCGGGCCGCCGCCAGGCCAGGGCTGATCCACGGGCGGGTGTCCGCCTGGGGTGAAGCCGGGCCGTGGGGTGAGCGGCGCGGCTTCGACAGCATCGTGCAGGCCGCATCCGGCATCTCGATCCTGGAGGGCGCGCCCTCCGTGCCAGGAGCGCTGCCCGCCCAGGCGCTCGACCACGCCTCGGGCTACCTCCTCGCCGCCGGAGTGATCGACGCCCTGGTCGCGCGCGCGGGCGACGGCATCGGGCGGGACGTGCGTGTGGCTCTGGCCCGCACCGCGTCCTGGCTGCTCAGCGCCCCCGACCGCACACCGCGTCATCCGGCAGCCGCGGAGCCGAGCGCAGCGCAGGTGGTCCGGCACGGACAAGTCGTCACCGCGCCCCCCGTACTCCCCGAATACCCGGACTACGCCTGGCCCGCACCCACCTACGGCGCGGACCGTCCCGCCTGGCCCCTGCCGACCCACTGATCCGTCTCGCTGAGGCGCCGCGAACTCCTTCGCGGCGCCGACCAGTGGTGCTCGCGGTACCGCGCCTGTGCCCCATCCCCGTCGGAGCGGTCCATGAGCACTAATCCTCGACCCCGGCCAGTGCGGCGACCGCCTGCGCCAGGCGGTCGCCGTCGGGGAGGTTCGCGTCCGGAGCGATGGTTTGCAGTACGCCGAGGCCCTGGACGAGTACGAAATACAGTTCGCCGATCGCCTCGGCCTGGTCTTCGCTCAGCTGCGGGTGCGCCGCCCGCAGCGCGTCCGCCATCTCCCGGTAGGCCCCGGGCAGGCTCTGCGCGAAGAACTTCCGCGACTCCGGCGAGCGGGCGACGCGAACGAGGTTCTCCATGCTCGCCAGCATGCTGTCGTGGTTCTCGGTGAACACCGCGGGCATGCCGTTCCACATCGTGGCGAACGCTGCCAGCGGCGTCACACCACTACCCTCGCGGATCTTCTGTTCCATGCTGTCGCCGATCGCGGTGCCCAGCGAGTCGGCCAGGGCCTCGGTGATCAGCTGGTCTTTCGAGCCGAAGTGGTAGCCGATCGCCGCCAGGCTCACACCGGCCGCCGAGGCGATGTCGCGGGCGGTCGCCTTGGCGACGCCCCGCTCGATGATGACTTTCCGTGCTCCCGCCAGCAGATCCTCGCGATTTCCCATGACTCGAGGCTACAACGTCTAAGACATATGTACCAGACGTATGTACTACCGCCTGCCATCACCGAGCTATCGGCCACCTCGGCGACGCCCCGACACCCCGGCTCGCTAGTCTCGTCCCGTGCGGCAGAAGATCATCCTGGACGTCGACACCGGCATCGACGACTCGCTCGCGCTGCTGTACCTGCTCGGCTCCCCCGAGGCCGAGATCACCGGAATCGCCGCCACCGCGGGCAACGTTCCGGCGGCACAGGTGGCGGCGAACAATCTGGCCTGGCTGGATGTCTGCCACGCACCGGACATCGAAGTGGCGCTCGGCGCGGCCGAACCACTCGCGATCCCGCTGCGCACCACCGAGGACACGCACGGACCCCAGGGCATCGGGTACGCCGAACTCCCCCGGTCGGCTCGCCGTCTCTCGCCGCGATCGGCCGCGCGGATGTGGGTCGAGCTGGTGCGCGCGCATCCCGGGGAGATCGTCGGCCTGTGCACCGGGCCGCTGACCAATCTCGCACTCGCCTTGCGGATCGAACCGGAGCTGCCGCTGTTGCTGCACCGCCTGGTGATCATGGGCGGCGCGTTCAATCATCCGGGCAACACGACGCCGACCAACGAGTGGAACGTGCACGTCGATCCGGAGGCCGCCAAGGAGGTCTTCGACGCGTTCGCCGCGGCCCCCGCGCAGCGCAGGCCGATCGTGTGCGCGCTCGACATCACCGAGACCATCGAGATGCGGCCCGAGCACCTGGCCCGCCTCGCCGAGCGCGCGAAGAGCTATCCGGTGGAGGTCGTCTCGCCCGCCGATCCGCCCGAAGCCCGCTCGGCGGCGAGCAATCCGATCGTCCGGCACGTCACCGACGCGGTGCGGTTCTACTTCGATTTCCACCACGGCTACGACCTGGGCTACTTGGCCCACATGCACGACCCGTTCGCGGCCGCGGTGGCGCTGGACCCGGCGCTGGCCCGTACCCGCCCGGCGACGGTGGACGTAGAACTGGCCGGAACCATCACCCGCGCGACCACGGTCGCCGACTGGACGGGCATGTGGGGCCGGGAACCCAACGCCGACATCGTGATCGGCACCGACCAGGAGCTGTTCTTCGAGCGACTGATCGCCCGGGTCGGCGACCTCGCGCGCACGGTGCATCCGCCCGCCACACAGGAGGTCCGGTGACCGACGCCGACGACACGACCTACCTGGCCGCCTTCCGCACCCGGCTCGGGCTGCCCGGAATCATCGACGTCCATACGCATTTCATGCCCGACCAGGTGCTGCGGAAGGTGTGGGCCTACTTCGACTCGGCAGGTCCGTTGACCGGCCGCGCCTGGCCGATCACCTACCGCGCCGACGAGCAGGTCCGTTTGAAGACGCTGCGCGACTTCGGCGTTCGCGCGTTCACCGCTCTCGTCTACCCCCACAAGCCGGACATGGCCGCGTGGCTGAACGAATGGACCGCAGACTTCGCGGCACGCACGCCCGATTGCCTGCACACCGCCACCTTCTTTCCTGAACCACCGGCCGCGAGCTATGTGCGGGAGGCCGTCGAACGTGGCGCCCGCGTCTTCAAAGCGCACGTCCAAGTCGGCGGCTACCATCCGGGCGACCCGCTGCTGGACCCGGTGTGGGGCCTACTGGAGGACGCGCGCGTTCCCATCGTCATCCATTGCGGTTCCGGCCCCGCGCCCGGAACGCACACCGGGCCGGACCCGATCGCCGGTGTGCTGCGGCGCTTTCCGCGCCTGCGGCTGATCGTCGCGCACATGGGCACGCCGGAGTACTCCGAATTCCTGGACCTGGCCGAGGCCTACGCGGACGTGCGGCTGGACACCACCATGGTGTGGACCGATTTCTCCGAGGCCGACGCCCCGTTTCCGGTGCACGAACACGGTAGGCTGCGCGCCTTCGCCGACCGCATCCTGTTCGGCAGCGACTTCCCGAACATCCCACATTCCTACGGTCATTCGATCGAGGCGCTCGAACGGCTGGATCTCGGTGACGACTGGTTACGCCAGGTCTGCTATCGCAACGCGGCGGCGCTGTTCGGCCTCGAATGACCGGTGTCGACCGGCTCGGGTCGCCATGACCGTGAGCCGCTGGGCCGTGCGGGCACCAGCCCGACCGCACCTGCCCGCAGCGGTCGTCACCTACGGCGTCTGGAACGGCCGAAGAACACGCTCTGCCTCGGCAGCAGCGGTCGGCGGCGGCTGCCGTCGAATGCCCGGCCTCGCCGGTGTGTTCGAATATCGGACGTGATCTCGAAGTCGATCGTGGTCGTCGTCCAGCTACTGGCCTGGCTTGCCGCACTGGCCGGGTACGTGGGGCTCGCACTGCACTTCAGTGGGTCGCAGTCGCGGATGTTGGTCTTGGCGGCTTCGGGTGCGCCGTATCTGATGGGTTCTGCCGTGCTGGGGGCGGTGGCGTTCGTCGCCATGCGGCAGTGGAGCGGTGCGGCGGTCGCGATCGTCGTCGTCGCCATCGCGGCGTGGACGCAAGCGCCGCTGTACGTCGGCCGTTCCGGCGACGCGGACGGGCACACCCTGACGGTGATGCAAGCCAATCTCCTTTTCGACGGAGCCGATCCCCGGGCGCTGGTCGACGAGGTACGCGCGAGGAACGTCGCCGTCCTCACCGTGAACGAACTCACGCCGACGGCAGTCGAGGAACTCGGCCGCGCGGGACTGGACCAAGTCTTGCCGTACCGGTTCGTCTCACCGGGAAGGACAGCGACCGGGACGGGAATATGGAGCAGCTACCCGCTGACCGAAACCGTCGAGTACGACGGCTTCGTGCTGAACCAGCTGTCGGCGACCGCCGACGTTCCAGGCGTCGGCCCGGTCGCGGTGTACGCCTTCCATCCGGTACCGCCGGTGTACGGCACGCGGGTATGGGCCGACGAATTGTCCCGGCTGCGGGTGATTCTCGACCGATCACCCGCGGATCGACCGGTGCTCGCCGGCGGCGATTTCAACGCGACCTACGACCACCGGCAGTTCCGCGCGATGCTGTCCGGCCGCTTCGCCGACGCCGCCGAGCAGGCGGGCGCCGGACATCTGGTCACCTATCCGACCGACAAGCGGTGGCCGCCCCTGGTCGGTATCGACCACATCCTCGTCGCCGGCGGTAGCGCGGTCGCGGTCGAGACCGTGGGACTCCCCGGCGCGGACCACCGTGCCTTGGTGGCGCGGATCCAGCTGAACGCGCGATAGGCGTTGGATCGGATCCCGGCGGCTCAGCGGCCGTCGAAGGCGTTCAGCAGTTCCTCGGCGGCGAGCGCGGCGGTGAGGGTGCCGTCGCGGACCTGCTTCTCCACTTGCGCCCGAATGGCTTTCACGTCCGGGTTGTCCGAGAGCCTGCGCAGCAGCTGGTCGTGCACCATGGTCCAGGTCCAGTCCACTTGCTGGCGACGGCGCTTCTCGGCGAACTCCCCGGCGTCGGTGAGCACACGACGATGTTCGAGCACCGTGTCCCAGAACCGGTCCAGGCCGACGCCTTCCAAACCGCTCATGGTCAGCACCGGCGGCCGCCACAGCGCGTCGTGCGGGTGGATCAGCCGCAGCGCGCCTGCGAGTTCCCGGGCGGCGGCTCTGGCCTCGACCTCGTGTTTGCCGTCGGCTTTGTTCACCGCGACCAGGTCGGCGAGTTCGAGCACACCCTTCTTGATCCCTTGCAGCTGGTCGCCGGTCCTGGCCAGGGTGAGGAAGCAGAACACGTCGACCATGTTCGCGACGGTGACCTCCGACTGGCCCACCCCGACGGTCTCCACCAGGATCACGTCGTATCCCGCCGCCTCGAGCAGCACGATGGTCTCGCGTGTCGCCTTGGCGACGCCGCCGAGCGTGCCCGCCGTGGGCGAGGGCCGGATGTAGGCCTCGCGCTGCACCGACAGCCGCGCCATCCTGGTCTTGTCGCCGAGGATGGAACCGCCGGTCCTGGTCGAGGACGGGTCGACCGCCAGCACCGCGACCCGGTGTCCCCGCTCGATCAGATACATGCCGAGCGCGTCGATGAAGGTCGACTTGCCGACGCCGGGAACGCCGGTGATGCCGACGCGGTTGGACGGCGCGCCCCCCGCGCCCGCCTCCGGCGTCACTTTCAGCAGCAGCTGCTGCGCCAGCGCACGGTGATCGGCCCTGGTGGATTCCACCAGCGTGATCGCCCGCGCCAGAGCGGCACGCTCGTCGGCGCGGACCGCCGCGGCGAGGGCGTCGACGTCGATCGCCCGGCGCGCGGTCACCTTCGGGGTGTCGCGCGCCGGGGAACCCGCTTCGCTCATTCCGTCGCGGCGGAATCCGCGGCGCCGCTGCCGAGTTCGTGACCGAGTTCGGCGCCGAGCTTCTTCAGCAAGTCGATCGCCGCGTCCGCGATCACCGTGCCGGGCGGGAAGATCGCCGCCGCGCCCGCCTGGTAGAGCTCCTCGAAGTCACCGGGCGGGATGACGCCGCCGACGATGACCATGATGTCGGGGCGTCCGACATCGGCCAGTGCCTGCCGCAGGGCGGGCACCAGCGTGAGGTGGCCCGCCGCCAGCGACGACACACCGACGACGTGCACATCGTTGTCGGCCGCCTGCTGCGCCACCTCTTCCGGGGTCTGGAACAGCGGGCCCACGTCGACGTCGAAGCCGAGGTCGGCGAAGGCCGTGGCGATCACCTTCTGTCCCCGGTCGTGGCCGTCCTGCCCCATCTTCGCGACGAGGATGCGCGGCCTGCGGCCCTCGGCCTCGGCGAATTCCTCGACCAGCTCGCTCGCCTTGGTGATGTTGGTGACCTTCCCGGCCTCGTCGCGGTACACACCGGAGAGGGTACGGATCTCCGCCTGGTGGCGGCCGTATACCTGCTCCAGCGCATCGGAGATCTCGCCGACGGTGGCCTTGGCCCGTGCGGCGTCGATGGCCAGCGCGAGCAGGTTGTTCGCCATGCCGCCCTCGGAAGAGGCCGCGGCGCGGGTCAATTCGGCCAGCGCCCGCCGTACCGCGTCGGGGTCACGCTCGGCGCGCAGGCGTCGCAGCTTCTCGATCTGCTCGGCGCGCACCCGCGAGTTCTCGACCTTGAGGACCTCGACCTGCTGGTCCTCTTCGACCTGATACTTGTTGACGCCGATCACCGGCTGCTGGCCGGTGTCGATCCGCGCCTGGGTGCGCGCGGCGGCTTCTTCGATGCGCAGTTTCGGGATGCCCTCGCCGATCGCCTGCGCCATGCCGCCGTGCGCCTCGACCTCCGCGATATGCGCGCGGGCGCGGTCGGCCAGCTGGTGGGTGAGCCACTCGACGTAATACGAGCCGCCCCACGGGTCGATCGGGCGGGTGGTGTTGGACTCCTGCTGGATCAGCAGCTGGGTGTTACGGGCGACGCGGGCGGAGAAGTCCGTGGGCAGCGCCAGCGCCTCGTCGAGCGCGTTGGTGTGCAGCGACTGGGTGTGGCCCTGGGTAGCTGCCATCGCCTCGATGCAGGTGCGCGCGACGTTGTTGTAGGCGTCCTGCGCGGTGAGCGACCAGCCGGAGGTCTGCGAATGGGTGCGCAGCGACAGCGATTTCGCGCTCTTCGGGTTGAACTTCGCGACCAGCTCACTCCACAGCAGGCGCCCGGCGCGCAGCTTGGCGACCTCCATGAAGAAGTTCATGCCGATGGCCCAGAAGAACGACAGCCGCGGCGCGAACTTGTCGACCTCCATGCCCGCGTCGATGCCCGCCCGGATGTACTCGACGCCGTCGGCGAGGGTGTAGGCCAGTTCCAGGTCGGCGGTCGCGCCCGCTTCCTGGATGTGGTAGCCGGAGATGGAGATCGAGTTGAACTTCGGCATCTTCGCGCTGGTGTAGGCGAAGATGTCGGAGATGATCCGCATCGATGGCTTCGGCGGGTAGATGTAGGTGTTGCGGACCATGAACTCTTTCAGAATGTCGTTCTGAATGGTTCCGGCCAGCTGTTCCGGCGCGACGCCCTGTTCCTCGGCGGCCACGACGTACAGCGCCAGGATCGGCAGCACCGCGCCGTTCATCGTCATCGAGACGCTGACCTGGTCCAGCGGGATGTGGTCGAACAGCTGGCGCATGTCCAGGATCGAGTCGATGGCGACGCCCGCCATGCCGACGTCACCTTGCACCCGCGGATGATCGGAGTCGTAGCCGCGGTGGGTCGCCAGGTCGAACGCGACCGACAGACCCTTCTGGCCCGCCTGCAGGTTGCGCCGGTAGAAGGCATTCGAGTCCGCTGCGGTGGAGAAACCCGCGTACTGGCGGATGGTCCACGGCTGGTTGACATACATCGTGGGGTACGGACCGCGCACGAACGGCGCGACACCGGGCACGCTGTCGAGCGGATATCCTGCGGCCGCGATCGCGTCCCGGTCGGCCTTGGTGAACACCGGCGGCACGTCGATGCCTTCCGGGGTCGACCACACCAGCTGTTCGGGGGCGTACTGGTTGGCCGCCGCGGCCGCGCGCACGTACTCCGTCACCTGCGCCGCGTCGACCGCGGCGGGCTCCGGCGCGCGCTCGGCCAGCGGCACGTCGGCGAAACTACCGATCACGTGCTTGATCTCACGAGTGGTCATCAGGCTCCCACCTTCTCCAGCAGGCCGGACAGCGCGGCGACGGCGTCGATGCGCGCGGCGAGGAATCCGTCCGGGCGTTGCGCGTCGTCCAGGTCGGCGACGGCCTTCGCCGCACCCGCCAGCAGCACGGTGGGCACGCCCGCGGCGCGCAGTTGCCGCACCGCTTCACCCGCTTCCGATCCGTAGCGCGTATCCGAGCCACACAGCACCGCGATCGGCGCCCCCGCTTCGGCGGCCGCCGCGGCGATTCCGTCCACCGCGAGCGGACCCGGATTGATCGACTCGATGCCGCCCGAAGCCAGCAGATTCGCGATGAAGGTGACCCGCACGTTGTGCTCGGCCACCGAGCCGAGCGGCACCAGCAGCGCTTTCGGCCGCGCGCCGTGCTCCGCGAGGTAGGCGTCGGAGCGGTTGCGCAGCTGCTCGAACGCGGCGCCGTAGCGGGCGACCCGGCCGGTCTGCCGCGCCGCCTCGGACAGCGGCTGCTCGGCGAGGTTCGGGAATTCGTTCACGCCGGTGACGGCGGTCTTGCGGTGCGCGACATCCGCGTCGCGAGCGGCCTTGGTCGCCGCGACCCGCTCGGCGAGCAGCCCGGACTCCAGCGCGGCGAGGTAGCCTCCGGCCGCCTCGATCTCCTGGAGGAACTCCCATGCCTTCGCCGCCAGCGCGGCGGTGAGGTCCTCGATGTACCAGGAGCCCGCACCCGGATCCTGCACGTGGCCGAGGTGCGATTCCTCGAGCAGCAGCAGCTGAGTGTTGCGGGCCATCCGATCGGCGAACGCCTGCGAGACGCCGAGTTCGCCGGGCGGCAGGGCGGAGTCGAACGGCAGCACGGTCACGGTGTCGGCGCCGCCGATGCCCGCGCCGAACGCGGCGAGCGTGGTGCGCAGCATGTTCACCCAAGGGTCGCGCTGACTCATCATGGCGGCCGAGGTGACCGCGTGCTGGGGCGCGCCGCCGAAATCCGGTGCTCCGCAGACCTGCGCGACCCGCGCCCACAGCCGCCTGGCGGCACGGAACTTCGCGATGGTGGCGAACTGATCGTCGGTGGCGGCGAACCGGAACTCCAGCTGTCCCAGCGCGTCGGCGATGTCCAGGCTCTCCGTCAGCGACCGCAGGTAGGCCAGGCCAGCGGCGACCGCCGCGCCCAGTTCCTGGGCGTCGGAGGCGCCCGCGTCGTGGAAGACGGTGCCGTCCACGGTGATCGCACGCACCGTTTCCGGTCGTCGCGCCGCCTGTCCGGCCAGTGCGACGGCCTCGGCGAGACCGGTGTCGGCCGGTCCGGCGAAGCGGCTGGTCAGAGGCGCGGCGCCGAGCGAGACCCGGATGCCATCGCGCGCCGGCGCGGTGTAGCCGTCGAGCGCCGTGAACACCTGCGCCGCCGCGTCGGCGACGTCGCCGCCCGCGTCCAGCGTGAGCGGGGCGAGTTCGAAGAGCAGGCCGGTCAGGGCGGTCGGCAGATCCGCCACCGGTACGCCGCGCTCGCCCGCACCGAGCCAGATCGCGCTGATCCCGTTCTCCAGCGCGGCCAGGATCTCGCGGTTCGCCACCGCGGCGTCGCGCTGGGCGAACCGGGCGCTGACGAACCAACCCCGGTGCACGTCGCGAGTGGCGTCCCGGCCGCGAACGAAGGGGAACGTTCCGGGCAGGGGCTGCTCCGGCAGCTCATCGCGCCGGGTGTAGAGCGGGGCGACCGTCAGCCCGTCATAGGTGGTCTCGTCGAGCAGTCGCTCGGGCTCCTCGGGAAGTTCGCTGACATCGACGCGGCGAGCCTTCGCCAGCACCCCGGCAACACCCTTGCGCCATGCGCCGTATTCGGGCACCGGGTCGGCCCCGGGATCTGAAGCAATCGGCATAGCTTGCTGTTCCTCTTCCTCACCACGGGCGCACCGCCAGTGCGCGCCCGATACCCTCACATTCGCCCAGCTCAGCGACTACTTCGGTTAACGGGCATTCGTCCCGCTTCCACTGATGCTAGCGGGCGGATTCCCAGCCGGTTGACCCTGCCCGCCACTACCAACCGGTAACCTGTCGCCCGTGACGAGGCTGATCCGTGACCCGCGTATCGTCGCGCTGATCGTTGGCGCGGTCGCGCTGTTCGGCGCGGCGCTGCTGGTCCCGCTGCCGTCGCCCCGCCAGGTGCAGGACTGGGCGACTTCCGTCGGCCCGGTCTTCCCGCTGCTGTTCTTCCTGGTCCATGCTCTGGTGACGGTGGCGCCGATCCCGCGCACCGTATTCACCGTCAGCGCCGGACTGCTGTTCGGCCCGCTGCTTGGCATCACGCTCGCGGTGAGCGCGACGACCGTCAGCGCGGCCCTGGCCATCGTGCTCATCCGCGCGCTCGATCGCAATCAGGTCGCCGCCCGGCTCACCCATCCCGCGGTGCGCGCCATCGATGAACGTCTCGCCCGCCGCGGCTGGCTCGCGGTCGGCTCGCTGCGGCTCATCGCGGCCGTACCGTTCTCGGTGATCAACTACTGCTGTGGCTTGTCCTCGATCCGGTTCTGGCCGTATCTGTTCGCCACGGTGCTGGGTGTACTGCCCGGCACGATCGGCACCGTCATCCTCGGCGACGCGCTCACCGGGACCACCCATCCGGCGATGCTCGCGCTGTCCGGCGCCTGCCTCGCGGTCGGACTGGCCGGTCTGGTCGTCGACGCGCGATGGAAGACGACAGTCCCCGCTTCGGTAGACATCGCCGAACCCATCGCGGCTGCCGACTGAGCATCGCTCGATCCGTGACCGATTCCACCGGAACCGGGGTCACGTCCAGCATTCCCGCCGCGCAGCCCGACGGGGATGCGGGAAATTCAGCGGTGCCGAGAACGAGGATGAATCAGTAATAAGGGACTAAGCGCCCGTCCGCTCTCCAGTGCACGGTTCGCGTGCGGCACCGCAATTGACACTACAACCGCGCCATCAATTGACACTACAACCGCGCCATCGCCGAATCGGGCCGCAGTGCAGTTCGTCCCCTACCGCGTCGCATAAGCCTCTGCCGTGACAGCTCCGCGCACCGGCCCTTATCAATTTCGTAAAGTCGGCAACTATTTGCCGCTCTGCATCGTGGTTTAGGTGTACGCGAACGAACCGGTCGGCTTAAACTGATTTCCGGTCGGGTCTGGAGGCAAGGTGATGACCGTTCAGCGACCGCAGTTCGACCCCGACCGTGGATCGAACACCGCACCGGACGTGTCGCCACCAGAGCCTGTACCGCTGTCAGCCGGACAGCGGGGGCTGTGGCTGGCGCAACGCTTGAGTCCGGACGTCCCGATATGCGAGGCGCAATACGTCGAGTTCCACGGCGAGCTCGATCGTGAGCTTCTGCGTTCGCTGATAATTCGCGCGGGTCACGAGTTCCAGTCAGGGTATTTTCGGCTGGTCGAGGTGGACGGCACCCCGCATCAACTGTTCGACCCGTCACTGGCTTCGACGGGGCCGGTAATCGATACGCGTGCCGAACCGGATCCCATGGCGGCGGCATTGAAGTGGATGCACGACGAATACACCGCACCGCTGGATATGGCTCGGGACCGGTTGTGGGCGGGGGCGCTTCTGCGGGTCGGCGACCGGCATTACCTGTTGTACAACAGAGCTCACCATGTCGCGGTGGACGGCTACGCCGCGATGACGATGTTGAACCGGCTCGCGGAGTTGTATACGGCCGCCGTGGAGGAACGGCCGCCGGAACCGAATCGGGCGGCGGACCTTCGCACACTGTACGAGGCCGACCGCACGTATCGGGAGTCGAAGCGGTTCGCCGACGACCAGGCATATTGGGTGGACAAGCTCGCCGATGTCGCCGATGACGAATCCAGTCTGGCGACCCGCTACGCGCCGCCGCGTGCGGACAGCGTGGTCGCGATGGCCGAACTGCCGACGGCGCTGGTGGTGCGGATCGCGGACGCCGCGAAAGCGCTCGACGCGAGCCCGGCCGCGGTGGTGATCGCCGCGTTCGGTTGCTATCTCGCCCGGATGACCGGCCGGGACGAGGTCCTCGTCGATGTTCCCGTCTCCGGCCGAACCACGGCCGTCCTGCGCCGGTCCGGGGGGGTGTTCGTCAACCTCGCGCCGCTTCCGCTCGCACTCGGCGCGGAAGACACGGTCGCGACGCTGGTACGGCGGGTCCAATCCGACTTGGTCGGAGCGTTGCGCCACCAGCGGTGCGGCCTCGCCGATATTCGCGCCGCCACCGGATCGCGCGGGCAGCGGCGGTTCGCGGGCCCGATGGTGAACGTCATGTTCTTCCCCCAGAAGATCCGCTTCGGCGAGTTGACCGGGGACTTCCACATCCTCAGCTCCGGGCCGGTCGAGGATCTCCTGGTCAACCTGTATCAGACCGGAGAACCGCCGCGGACGATCCTGCACTTCCTGGCCAATCCCGACCGCTACACCGGCCCCGAACTGTCCGCCCACCACAGCGAGTTCGTGGAGTTCCTCGACGAGTTCGCCGCCGCGGCGCCGGGCACCGACCTCGCGCGGATCCACCCCGGCAGTGCGCGCGAAGCGGCCCGGATCCGAAGCCGCCGCGACGACCTCGTGTTCTGGCGCGACGCGCTCGCGGACCTTCCGGAGGAGTTGTCGTTGCCGGTGGATCGTCCCCGCCCCGCAGTGGCCTCCCACCACGGCGCCACCACCACCTA
>NZ_JBJZOK010000022.1:0-152051 GCF_047200615.1 Nocardia sichangensis
CTTCGGTGCCGGGGGCTCGAATCGTTTTGCGCCGCAGTGGAGTCGGCTAGGTATGCGTGCCCGCGCCCCTCACGGTACGACGCGGACCGTATCCCCGAAATGCGAGCACGGGGCTTCCAATTGCCCCCATTCGTCTCCTGCGTACTGGCAACCGATACTCAGCTGAATTCCGAACTCCAACAGAACATGCCAGCGAACGGTTGATCCGTCTCCGGGATGTTCCAGGTAGGCCAAGCCGGAACGGCCACCGAACATCACATCCTGCTGCAAGTCGGTCAGCACCCCTGGCGGACGCTGCGCAATCTGCGCTTCCAGCTTCGCCGCGACCTGCGCGTAACTGGAGGACGCCGTCAGCGGCGCCTGCATTACCGTAATTCGTTGCCGCGCAGCATCGTCGGGTACCAAATCGACACGAGCGCGCCCCGTGTCAGGCGACTGGGCAATACGCCAGCCGGGCGGGACACGGAATCGGATTCGGCCGAAGGCCTCCGGTGCCGCCTCGGCCGGCGGGCCGACCGGCGGCGGTGCGGCGGTCGGCGACGCCGCTTCCATGCTGGGCGCCGCTACCGTCTCTTCGCCGCGGCGACCGGACAAGACAACCGCACCGACAATCGTCAACGCGACGACCACCACGGCCGCGATCGCGGCGATCGCGATACGCGCGGCGCCATATCGAGGCTGTCGTGTCGCGGCACGCTCGCGAAGCGGTCGCATCCACTGTGTCTGCGCGGCGTGGACTTCGCGTGCCTCGGTCCGCCGCCCCCGGACGAGATCGGGACCGGCGACCGCACGCAGCTCGACATCGGCACCTATGGACTGCTGGATCGCCTCACGGAGCAAGTCCAGTTTTCTGGTATCACTGAGAGCCGCCACTTGCACGAGGTCGATCGGGCCGCTGTCGAGCAACCGAGTGATCAGGTTGCACAGAGCGGCGAAGCCCGCGGATCCGCTCTCGATCTCGGCCAACGCGAGTGTCGGCTCGTGCTCACAGGATTCGATATGCACGCCGCGATGGCTTCGGATGACCGCCGACGCCGTGGTGGCCAGCGTGCCGAACTCCAGTACCAGCGTTCGCCGACTGTGGCTGGTGCCCTCGTCCGACGCGACCGAACGGACCGCGATGTCCTCGAACACGACATCCGAGGCCACACGGCGCGCCGCCTGAGCGAGCACGCCACGACGGGCCGCGCCCCATTCGGTCGGGCAGACCAACGTCATCCGGGCACACGGAGTATCGACACGAAGACGCTCGAGCGCACTCGCGAAAACGGCGCTCATCGCGTCCACCACCGAGGGTGTGCGGGGTGGCAAAGCTATGGCATCGGCGGGCACGAATTGCACCACCGAACCGACGTGGGTAGGCGGGCTCAGCGATTGCCCCACGACGAGGTCGAAGCCATTGCTGCCCAGGACCACCGACGGCGGCGCGTCCCAGTGCGTGTCGGCGCCACGCGCCCAGATACGCGCCTCGGTGACGACGAGCTCGACCTCGGACATCAGGGCAACGGCATCCACGCCGTCTGGACCAGGCCCTCGACATTACGGGTGACGTAGGTGCCTCGGCCCGGCGGCATCGGGCTCGGTCGCTTGGTGCCCATCAGGACGCCCTCGTCCTTGCTGCAGCTCAGGATCAGGCCCGCCGAGCCCAGATCACGCATTCGAGCCAACGTCGCCTCGAACATCGCCCTGCTCGCACCACCCGAGCGCCGGGCGATGATCACGTGGAAGCCGAGGTCTCGGGCGTGTGGCAGATGTTCGAGCAGCGCCTGGACCGGGTTGCCCGCGGAGGTGGCGACCAGATCGTAATCGTCGATGATGACGTACAACTCCGGTCCGCTCCACCACGAACGATCCCGCAACTGCTGCGGCGTGACGTCCGAGCCCGGCGTGCGCTTGCCGACATACGCGGCCAGGTCGTTCATGTTCTGGGTGAACTGCGGCGCCGTGGAACCATAGCCCGCGAGATAGCCCTCCGGAACCAGTCCGAGCATGCCGCGGCGGTAGTCGCCGATGATGAAGCGAGCCTGATCGGGGGTGTTCGACGCGGCGATGCCCTCGATCAGCGAGCGCAGCAGCGTCGTCTTTCCCGATTCGGTGTCGCCGATGATGATGAAGTGTGGGCTCTCCACGAAGTCGATGTAGACCGGCGCGAGCTCGGACTCATTGATGCCGAACGGGATTCGCAGGCACTTCGCATTCGGGTCGACCTGGGCGGGCCAATCGCCCGCCAGATACAGCAGCTGCTCGCGCGGGAGCTGTTCGGGCAGCATGCGGACCTGCGGCGCGTGCCGGCCCGGCGTCAGCCTGGCGATGGCGGCGACCGCGTCCGCGACGGCCTGGGTGAGGTCGGTCGGGTCGGAGCTGCCGTCGATGCGGGGCAAGCCGGTCAGCATGTGCAGGCACTCCGGGGTCATACCGCGGCCCGGTCGCCCCTGGGGAACCAGTGAGGCGAACTTGCGGCCCAGATCGGAGTCCATCGGATCACCGAGGCGCAACTCGATCCTGGTGCCGATCTGATCCTTGAGCGCGGGCCGCGCCTCCGCCCAGCGGTTCAGCGCGATGACCACGTGCACACCGTAGGACAGACCCTGCACGGCGAGGTTCATGATGGTCTGCTCGAGCATCTCGAAGTCCTGGCGGATCGAGCTGAAACCGTCGATCACCAGGAAGACGTCGCCGAACGGATCCTCGTGCGCGCCCGCGGCGCCCGGGCTGGCGGCCGGGTCCATCGCGCGCAGCCTGCGGAAATCGGTCATCGATTCGATGCCGAGCTGGCGGAAGCGCGCCTCGCGCTGCCGGACGATGGTGGTCATCTCCGCGATGGTGCGGCGGACCTGGTCCTCGTCCAACCGGCTGGCCACCGAGCCGACGTGCGGCAGCCCTTGCAGGCTAGCCAGGGTGCCGCCACCGAAGTCGAGGCAGTAGAACTGCACCTGTTCGGCGGTGTGCGTCAACGACATCGCCATGATGAGTGTGCGCAGCGCCGTCGACTTGCCGGACTGCGGGCCACCGACGATGGCGACATTGCCGCGGGCGCCGGACAGGTCGATGACCATCGGGTCGCGACGCTGGTCGTACGGGCGGTCGACGATGCCGATCGGGGCACGCAGCGTGGACACCGGGGAGTATTCGCCGGTGAGAACGGAGCGCGGGACGAGCTGGTCGAGCGTCGGCGCCTCGTCCAGCGGCGGCAGCCAGATCTCGTGCGCCGGGCGGCCGTGGCCGCGGATCCGCGCGACCAGCATGTTCAGGTTGGACAGCTGCTCGCCGTCCTCGTCCTGTTCCGGTTCCAGGCTCGGTTCGGGCGGCAGCGGAACGCGGTCCGCCGCCCGGAAGTCGACATGGGTAGCGGTGAACGCGCGCGCCCTGACATCGATTTCACCGGACTGCGTGGCAACGGTCATGTCACGCTGCGAGCCACCGCCGACATACGCGCCGGAGACATAGGAAGCCTGGAAACGCTGGATCTCTCCGGAGTCGGCCTTCAGGTAGCCGCCACCGGGATTGTTCGGCAGGTTGTAGGCGTCCGGCACACCTAGCACCTGACGAGATTCGTTGGCGGAGAACGTTTTCAGGCCGATCCGATAGGACAGGTGGGATTCCAGGCCCTTGAGCTTGCCTTCCTCCAGTCGCTGCGAGGCGAGCAGCAGATGCACGTGCAGCGAGCGACCGAGGCGGCCGATCATGACGAACAACTCCGCGAAATCCGGGTGCTGAGTGAGCAGTTCGGAGAACTCGTCGAGCACCACGAACAGTGCGGGCAGCGGGTCAAGGTCGGCGCCCGCGGCCCTGGCCTTCTCGTACTCCAAGACGTTGGCGAAGTTGCCCGCCGCGCGCAGCACTTCCTGGCGGCGGTTCATCTCACCGGCCAGGGCGTCCTTCATGCGGTCGACGAGATCGGCCTCTTCCTCCAAGTTGGTGATGACGGCGGCGACGTGCGGAACGCCCTCCAAACCGAGGAACGTCGCGCCGCCTTTGAAGTCGACCAGCACCAGGTTCAACTGGTCTGGCGAGTGCGTGGCCAGCAAGCTGAGCACGAGGGTGCGCAGGAACTCCGACTTACCGGAGCCGGTGGCGCCGATGCACAGGCCGTGCGGGCCCATGCCGTTCTCGGCGGCCTCCTTGATGTCCAGTTCCACCGGAAGGCCATCGGCGCCCACACCGAACGGGACGCGCAGGCGTTCCCGTCCGTAGCGCGGCCGCCACGCGTGCTCCGGGTTGAAAGTGCCGATGTCACCGAGGCCCATCAGCTGCGCCCACGTCGAGATCACATCGGCGTCATCGGTTTCCACGTCGCTGCTGCGCTGGGTGGCGGCACGGTACGGGGCCAGCCTGCGCGCCACCTGCTGCGCCTGCTCGGGGCTGATTCGGTCGATCAGCGCGAACCGCTCCTGATTGCCGGTCGCGCCGCGGCCGACGCACTCGCCGTTCTCGACGATCATCTTGATGCCGCGCGACACCGCCAGGCGCGGCGCGTAGCCGCACAGGTCGATGATGGTAACGCCCTCGTAGCCGGATTCGCGCAACTGATCGTCCTCGGCCTCGAGCAGACCGCCGTCGACCACGATGACGATATGCACCATGTTCGCGTTGGCGGGCTGGTTGCGCGAGTATCGGACCCGGTTGCCGAGCAACGGATGCAACCCCGCCATCGCCTCCCGGATCGAGCCGTAGAACATGCGCTGGGTACCGATGCCGTCCTGCGCGTCGGGGTGCTGGGTGTGCGGGAGCCACTTGGTCCACTCCCACTCCGGCGCGGTGTCCGGCCCGCAGACGACCGCGACGAGCACCTGGTCGGGAGCCTGGAACATGCACAGCTGCACCAGCATCGCTCGGGTCATGTCGCGCGCCTGGCCGCGGTCGCCGTCCAGCGCGATGGTGGCGAAGCCCTTGACCGCGATGGCGGTCGGCAGATCGGGCACGGTCGAATGGGCGCGCACGAAGCGGCGCAGCGAGACCGCGGCGATCGGCTCGAGCTCCTCGACCGGACCGGTCTCAGGAGCGACCAGTCTGGTGGCAAGGCGCTGGCCGCCGAGACCGATGCGCGCGTGGCAGAAGTCCTTGTCCCCCGCGCGGCGTTCCCACATGCGGCTGGTGCCCGCGAGCATCCAGACCAGTTCCGGCTCCGGGTGGCTCCATTCGACGGAAGCGCGCTGCTGAGCGGCGGTCTCGTCGACGTCCTTGCGCACCTGGTCGAGGTAGCGCAGATAGTCCTTGCGATCCTCGTTGGCCTCGGCGGCCTTCTGCCCCTTGCCCCCACCCTGGCCCGCGAACATGCCGACCATCGAGAACACCATCATGAGCGGGAACATCATGCTCATCGGGTTGGAGGCGATGCCGCCGCCCTGGGTGAACATCAGGGCCATCATGCCGACCATGCCGATCACCATCACGGCGGGCATGAGTTTCAGGACGAGGTTTCCCGGTGTGACCCGGGGGATTTCGGGCGGGGGTTGCAGCGTGACCTCGCCGCCGGGCGTCCTTGGCATCTCGCGGCGCGCACGGCGCTGGAAGCGGACAGTGCTCATCGACGAGATTCCCCCTTCGGCCAGCTGTGATTCGGCCTCAGTGTAGAGGTCACAGCCGACATGTCGTACAGTTCGACCAGCATTCTGCTGCCCGGACCGAGGGTTCGCAAGCTCGCCCCCGGCCCGCCGAGTCGTGGAATCACGAGGTAGAAGACCGAGTTGGGGGAAGCTTGACGCACGCGCGACTTGACCACATCGACGAAGAATCCTCGCGCGGGATCGTCCGCGCCCCCGACCTCGCCCGGGTGACGATTCTGGCCAAGCACACTCAGGTCGACATGGCCATACCGGTCGACGTGCCGGTCGCGCTGGTGATTCCGAGCGTGGTCGACATGGTCGCCCAGCACAGCCGCTCCAACGACTTCGACAACGAGGGCGAGCGTTACGAGCCCGCGGAGTGGGTGCTCGCCCGGATCGGCCATCCGCCGTTCTCCAACTCGCTCAGCCTCGGCGAGCACGGCGTCCGCGACGGCGAACTGCTGATGCTGGAGAGCGCTTCGCACACCGCGCCGACACCGCTGTTCGACGACATCATGTACAACGTCGCGATCGCCGACGCCGACCATTACCGCAGCTGGACCCCTCGGGTCGCGCGGATCACCGGCTCGGTGCTCGCGGCGCTCACCATGATCGTCGGCTGTCTCGGGCTGCTGCTGTCCCCCGGCTCGCTGCCGATCGGGGTCGGCGGTTCGATCGCGCTGGTGGTCGCGATCCTGCTCGTCGTCACCGCGATGGTGCTGAGCAGGATGTACGGCGACAACGGCACCGCGCTTGTGCTCGGCGGCTGCGCGCTGCCCGCGGCGTTCAGCGCGGGAATGCTCTACGTGCCGGGCGATTACGGCTGGGCGCACATCCTGCTCGGATCGGTCCTGGCCGGGGCGACGGCGATTCTGGCGTGGCGGGTCACCGGCGTCGGGCTCGCGTTGTTCATCGGCGGGGCCGCGCTCGCCACCTACGCGGTGCCCGCGGCGCTGGTCGGCCTGCTCACCGACCAGCCAGAGCGGGCGATCGGCGCCGGCGTGGCGGCGCTCGGGCTCGGCGGCCTGTCCCTGGCCCCGCGAGTCTCCATGCTGCTGGCGAAATTGCCACTGCCACCGGTGCCTTCGCCGGGCACACCCATCGATCCGACCGAGGACGACCCGGACGATCACCGCGCGCTGCCGACCATGGAGGTGCTGCGGGTGAAGTCGGAACGCGCCCGCATGTACCTCGCGGGCCTGGTGGCGGCGACCACGCTGGTCACCGTCGTCGGCGCGCTCGGCGCCACCGACCCGGCGTCCGACGACCCGTACTGGCCGGGCATCGCGCTCGCCCTGGTCTGCGCCGTGGTGCTGATGTTCCGCAGCCGCACCTACGCGGGCGCGGAACAGGCCGTCGTTCTCATCTCCGGTGGCGCGGGCATCGTGCTGATCATGTTGGTCGGCGCCGGTTTCGCGATGCACCAGCCGCTGGCCGTGTTCGGCGCGGCGATGGTGGTCCTGATCGCGGCGCTGATCCTCGGCATCATCATCCCGAACCAGTCGGCCACCCCACCGATGCGCCGCGGCGTCGAACTGCTCGAGTACACATTCGTCGCCACGGTCTTGCCATTGGTCTTCTGGGTGGCGGACCTCTACGCCATCGTTCGCGGGCTGTGAACCGGGCACTGCGCACCGGTGCGGCCGCAGCGGTGCTCTCTTTGAGCGTGTCGTGCGGAGTGGGTGCTAGCCAGGGCATCGCCTACGCCGACCGTCCGCCGCCGGTGGATCCCGGCCAATTGCCCGCCGGGGATCCAGCACGGCCGCCGGACAAGACCGAGCGCCCGGGCAACACGCCCTGCTATTCAACCCAGCAGGGCGGCGAGGGTCCCACCCCTCCCGCTCCACAGCGCTCGCTCGACCTGGCGCACGCATGGGAGTTCTCCCGAGGCGAAGGCCAGCTCGTCGCGGTGATCGACACCGGCGTCGCTCGTCATCCCCGCCTGCCCGATCTGGAGGCGGGCGGTGACTTCGTGGCCGACGGCGGCGACGGGGTCAGCGAGGACTGCGATGCGCATGGCACCGTCGTCGCCGGCATCATCGCCGCGAAGCCACAGGCGGGACAGGGATTCTCGGGTGTGGCACCTGAAGCGCGGATCCTGTCGATTCGCCAGACCAGCGCGCTGTACGACTACGCGAACCGGCAGGATAGAAAGCCGGAAGATCCGCCCAAGGGATACGGCAACGTCAATGCACTCGCCGCCGCGATCCGACGCGCCGCCGACCGGCACGCTTCGGTCATCAATATTTCGCTCGTATCCTGCATGCCCAGTGGCGTGAGCTTCAGCGACGGCGCGGTCGGCGCAGCTGTGCGGTACGCGACCCTTGAAATGGACGCCGTCGTGGTGGCCGCGGCGGGCAATACCGATGACAACTGCAAGGCGAGCAATCCCGGGATCGATCCGCTGAATCCAACCGGTGATCCGTGGAACAACGTAACCACCAACGTCACGCCCGCGCGCTACGACGATTACGTCCTGTCCGTTGGATCGATCGACCAGAACGGCCTACCGTCGAGTTTCACCGTTCCAGGTCCCTGGGTCGGCGTGGCCGCACCGGGTGAGGACATCGTCTCGCTGGATCCGCGCGGAACCGGCACGATAACAGGAAAATACGTCAACCAGAGTCTCTCTCCACTCAAGGGGACGAGCTTCGCCGCGCCGTATGTTTCCGGAGTTGTCGCCCTGGTCCGCGCTCGTTTCCCCGAGCTCAGAGCCCTCGACGTGATCAAACGCATCGAGGCGACGGCGCACGCGCCAGGTGAAGGCTGGAATCCCTCCGTCGGCTACGGCGCGATAGATCCGATAGCCGCCCTCACCGCCGAAATCCCTCGAACTCTTCCGCCGAAACGACCGGCCGATGCCCTGAGCGTGCGGTTGCCGGTCCCGTCACCGGCCCCACCACCGGACAATCGCGCCCGGGATGTGGCGCTGATCGGCAGCGGCAGCGTCGCGACATTGCTGATCTTGGGCCTACTCGCCTCGTTCCCGATCCGCCGCAGATTCGGGGTCCGTGAGGACAACTGAGAAAGACTCGGAACCACATGACGGAACGGTTGTGGCCCCGTCGTTCGACGGGGCCACAATTGTCAGAACACCTCCTACTGCGGCTGGCAGTCGTAGGTGACGCCGGGCGCGAAGACCAAGGCTGCAGAGATTGCGGTGCCCGAAACTTTCTCAGCCGACATATATTTTGTCGACATAGTACCCGTTCCGCCCCTGCTTACAGCTGTAGAAGGGCGCCCACGATGGAGATGTCGACATCGGCTCCTCATTCTTACGCCGTCGCTCGGCCTTATTCTCGGGATCATTGCGGCTCAACTCGTCCTTGACCTGCTCGCAGTGCGACTTGGACATGCCGTCAGCCGTGACGGGGTCCGCGTTGGCAGCACCTGCCATTCCGGTCCAGCCAGCGCTCAAGACCGCCATTACGCAAACACCGACCATACGCCTGATATTCATCTTATTCCTTAATTTTCGTACAGATCAGCTTAAACACAAGTGACCCATATGGATCCATAGATACTTACGGAATGCGAATCCTGACCTACGCGCCGCTATAGTAGACGGTGATCGAGGGCCATACGCCATCGGAAGTGATCTCGTTGTGCAGGACAAGATCCTGGATGGAGACGTCTCCGAGTTCCTCGATCGAAGCTGCGACCGTACGAAGCAATTTCGCAACGTCTTCTTGGCCTTGACCGGCCGGGTTGGACTGCGAGAAATGGTTTATTTGATATTGCATGCCCGCCATGGCGTTCTCCTTTAGATCTCGGGCTATCGACGGTTGCGCTTCTGCTTATTCCTGTCCCCGTTGTACTTTTCGGCCTGCTTGATCTTCTGCATTGCACGGTTGTACGCCGCCTGGTCGTAGGGACGACCCGCGTTCTTGTTATCAATCGCCTCTTGCTCTTCACGAGACAGCTGAGCCGCTGACGGCGCTTCCTTGATAGCCACAGAAACCGGAGACGCTGCCGCCATAGGCGATGCACCCGACAGCACCTGCACCGAAGGCGGCGAGCAAAATTGCGCCTGCAGCGATCGACTGGCGAGTGTATGGCATGTGACTTCCCCTCCTGATTGTGGAACGCAACGACATCGCACTCCGTGCGCGATGCCAACCCGCATTTCATGCGGTTTCGAGTCGGGGGTGCAAACCTCCGCTCTCAGGCTCTTGATGCGGAATTCGGTGCCGACGCCTGTCGGAGACCGCACGTGCGTGCGCCTGCAGATTGCGCGAGCCGAAACCGATAGCGCTCGTGTCACTCACAGCAACCCCATCCCACATCTTGCCTGTCACTGTCTATAGACGCGCCCAATCGCAGATCGGTTCCATCGATCTTCAAACTTTTTCCGCTAGCGGTCCAGTTCAGCCAACGCAGCCACGCGGGCCCCAGCCAGCCCACACGCGCGGGAGAGCATCGGGGTACCTACGGTGAGACTCCCCCTCGCCGGATCTGTGGTTACCGGAAGCGCCACCAACAGCTGATACGGGTGGGTGGAACTCAATTCTGGTTCTTCACAAGAGCTTTCGCCGGATTGGCGTCCGGCGCGACGCCGTCGTGAGCCACCATCGCGTCCTGACGGCTGAGAGTCGGCCCGGAGGCAAGCAGGCCGACGATGGGCCATGGCGCCGGTTCGGGTTGCCGCACGCCGGAATCCGAACTCATGCCGAGCGCTTTGACCGCCTCCGCATCCTTGATGCCGTAGCGGACGCCGGTATCGGCGACGTAGAACATGCTGTCCTTGCGCTGACTGTCCGGCTCGATGCCGGTGCCCTGAACGAAGGCGCCGGAACCTGGCTTGAAGTAGACCGAGTCCACGTTGGGGCCGTCACCGTCGGCTTGGGCCAGCGGCACCAGGCGAGCGTCCTCCCGCATCGGCAGACTCACGCCGGTGATCAGCGAAAGCTCGGCATGATTGCCACCACCGCCCTCCGCGGCAGCGATCGGCTTCCACGACAGACAAGTGACCGGCCGATCCTTGATCTGCACGAGCCCGGGCGCGGTGGCCGGATAGTCCTTCACCGGCAGCGTCGTCGATATGGGTGAATAGGTCTTCTCGTACGGGACGATCGTCGGATTGCGGCCTGCCGCCGGGTCGGAGTTGAGAATGATGTTGGCGGTCAGCTGCGAGATTTCCTGCCTGCCATCGTGCAGCACCACGAAATACTGCTTCGTCGCGGCATCTTGCACCACCTCGCCGATCCGATGATCACCGATGGTGTATGTCGGCTGCGCGCCTCGATCGTCGATGTGCGGCACTTCGATTCGCTGCACCTCGGGTATCGCATTGAGCAAGCCTTCGCTGATCGGCCGCGGTGCCACATTGCGAATGCCCAGCGCCTCGGTCACCGCGTTGTTGTTCATGTCGACGCGGGCGCGCTTGTTGTCGTAAACGAGGTAGGTGGCGTCCTTGCCCTTGACGAGCAGAGCGTTACCCGACTCCATTGCGGAAGCCTTGGCGCCGAGTTCCAGGTCCCCGATGAGCACCGAAGTGGTTGCCTTGTTGGTGCCGTCGAGCTGCAGGGTGTCGCACACCGTCCACGCGCGCCCCTTCCCCTCCTTGTCGAAGGGCAGCGAGCTGGGAGCGCCTGGGATGCCGATCAATTGGCCGCGCGGCTTCTTCCCGAGTTCGGACTCCTTCACGGTCGCGGGCTTGGCGGCCTCACCCACGGCCAGGCGGGCCGAGGCGAGGTTGAGAGACGGGTGCACCACGTTATCGATCACCGCGTAGACGGCACCGGAATCCTTGCCGATCAGGATCTTGTTGTCATCGCCGACTTTGCCCTGCGGGCGCAGCAACGCGAGCACGCCGCATCCGGCCAGTGCGACACACGCCAGGATCAGACCGGCCGCGTACGCGCGGGACTGGGAACGCATGGGGTCGTGCAGCATTCGCACATCCCTGCGCACCAAGGCGTGCTCCATCCGCCGGACCAGAAAGCGGTAACCGCTGACCTGCCAGCGAGTGGTGGGTTTCGAAGCCATTATTCCTCCCCCGAACAGTGCTCGCGTTCGCCGAACACAGTACAGTTCCCGGGGACTGTTGTTCAGCTCGGCCGCGGCGAACCGGCCGATATCGGGTACTTGGGGGACGACGATGGCGGAACCGGCCGGTGCGGGACCACGACCGCTTTTCGGGCGCATCTCGATGCGGAACCTGCTGATCGCCCAGATCATCGGGCTGATCGCCGCGGTCGTCGCACTGTTCGCCGGTTTGCCGGGGCTTCCCACGCTCGGCGTGGCGGTGGTCGTCGCGCTCATTCCGCTGATTCCGGTCGCCGGACGCACTGTGCTGGACTGGATCGCGACCTGTTGGCGCTATCTCACGCACCGGGACTACGAACTCGGCGACACCGTCGATTTCCGCGGCACCGATGGTCGCTCGCTCGGCCTGTACTGGGACGGCAGCCGCGTGGTGACGGTGGTCGAGGTACTGCCTCCCCCCGGCGGGCTGACCAGGATCGCCCGCACCACGGTGCACGCCTCGCACCTGCTTCCGCTGGCGGAGCTGGCGAAATGCTTGAACCAGCACGACATCCTGCTCAGCGGCATCGACATCATCAGCCACGGACATCGCAGCCGTTCCGGCACGCCCGCGGGCAAGATCTACGAATCGCTGCTGGGCCCGCTGCCCGCCACCGCGCACCGCACGGTGTGGCTGGCGATCGGTTTCGACGCGGTGGCCTGCCCGGAGGCCACCGACCGGCGCGGCGGCGGAGCCGAAGGCGCGTCGCGCGCGGTCACCATCGCCACCCAGCGCATCATGCGCACGCTCGAGGATGCCGACTGCAACGCGCGCATCCTCACCGCGCCCGAGATCCGCAAGGCGGTCCTGCAGATCACCGGCGGCTACGACCCGCGCACGCTCGAACACGGCTGGCGCTACGCGGAAATCGGCAACAGCGTGAACATCGGCAGCGCCTTGGATCCCAAGCGACTCGAATCGGACCTGCTCGCCCAGCTCTGGGTGGCCCCATCACGCGGCACGACGGTGGCGGTTCGGCTGCGCCCCGGCAGTTCCGCCGACTCGGTGAGCATCGGCGCCGCCTGGCGGCTGACCGCACGGGAACTGCCCGAACGCTCCGAGCTGCCGGGCATGATCTCGATGAACGGACGCCACCGCGACGGGCTGCTGGCCCACCTGCCGCTCGCGGTTCCCGGCGTGGACGACACCATTCCGATGATCGAGCACCTGATCGACATCGTCGACGATCTGCACCTGCCCTCCTCCGGCTGCGGCCAGCTGATCGGTTCCGATGACGAAGGCAACGGCGTGGCGGCTCGCATCGTCGGCGCGGGCATCTCCACGGTGTATGTCGCAGGCGAGCTGTACCTGGCGCAGCAGCTGGTTTTCCGGGCGCTCGCGGTCGGCGAACGGATCCTCATCCGCACCGACCGAGCACGGGCCTGGGAGAACCTGGTCACCACCATCGGCAATCCGGAGCGCCTGACCATCGCGATCGAAACCCACCAGTCCGACGCGGGATTCACCGCCACGGTGGTGGACGGGGTGCTCGCGCCTGCCCCGCACGCGGGCGTCACCACCATCTACGTCACGGGCGATCCGATGGGCTGGCCCGCCGCCCGCCCCGACCTGGCCATCCACCAGCCCGGCGCGATCGGCAACCACGTGGTGCTGCGCACCGGCACGGCACAGGTCGACCTGACGCTGGTGTCCATCCCGAGCGAGGCGACCTACATCGGTCAGCCGCGCGGCCGACGCGCGATGCAACCGCAGTGAGCGAGCGCGATAGCGCTAACCGGGGTACGGATCGGCCGTCCGAGCTGCTCGCAAAGTACGTGCCCACCAGGCCAATTGACGCAACATCCGTTCCGCGGCGTCGATGGCCGCCCCGTCGCGGGTGTCGCCTGTCTCGTCGAACCGCTTCTTGGCCTGGTGGAAACTGACCGTCTCGCGAACCGACACCATATGGATCTCGGCGACCACTTGCCGCAACTGCTCCACCGCGCGCAAGCCACCGGAAAGGCCGCCGTAGGAGACGAAAGCGATGGGCTTCGCGCGCCACTCGTGCTTCGCGGTGTCGAACGCCGTCTTCAGCGACGCCGGATAACCGTGGTTGTACTCCGAAGTGACGACGACGAACGCGTCCGCGTCCCGCAATCGCGTGCGATAGGCCGCGGTCTCCTCGTTGTCGGTGAGTTCGACCGGCAACGGCGTATGCGCGAGATCGATCACGCCGACATCGAATTCGGGACGAGCGCGCACGGTACGTAGAAACCAGTCCGCGACCACCGGCGCGAACCGCTCCGGACGCACACTGGCCACGATGACCTCGAGCCGCAACGGGGTATCCACCGCGCGAGCCTAACTCGGGCCCGGCCGGCCACCGCGTACCGGCGCGCTCCAGAGCACCTCCCGCCGTTCACGAGTGCCCGATACCAGGAACACCGGATACCCCGCGACGGCGGAGCAGGTCGCGGCACTCGCCACGGTGCTGAACCGACCACTGGTGGCGCGCGAACTCGACGACGAGACCGAGGCAGCTGGCCGCCACCATGCCGCGGGAGTACGTCGACGCGTTTCTCGGTTTCTTCGTGGCGGGCAGGCTGGATGAGGCGACGCTCTGTCCGACCGTCGAGCAGGTGACCGGTCGGCCTCCGCGCAACTTCGAGCAATGGGCGACCGCCCACGCGGAGGCATTCGCGCCGCACCGAGCCGCATCCGGCGATCCGGGTGCCTGATTCAGTCGGTGACCGCGAACTCGGCCAGACCCTGCGCCGGCGCCACCGAGGCGGTGAAATCCAATACCCGTCTCGCCTTTTCCGGGTCCGCGACGAAATGCCGGACGTCGCCGATGCGGTATCGGCCGGTTACCACCGGCGCGGGGCCACTGCGGGCGCGCGACATGATCGAGGCCACTTCCCACACCGTGATCGGCTGCCCCGAGGCGATGTTCAGCGCGACGAAACCGGGCAGCGAACGCTCGACCGCCGCGACGGTGGCCGCGACCGCGTCGCGCACGTGCACGAAATCCCGGATCTGTCCGCCGTCTTCGAACACCTGCGGCGCGCGGCCCTGTGCCAGCTCGGCGTGCAACCACCCCACCAGCCCGGCCCGCGCTCCCGCGCCGTACACGTTGTGCATTCGCAGGGCGGTCACCGCACCACCGGTCGCCAATCCCCAGGCGAGCGCGTAATTCTCTTGCGCGACTTTGCTCGCCGCATAGGGACCGCGCGGACGCAGCGGCGCGTCCTCGCCGACCGGCTCCCACGTCAAGATCTCGCCGGTGTGCGGAGCGCGATGATCGAACATGCCTCGGTCGAGGTCGGCCCTGCGACGCAGGTTGGGGAAGAACGGACCGCTCTGCACGCCGCGATAGCGGCCTTCGCCGTAGACCGCGACGGACGAGGCGAGCACCAAGCGGCCGACTCGCGCCCGCTCCATGGCACCGAGCAGCACGGCGGTCCCGACATCGTTGTGCGAGGCGAAGTCGGCGGCCCGCGCGCCCGCGGTGACACCCGCGAAGTGGCAGACCACGTCCACTCCGTCCAAGAGGGGTGCGAGCCCTTCGGCGTCGCGCACGTCCACCCGCTCGACCCCTTCCGGTGGTCGTGCGTCCGGCCCGTGGTCGCGAAGCAGGTCCACCCCGGTCACCTGGTGTCCCGTGGCGAGCAGCGCACGGCGCAGGTGCCCGCCGAGGAACCCGGCCGCTCCGGTGACCAGCACCCGCATCGGACTCAGGGCAATTCGAACGGCAGCGACACGTCCGCGTGGACACGGCACCGGTCGCAGGTGTCGGTGCCGTCCACCGCGGCCACCGCGCGACGGACGAGCTCCTTGAAGGGCACGAGGTTACGTTTGAACTCGGCGAAGACGTCGACGGCGCGCACTCCCTCGCCCTCCTCCAGACCGGCGTCCAGATCGGTGACGAGGGCGACGGCGGCGTAGCACATCTCGAGTTCGCGGGCGAGCACCGCCTCCGGGTGGCCGGTCATGTTCACCAGCTCCCAGCCCTGGGCGGCGAACCACCGGCTCTCGGCGCGGGTGGAGAAGCGCGGTCCCTCGACCACGACCATCGTGGCCGCGTGCATCATGTGCAGTTCGTCGGACTCGGCCTTGATGGCCGCGGCCCGCAGTTCCTCGCAGTACGGGTCGGCGAAGGACACGTGGATGCCGCCGCCGTCGAAGTAGGTCTGCGGACGACCGGAGGTCCGGTCGACCAGCTGATCGGGCACCGCGACTGTGCCGGGGCCCCAGTCCGCCCGCAGGCTGCCGACGGCACAAGGCGCGAAGATACGGCGCACGCCCAGCGAACGCAGGGCCCACAGATTGGCCCGGTAGGGCAAGGTGTGCGGCGCGAATTCGTGGTTCTTGCCGTGGCGCGGCAGGAACGCCACCGGCCGCCCCTCCACCTCTCCGACGGCGATGCCCGCGCTCGGTGCACCATAGGGGGTGTCGACCTCGACGATGGTCGCCTCGTTGTCGAAGAAATCGTAGAAGCCGCTGCCGCCGATGACGGCGAGCGCGGGCCGGGGGTGCGAACTCATACCTCAATTGTCTCGTCCCCGGGTGGCCGTCGCGCGCCGGGATCCGCGTTACCCTGCTTTCCGGCGGAACACGGACCGTTCCGACCGGGCGGGGTCTGCCGCACCATGCGGCCCGACCTGACAAGACGCCCCCGGAACTGTACCCTAGGGGGGTATTGATCCGGTTCCGGCGACCACAGGCAGCGAGGAGACATCGGTGGCAGCTTCCCCCCACGACCACACGGCGGCCGACCACGCCGCGCACGGCTACATCACCGCCAAGGACGACTACCTCAAGCGGCTGCGGCGCATCGAGGGTCAAGCGCGCGGTCTGCAGCGGATGGTCGAGGAGGAGAAGTACTGCATCGACATCCTCACTCAGGTGTCCGCCATGACCAAAGCCCTGCAAGCGGTCGCGATGGGCCTGCTGGAGGATCACATCAGCCACTGCGTCGTGGACGCGGCCGTCGCGGGTGGCCCGGAGGCCGAGGCCAAGATCAAGGAAGCGACCGACGCCATCGCCCGCTTGGTCAGGTCCTGACGGAACTATCCGTGCCAGCGGCGATAGACCGCGGCAGCTCCCGGGTGCAGCGGAATCGGGCCGGTGCTGATCAGCGACCGGCCGTCGAGGAATTGGGTGCCCGCCGCCTCGGTGGGCACCAGCGCGTCGGCGTGCCACACCAGTAGTTCGACGATGGCCGCGGCCACCTCCTCGGACATACTGCCCGCGGCCAGCAAGAGATTCGCCACCCCGATGGTGTGCACCGAGACCCCGCCCGGATAGGCATCCGCGGGGATCGCCACCCGGTCGTATACCGGCCCGAACCGGTCCCGCATCGGCGCGGCCAGCTCGCCCATGTCCACGAGCCGCATCCGGCTCGGCACCGCGAGCCGTGCCGTCGGCACGCCGCCCGCCCACAACAGGGCGTCCACGTCGCCAGCGGTCAGGGCGGCCACCGCTTGCGCCAAGGGGCGATGGGCGATCGCGACGTCGGCGCTCGGGTCGAGCCCCGCGACGCGCAATATCCGTGCGCCGGTCAAGGCCGCGCCCGATCCCTCCGCGCCCAGACTCACCCGCGTTCCACGCAGATCCGCGACCGAACCGATCGAGCTGTCCGCCCGCACGACCAACTGCAGGTAGTTCTCGTACACCCGGCCCAGCGCGAACACCTGATCGGCGCTGTCGCGCACCGAATCCGCGAGCGCGAGCGCGGCATCGACCTCACCGCGCGCCAGCAATGCCAGATTGTCTTGCGAACCCGAGGTGGTGACCCGCTCGATCCGCACACCCCCGGCGTTTTCGGCGGCGAGGCCGAGCAACCCCGCGAAGGCGTGATAGAAGCCGCCGACCTCGCCGGACGCCAGCCGCGCGGTGGCGCCCCGGCCGCCCGGCCCACAACCCGCGAGCCCCGCCGCGACGGCCAACGCGAGGAAGCCGCGCCGACCGACGCCGCGCCGGACGATCGGCTCCCGGCCGGTCATCGGGCCTCCGCCTCGGGTAGGCGCACCGAGACCGCCAGACCATGCGGACGCACCGCGGCCACGGTGAGCACGCCGCCGCGCGCCTGCGCCAATGCGGCGGCGATCGGCAGGCCCAGCCCGGAGCCACCGGCCCCCGCGGCCGAACCGCGGAAGAAACGGGTGGTCAGCTTGTCGAGCTCAGCGGGAGGAACACCGCTGCCGTCGTCGCGGACGGTCACCGTGACCCAGCCCGGCTCGGTCGCGACGACCAGATCGATGTTCGCGCCCGCGCCCGCATAGCGTGTCGCGTTGCTCAGCGGTACGTCGAGCATCTGCGCGAGCACGTCGGCCGGGACCGCGACGTCGGCGGGCCCGGCCACGGCCGCCACGCGCAATCGCTGTCCGGCCGCCTCGAATGCCGAGCACCAGGCGTCGAATCGGTCGGCGATCACTTGCACGGCGTCGCACTGGTCGTCGCCCTCGGCCGTGCGGGCGACGTCGAATGCCGCCGGGGTCTCGGCGACGGCCAAGCTGAGCAAGCCGTCGAGCAACGCGGTGAGCCGCTCCACCTCGGCGCCAGCGTTGTGGAAGATGCTCGCCGCGCTCGCCGGGATCGCTGGTTCCAGGGAATCGAGGCGAATGGTCAGGGCGGCCAGTGGATTGCGCATCGCGTGTGCGGTGTCGGCGACCAGCTGGCGCTGCGCGTCCGCCGAATCGGCCACGGCCAGCGCCATCGCGTCGAACGACTCGGCCAGCGCCCGCATCTCCGGCGGCCCGCCGTAGCGGCCCGCGATCGATACCGGCGCGACGGTGTCGGCGCGCGGCTTGGGCAGCGTCGCGGTCAACTCCGCCACACCGTGCGACAGCGCCGCGAGCGGCCGCAGCACCCAGCGGCCGATCGTCACCGCCAGCAGCACGAACAGCGCCATCGCGACCACGCCGCCGAGCACGATCACCGCCCAGTCCCGCGCGATATCACCGCGAGCACGGGCCGTCGACGCCTCGATCACCACGGCCCCGTTCACCTGCACGCCGGTGCCGACCGGCCGCGCGACCAGCATGCTCGGCGCGCCCCACGGCGTCAGCTTGTCCACCGCGTGCGGACGCTGATTGCGGCGCGCGGCCGCCACCGCCGCGACGATGCCGGGATCGTCCATGTCCGCGCCCGCGTTCACCGTCGGCGCACCCCTGGCGTCGACCACGAGCACGTTCTCGCCGTACAGCTCGTGATAGCGCAGCACCTCGTCGGCCAGCGCACGGCTGTCCCCCGCGGTGACCGCGTTGTCGGCGAGGGTGGCGAAGCGGTCGGCGTCCCCCGAGCGCGCTAGCACCAGCTGCTGGGTGCGGCTGGTGGCGATGGTCAGCGACAGCGGCACCGCGAACGCCAGCACCGCGATGGCCGCGAACAGCGTCAGCGCGACCAGCAAGCGACGCCGCATGGCACACCTCCGGCCCGCCGGACCGCGCTCACTGCCCCCACCGATACCCGTACCCGCGGATGGTGGTGATCAGGCCGGGCCGGTTGAGTTTCGCCCGCAAGCCCGTCATGTGCACGTCCAGCGAACGCGAGACCGCGACGAAGGCGTCACCCCAGATGCGGTCCATCAACTGCTGACGGCTCACCGCGGCCCCCGGCCGTTCCACCAGCGCCTCGACCAGCTCGAATTCCTTCTGAGTCAGCGATACCGGCTCCCCGGCCACCTCGACAACGCGGGCGCCGAGATCGACCCGCACGTCACCGGTGACGATCACCGACTGCGCCTGTCGCGCCGCCGCGGCCGCCCGCCTGGTGACCGTCTCCAGCCGCGCGACGAGTTCCGCGATGCGCGGCGGCTTCACCAGATAGTCGTCGGCGCCACCGCGCAAGCCTCGCACGATCGAGCGTTCGTCACTGCGCGCGGTCAGGATCAGCACCGGAACCGAACTCACCTCGCGCAGTCGCCGCAACACCTGCAGACCGTCGCCGTCGGGCAGTCCGAGATCCAGAATCACCGCGTCGTAGTCGCGGTGTGCGATCAGCAGATCCGCGCCGCGGCGCTTGCGTTCGGCGCGGTAGCCACGGGCGTTGAGCGCCTCGACCAGCGCGTCTCCCACGCCGTCGTCGTCCTCGACCACCGCAAGCCGCACGCGCCGATCCTCCCACAGTGGGCGGACCGGCGCGTGTGCCGGTCGGTCAGTCACGCACGGTGACCATCGGCCGACCCGGCTCGGCTCCCGCGGCGCCGGACCCGGTGTCGGCGCCCGCGGCGGGTTCGGCCGCGTCGATCGCCGACGAGGCCGAGGTCTCCCGCATGAAGTAGTAGGTGACCAGCGAGACGGCGATGCAGCCTGCGACATACCAGAAGTACAGCGACTCGTGGCCGCCCTTCTTCAGCGCGAGCGCGATCGTCTCGGCGGTGCCGCCGAAGATCGCGACGGTCAAGGCATAGGGCAGCCCTACGCCGAGCGCGCGGATCTTCGTGGGGAACAGCTCGGCCTTCACGATCGCGTTGATCGAGGTGTATCCCGTGATGATCACCAGCGCCGCCATCATCAGGCCCCACGCGGCGACCGGATTGGTGGTGCGCGCGAGCACCGTCATGATCGGCACGGTCAGCAAGGTGCCCGCCACGCCGAAGAAGATGAGCAGCTTGCGTCGGCCGATCCGGTCCGACAGCGCCCCCGCCAGCGGTTGCAGCACCACGAAGACCAGCAGCGCGATGAAGTTGATCCACGCCACGGTCGACTTGGAGATGCCGGAGGTGTTGATCATGAACTTCTGCATGTAGGTCGTGTACGTGTAGAACGCGACCGTTCCGCCCAGCGTCAACCCGACGACCAGCAGGCATTCGCGGGGGTACTGCAACAGGATCCGCAGGGAGCCACGCGATTCCCGCACCTCGGCGGCCGTCGCCGCGGTCTTCTTCGGCCGCTGTCCGGATTCGGCGCGGAACTGCTCGGACTCGTCCATGCCGCGCCGCAACCACATCACGATCAGCGCACCGGCGGCGCCGATCACGAACGGGATCCGCCAGCCCCAGGCGTTCATCTGGCCGGCGTCGAGGAACTGTTGCAGCACGATCTGCACCCCGAGCGCGACGAGCTGTCCTGCCACCAAGGTCACGTATTGGAAGCTCGAGTAGAACCCGCGCCTGCCCGCCGAGGCCACCTCGGACAGATACGTCGCACTGGTGGCGTATTCACCGCCGACCGACAACCCCTGCAGCAGCCGGGCGACCAGCAACAGAGCCGGAGCGGCCAGGCCGATGGTCTGGTAACCCGGCGTCGCCGCGATCATCAGCGAACCGGCGGCCATCACGGTCACCGACAGGGTCAGGGCCGAGCGCCTGCCGAACCGGTCGGCGTACCGACCCAGTGCCCACCCGCCGATCGGGCGCATCAGGAAGCCGACCGCGAACACGGCGGCGGTGGACAACAGTTGCGCGGTCGGATCGTCCTTCGGGAAGAACGTCTTCGCGAAGTACACGCTGAACGCGGCGTAGACATACCAGTCGTACCACTCGACGAGATTGCCGATGGATCCGCGCAGAACATTCGCGACCACCCGGCGCTCGCCGACGGGCTGTGTCGTAGTCACAACATCTCCTTCTCCGACGCCTCATCACGTCGTCGCAGATCAGTGTGTCGACAGTCACACGCGCGCGAAATGGCTCTCGAAGCTTCCTAACAGTCCCTTAGGACGATCGCCAGAAACAAAACCGGCCCCCGGCGCAGCGCCGGGGGCCGGAGACGGACGGTCAGGATCCCGCGGTCAACAGCGCAGCAAAGGTACACAGCGCCGGGGGCCGGAGACGGGCGGTCAGGATCCCGCGGTCAACAGCGCAGCAAAGGTACACAGCTCCGGGGGCCGGAGACGGGCGGTCAGGATCGCCCGGTGAGCAGCGGAGCGAGGGTGCGCAGAGCCGGGAGGTAGTTGTCGCCGAGGATCTGCACCGCGACGTGGTCGGCGCCCGCGTCGGCGTGTTCGGACAGCTGGGCGGCGATCCGCTCCGGCGTGCCGTGCGCGATGACGGCGTCGAACAGCGCCTCGCTCGGCGGCACGGTGAGGTCGGCGTCGGTGAAACCGAATCGGCGCAGGTTCGACGCGTAGTTGGTCAGGCCGACATAGAACTTGACGGTCTCATCGGCGACCGCGTGCGCCGTGTCGGCGTCGTCGGTCAGCACCACCTTGTGCTCGGTCGCCAGCAGCGCGTCCGGGCCGACGATCTCGCGGGCCTTCGCGGTGTGCGCCGCGGGCACGAAATAGGGCAGCGCGCCCAGCGACCGCTCGGCGGCCAGCTTCAGCACGCGCGGGCCGAGTGCGGCCACCGCGCGACGTTCGGCGGGTACTCCCGCGGCGTCGAGGTCGTCGAGATACTCGACAAGCGCGTCGTACGGCTTGCGGTACTCACCGGTGTGCTCCGGGTGTCCCGCACCGATGCCGAGCAGGAACCGGCCCGGGAAGCGGGCCTCGATCCGGTGGAACGAGTCGGCCACCTCCTTCGCGGGCGCCGCCCAGATGTTCACGATGCTGGTGGCGACGGTGATCGTTTCGGTCGCCTCCAGCAGCGGTTCGACCGTCGCCAGATCCGCCGGAGGCGAAGCCCCCAGCCAGAGCGCGCCGTATCCGAGCCGCTCCAATTCTCGCGCGTCTTCCGGGCTGAACCCGTTGTACGCCCGCCACACTCCGAACCGTCCGAGACTGTCGAATGCCATGTCCCGACCCAACACACGCCAGGAGGGCGCTATTCCGGCCGGGCCCGTGCACTGCCAGGACGGCCCCGTCGGGTCGATGCCGTCCCGATTACCGAGGGCTACTGTGGCTATTGCACAGCTATCGGCGCCCGGCGCCTGGCCGGCGCCACCACTAGGAGATGGAGGTGATTGCTGTGCTTCGATTCGATCCATTCCATGACATCGACACCGTTGCCCGCCAACTGCTCGGTGAGACTGCCGGAACCGGTCGCGCACCGCGATTCATGCCGATGGATCTGTTCAAAGCGGGAGATCACTACGTTCTGAACGCGGATCTGCCCGGCGTCGACCCCGGCTCGATCGACGTCAGCGTCGACAACGGCACGCTCACCTTGCGGGCGCAACGCACCGTGCCGAGCGAAGAAGGCGTCCAGTGGATCGCCTCGGAACGTTTCGCGGGCACCTTCATGCGCCAGATGTCCCTCGGCGAGAACGTCGACGTCGAGAACATCAGCGCGACCTACAACAACGGCGTGCTGTCGGTGACGATCCCCATCGCGGAGCGTGCGAAGCCGCGCCGCATCCAGATTTCCGGGGCGTCGCACGAACCGAGGACCATCGAAGCGCAATCCGGCCGGTCCACACCGATGTCGCCGACCCAGCAGGAGCAGACTCAGCAGTCGGCACAGTCGCAGCAGCAATACCCGCGGTCATCGAAGTGACCGCGTCCGCTACCCGCACCCGAGCACGGGTGCGGGTAGTGCGCGGACATTCTCACTCGCCGCAGCAGCCTCCGCCAGGTACCGGAACCGACCGCATCTCCCGCGTCTGCGCGTTGCGGGCCGCGAGTTCCTCGTCGGCCGGGTAGTCCACGCCTATCAAGCTCAAACCATGTGCGGGAGCGACGGTCACCGAACTGGAGCGCTCGGTCTCCCGCAACAGATCGGCCACCCATTCCGGCGTCCGCCGCCCTTCGCCGACGGCGAGGACCGCGCCGACCAGACTGCGGACCATCGACCAGCAGAACGCGTCCGCGCTGACGTAGGCGATCAGCAGGTCACCATCGCGCACCCAGTCGAACCGCTGCAGCTCCCGTACCGTCGTCGCACCCTCCCTGCGGCGGCAGAAGGCGACGAAGTTGTGCAGCCCGAGCAACTTTCGCGAAGCCGCCCGCATCGCGTCGACATTGACGTCGGATCGGCAGGCGACCACGCTGCGGGCCTGGAGCGGCTCCGCACCGTACGGCGCGGTGGTCAGCCGGTAGGCGTAATGGCGGCGGATGGCGGAGAACCGGGCGTCGAACTCCGGCGCGGCCGGGCGCGCGTGCCTGATCCGCACGTCCTTCGGCAGGAAGCGCGCCATCCGGTGCACCAGTTTCGCCGCGTCCAGTTCACCGGCGGTGTCGAAATGCGTGACCTGCCCCTCGGCGTGCACGCCCGCGTCCGTACGGCCCGCCACGGTCAGCTGGATCGGCTCGCGGAACACCTTGCTCAGCGCGTCCTCCAGCACCCCCTGCACGGTGCGCAGACCAGGCTGACGCGCCCAGCCGACGAAATCCGTGCCGTCATAGGCGATGTCCAACCGCACCCGGGTGCGTGGCACGTCGATACCGGGCACGCCCGGTGCGTCCTCGCCCGGTCGACCCGACATCGATCCCACCGATTCCTCCACGGTCACATGATCCTCTGGTCGAAACGAACGAGCCCGCCGACCCAGTGCGGGTGGCGGGCTCGTGCGCGAACTCCGACGCGAAGCGTCAGGCGTCCTTCTTGTCCTCGGCGGCCTCGTCGGCAGCCGGAGCCTCGGCGGTCTCGGCGACGGCCTCGTCGGCCTCCTCCTCGACGACCTCGGCGGCCGGAGCCTCCTCCGCCTTCTTCGAGGCGGCCACGCGACGGGCGCGATCGGCCTCGTTGGTCACGGTCTTCTCGCGAACCAGCTCGATGATCGCCATCGGCGCGTTGTCACCCTTGCGCGGCAGCGTCTTGGTGATGCGGGTGTAGCCACCCTCGCGCCCCTCGAACGACGGGCCGATCTCCGCGAAGAGCTCGTGCACGACATCCTTGTTGCGGATCACCTTCAGCACCTCGCGACGGTCGGCCAGGGTGCCGCCCTTCGCCTTGGTGATCAGCTTCTCCGCGTAGGGACGCACGGCCTTGGCCTTGGCCTCGGTGGTGGTGATCCGGCCGTGCTCGAAGAGCGCCGTGGCCAGATTGGCGAAGATCGCCTTCTGGTGCGACGCCGACCCGCCGAAGCGGGCACCCTTCTTGGGCTTGGGCATTGTGGTGTTCTCCTTGTATGAGGCCGGGCCGGGGCGCCTACCCCGGCGGCCTAGAGCTGTTCGGTCTCGGCGTAGTCCTGCTCGCCGCCGTCGGTGTCGCTGAACGTGCCGCTGTCGCTCCACGTGCCGGTGCTCGCGTCGTAGCCGACCACGCTGGACGGATCGAACGACGCGGGGCTGTCCTTCAGCGAGAGGCCGAGCGCGTGCAGCTTGACCTTGACCTCGTCGATGGACTTCTGACCGAAGTTGCGAATGTCCAGCAGATCCGACTCGGTGCGGGCGACCAGCTCGCCGACGGTGTGCACACCCTCGCGCTTGAGGCAGTTGTAGGACCGGACGGTGAGGTCCAGATCCTCGATCGGCAGGCCGAACGAGGCGATGTGATCCGCCTCGGCCGGCGAGGGGCCGATCTCGATGCCCTCTGCTTCGACGTTCAGCTCACGGGCCAGGCCGAAGAGCTCGACCAGGGTCTTGCCCGCCGAGGCGAGCGCGTCCCGCGCGCTGATGGAGTTCTTGGTCTCCACGTCCAGGATGAGCCGGTCGAAGTCGGTGCGCTGCTCGACGCGGGTCGCCTCGACCTTGTAGGTCACCTTCAGCACCGGCGAGTAGATCGAATCCACCGGAATCCGGCCGATTTCCGCGCCGGACGCCTTGTTCTGCACGGCCGGGACGTAGCCGCGACCGCGCTCGACGACGAGCTCGATCTCCAGCTTGCCCTTGTCGTTCAGGGTCGCGATGTGCATGTCCGGGTTGTGCACGACCACGCCGCTGGGCGGGACGATGTCACCGGCGGTGACGGTGCCCGGACCCTGCTTGCGCACGTACATCGTGACCGGCTCGTCCTCCTCGGAGGACACGACCAGGCCCTTGAGGTTCAGGATGATGTCGGTGACATCCTCCTTCACGCCCGGAACGGTGGTGAACTCGTGCAGGACGCCGTCGATGCGGATGCTCGTGACCGCCGCCCCCGGAATCGAGGACAGCAGGGTACGCCGCAGCGAGTTGCCGAGGGTGTAACCGAAGCCCGGCTCGAGCGGTTCGATGGTGAACTTCGAGCGGTTCTCGGCGACGACCTCTTCGGTCAGCGTCGGACGCTGTGAAATCAGCATGTGGATCATCCTCCTTTTTGGGCGCCCGCTATTTGACGCCTCGTCTCAGGGGTTGTGCCTGGCCGCCCATCGGGGCGGCCACGCACCAGCGGCACGTTGTGCCAAGTCTTACTTCGAGTAGTACTCGACGATCAGCTGTTCCTGCAGCGGCACATCGATCTGGGCGCGCTCGGGCAACTGGTGGACCAGGATCCGCAGCCGGCCGGGGAGCACCTGCAGCCAGCCCGGAACCGGACGGTCGCCGACGGTCTCACGCGCCACCTGGAACGGCAGGGTGCCCAGCGACTTCTCCTTGACATCGATGATGTCGTACTGGGTGACCTGGAAGCTGGGAACGTCGACCTTCTTGTTGTTCACCAGGAAGTGGCCGTGCGAGACCAGCTGACGAGCCTGACGGCGGGTACGGGCCAGACCGGCGCGGTACACGACGTTGTCCAGGCGGGTCTCGAGCAGACGCAGCAGGTTGTCACCGGTCTTGCCCTTGAGGCGGTTGGCCTCTTCGTAGTACCGGCGGAACTGCTTCTCCATGACGCCGTAGGAGAAGCGGGCCTTCTGCTTCTCCTGCAGCTGGAGCAGGTACTCGCTCTCCTTGATCCGCGCGCGGCCGTGCTGGCCGGGCGGGTAGGGGCGACGCTCGAACGCCTGGTCGCCGCCGACGAGGTCGACGCGCAGACGACGCGACTTGCGGGTGATAGGGCCTGTGTAACGAGCCATTGTTCGTTATTCCTTTCCCGCTAGACGCGACGCCGCTTGGGCGGACGGCAGCCGTTGTGCGGCTGCGGGGTGACATCGGAGATCGTGCCCACCTCGAGGCCGGCGGCCTGCAGCGAGCGGATCGCGGTCTCGCGGCCCGAACCGGGGCCCTTCACGAACACGTCGACCTTCTTGACACCGTGTTCCTGCGCCTTGCGGGCGGCGTTCTCGGCGGCGAGCTGCGCGGCGAACGGGGTCGACTTGCGCGAGCCCTTGAAGCCGACGTGACCCGACGACGCCCAGGAGATGACGTTGCCGTTCGGGTCGGTGATCGACACGATCGTGTTGTTGAACGTGCTCTTGATGTGCGCGTTGCCGTGCGGGACGTTCTTCTTGTCCCTGCGACGCGACTTCTGGGTCTTCTTCGGGCCCGCGGCCCGACTCTTCGGAGGCATCGGTTATCCCTACTTCTTCTTGCCGGCGACGGTGCGCTTCGGGCCCTTGCGGGTGCGCGCGTTGGTCTTGGTGCGCTGGCCACGCACGGGCAGGCCACGACGGTGGCGCAGGCCCTGGTAGCAGCCGATCTCGATCTTGCGGCGAATATCGGCCTGCACCTCGCGGCGCAGGTCACCCTCGACCTTGAACTCCGAAGCCTCGATGTAGTCACGCAGCTTCGTCAGATCGTCGTCGCTGAGATCCTTCGAGCGCAGGTCCGGGCTGACGCCGGTGGCCTCGAGGATCTCCTTGGAGCGGGTACGGCCAATGCCGAAAATGTAGGTCAGTGCGATCTCCATGCGCTTCTCGCGCGGGAGGTCGACGCCCATGAGACGTGCCATCTGGCAGTTTCCTTAATCGTTGCGGAGGTCTGCTCCCTGTCCGTCCCCTCGTCTTGGCGGGGCACCGGCCTCCGAACCGGTGGTAGGCGCGCACGCCCAGGGCGAACCCTGATTTCCGCAGCGTGCGGCTGGTGCTGGGAGTTCTTCTTGCCAATCCGAACTGCGGTTCGGTGCTTGGCTGGTGTCGCGTCGAGCGTTCGCCGTCGGCAAGCCTCGGGCGGGTGGTGCGAGGTCTCCCTCGCCTCCGCTCAGCCCTGGCGCTGCTTGTGGCGCAGGTTGTCGCAGATCACCATGACCCGGCCGTGACGGCGGATCACCTTGCACTTCTCGCAGATCTTCTTGACGCTCGGCTGAACCTTCACGTCCGTCCAATCTGTTGTGGTTCACAGGGGTGTGAACACAGTTTTTCCCCAGTCGGCGACTGGGGAAGCTCTGGTGTGAGTCCTTCGACTCGGCCCCGGCTCACGCCGGGACTGCCGGCTCGCAACCGACGCCGATCGCGCCGGGCACGATCACTTGTAGCGGTATACGATCCGGCCACGCGACAGGTCGTAGGGCGAGAGCTCGACGACCACACGGTCCTCGGGGAGGATGCGAATGTAGTGCTGCCGCATCTTCCCGCTGATGTGCGCGAGAACCTTGTGTCCGTTCTCGAGCTCGATCCGGAACATCGCATTGGGCAGCGGCTCGACAACTCGACCCTCGACCTCGATGGCCCCGTCTTTCTTCGCCATGTCCTCCGCGATCCCGGTTACGCTCAACCTGGTTTGTTTGCTGGTTCTGCTCGAATGGGACCGATCGCCGGAGCGAACCGCTCGCACACAAACAGGCGGCGCCTAGGTGCACCGCCGCTCCAGCTTACCGATCCGTTCCGGATCGGGCAAAAATGCCTCCCTGTATACCCGTGTCGCCAGCGGTTTCGCAGCCGTCTTCCCACTCGTGGCGGGCCTCGGACGCTGCGCCGCGACGGCACCGGGTTGTCGCGTAAACTGGCCGCTGTCCAGGTATTTGGGTCGAACGGATCGAGGGGGACGCGTGAGCCGGCGCAGCGTGCGAGCCACCGGCGTGGGCGCTCTCGGTCACGGCCGAAGCGAGCGGCAGGGAGGCGAGGCCGTGAGTAATCGTAGCGAGCGAGTCAACGGCAGAGCGTCCCTGGCCACGACCGAGCCGAGCGGGCAGCGAGGGCAGTCGTGACCGAGCGCAGCGAGCGAGAGATCGGCACGCCGAACATCGGCGAGGCGCAGTCGTGAGCCGTAGCAATGACGGCCTGCCCATGCTGCCGCCGTGGCTGTCGGAGAGCGACGTCAGCCAGAGCGGCTACGAAGCGCCGGTACAGAACCTTCCGCACGACGACCTCATCGAGGACTCCCCCAGCCGCAGGCGCGGCCGTTTGCGCGGCCGCGCGCCCGAGGCGGAACGCCCGGATGCCGCACGGCCGGAGAAGCGCCGTAAGGGCTGGCGCCGCGACAAGCACGAGGGGAATGCCGAGGAGGATCAGCGGCAGGGCGACGCGAGTCGCGCGGCCGCGCCGGTTCCGGAGGAGCCCGCACCGGCTCGTGCCCCGCACGAGTCGTGGCAGCAGCCGCAAGAGTCCTGGCAACAGCCACAGGAGTCCTGGCAACAGCCGCAAGATTCTCTGCAACAGCCACAGGAGTCCCGGCAGCAGCTTCCGCAAGAGTCCCTCCGGCAGCAGCCGCAAGAGGCCTGGCAGCAGCCGCAAGAGTCTCGGCAACAGCCATACCAGGCCTGGCAGCAGCCGCAAGAGTCTTGGCCCCACCCACAGGCGGCCCAGCAGCCGCAGGGGTCCTGGCAGCAGCCCGGCTACGACCGCACTCCACCGGCGCAGGACAATTCGTGGCAAGCGCCGCCGGAGCGCACCGGCGCTCCGCAGCACAGCCTGCCCACGCGCAATCCGTCGCAGCCCTCACCCGGTTTCCAGCCACTGGGCAGCAGGTCCGCGAACCCGCCCGCGTCGAACGAACAGCAGGCGGACCGGCCGGAGCTCCCGCCGCCGCCCCGGCAACCAGCCGACGAGCGGCCCGCTCCGCCCCGGAACGACGAGCATGCCCCGCCATCGCATGGCCAGAGCACGCCGGGCCAGGCCGTCGGCGGCCGACCTCCGCTCGGGCCGAAGCACGGTGGATGGCCGTCCACCGGCAACCCTCGCCTCGATGCCGCCCTGTCGGCCGTGGCTCCGAGCCTGTGGCCGAACTCGGCTCCGCCCAATCGGACCACCCCGCCGATCGGCCCGAGCCCGACCGGAAACGAGGCGACTCAGCGCGGCGAGTCTCGCGAGACCCCACCCGCCGGTCCGAACCAGACCTGGCCTACCTCGACATCGACCGGCCGCGAACCGGCCGCGCAACCGCCTCGAGCCGGATATCCCGCCGCGCCTCCGTCCGCTCCGGACCAGGCGGCGCGGCAGGGCGGACACTCCTCGACACCGACCAGCACACAACCCGCACCGCAGCCACCCATCGACCCGACGACGCCGACTCCCGACCGAAGCACGGCCGCCCACACGGCGTCGCAGAACGCTCAGGCACCGACCGGCGTGCCATCCGCTCCGGACCAGGCGGCGCGGCAGGGCGGACACTCCTCGACACCGACCAGCACACAACCCGCACCGCAGCCACCCATCGACCCGGCGACGTCGAGTCCCGACCGAAGCACGGCCGACCACACCGCGCGGCAGAACGCTCAGGCACCGACCGGCGTGCCATCCGCTCCACCGTCAGCAGACCCGACCAGTGGCGGGACCTCGCCCGTAACCGGCCCGGAGGACGCGGCACGGCAGGGCGGACACCCGTCGGCCCCGACCGCCACGCCAGTATCCAGCGCGTGGCAGGCCCCCGACCCGCTGAGCGAAAATGCGCAGTCACCGCACGGCGAGCAATCCGGGCCGTCAACGGACGAGCACGCAGGGCCGCACGGCGCTCCGACAGCGGCACGTTCCGCTGAGGATCCCGTTTCCGGCAGAGCGGACGCTGTTCGGCAGGCCGAGAGCCGAGAAGCGACGCCGACCGGCGCCGAGACCGCCACCTCATCCACCGGCGCAAGCCCGACCGAACCGCACAGCGCGAACACCACTGCCGGGGTGAACCGGAGCGCGGCAGCGGCTCAGGCCCCGACAACGTCGGCAGGTGCGGGATCCGAGCATGGCTCCACACTGGGCACCGGCGACATCACGCCGTCGAGCGATGCCCACCGGACACCGCCCATTACCGAGCATCCGGCGCAAGCCCCGCAGACCGCCGCACCCGTTCCCACGACGGTGATTCCCGATGGTCCGCCGCCGTGGCTCGCGGCTCCTCGGCCCGAGCAGGCCGCCGCGCCCGCGACCGACGCGCCGCGCCGACTCCCACCGCTGCCCGACCCGCCCGCGCCGCACAACAGTGCATCCGGTACCGCGCCGGAGGCCCCCGTGCAGCCCGACTCGGCGGGGTCGGTCGATGCGACTCGCGCACAAAGGGACTCGAGCGCACCGGCGTCGAACCGCGCCGGCGCGACCGACATCGGCCCGGTGGCGGCGCGACCTGTCGCCGGTGGCGGACGCCACCGGCTGTCGGCGGAGCCGAACGAACCTTCGGCGTCCCAGCCGCCGGTCGGACAAGCGCCGAACTCCGACCAGCAGCCTGCGCCTCAGCCCCGTCCGGATGCGGCTTACGACGCGGGCGCGCCACAGCCGCACCCCAACGCCTCGAGCGGCGTACCCGCCGGTCACCCGACGCAGTTCGCGGGCGATCAGGCAGCGGGCAGCGCACCGCAGGTCCCCGTCGACCAGTGGCGCAATGCTGCCGTGCCCGAATCCGGTCCGGCATCACCGCATTCCGTGCCGCCGCACCAAGCCACTGGTCACCCCGCTCCGCAGTGGGGCACGCCTCCCGGCTACCCACAGCCGCCCGCCCGGCAGCAGGGCGCCCCGTTCCAGCAGCCTTCACTCGACGACGTGCCGCTGCGCCGGGCCAAGAAAGCTCCGGGAACCGGGTGGCGCAAGGCCGTGCACCACGTGTCCGGCGGCGCGATCAACCCCGGTATGTCCGCCGAGGAACGCAGGTTGCAGGAACTGGTCGCGCGGATCAGGCAGCCCGTCCGCGGCGACTACCGGATCGCGGTGCTGTCGCTCAAGGGCGGTGTCGGAAAGACCACCACCACAATGGGTCTCGGCTCCACCTTCGCCTCGATCCGGGGCGACCGGGTGATCGCCGTCGACGCCAATCCTGACTTCGGCACGCTGTCGCAGCGGGTGCCCCTGCAGACCAGGTCCACCGTGCGCGACCTGCTCCTCGATTCGACCATCCAGCGCTATTCGGATGTGCGCAGGCACACCTCGCAGGCGACGAGCCGCCTGGAAGTGCTCGCCAGCGAACGTGATCCGGCCGCGTCGGAGGCGTTCAGCGAAGAGGAGTACCGCGCGGTCGCCCGAATCCTGCAACGGTTCTACAACATCATCCTCACCGACTGCGGTACCGGGCTCATGCATTCGGCCATGTCCGGTGTGCTCGACCTGGCGCACTCGCTGGTACTGATCTCCTCCCCCGCGATCGACGGAGCCCGCAGTGCCGCAGCCACATTGGACTGGTTGTCGCTGCACGGCCACGACCATTTGGTGCGCAACGCGGTGGTGGTGATCAACTCCCCGCGGGCCGGATCGCCGAACGTCGGTATCCAGCAGCTACGGGAGTACTTCCTGTCCCGGTGCCGCGCCGTGCACATCATCCCGTTCGACGCGCACATGTCCGAGGGCGCCGAAATCGATTTGCACCGCTTGCACAAGCAGACCAAGCGGGCCTACGTCGAGCTGGCCGCGACCGTCGCGGACGACTTCGCCACCGATCATCGTCGTTACCACCCGTGACACCCGCCGGGCGGTGGCCCGGCGGGGCGAAGGGCGAACGGATCAGCCGCTCACCACTCGGGCAGACGCCGCCTGCCCGCCATGACGTCGCGCACCAGATCGTCATAGGCGTCCGCGAGTTCGGCGAGATGATGCCACGCGTTGTGCAGCAAATCGTCGTGCGCGTTCAGAGTCATCAACGCGTGGTGCGCGCGCACCGACGACTCGGCGAGGCGATCGATCACCGCACCCACCGTTTCGGTGTGCAGAGTGGCGCCGAGCCGATGCTGCGGCACACTTCGCATCACCCAGTCGTCGATGGCCATCACCAATTCGACTCTGCGACGCTCGATTTCGCGAACCACCGCCACGGAGGTGTCCACCGAACCACCGCGGCCGACCAGGCGGCGCTCATGTAGCACTGCCAGATCACGAGCGAACCACAAGAGCGGACCACCGACCACGCGGTGTCCGCGACACGCCCGAACCAATAGGTCGGACGTGGGAAGCAATCCCGGTGCCGAAGAGCGCACCGAAGGATCGACACACCTAGGTGTGCCAGGGAGGGCCATTACGACCGTTGTATCCGAACCTGCCACGTTGCCTCGCCGTCATCGCCGCACAACACCGGATCAGGACTTCATTACAATAAACCTCTGAAGGCACCTGTCAAGCGTTAACGGGCCGTAGGGAGTCACGGAGAGTACACTTCGTTACCTGCATGACCAACCGAGGAGCAAGATGGCGGACGGTCCGACGTATCACCGGATCGCAGACCTCCTCCGCGAGGAGATCCGCGCAGCCAAGTGGAAACCGGGCGATCGACTGCCCAGTCACTCGGAGCTTGCCGATCAAATGCAGGTCTCGATTACCACGGCCCGCAACGCGATCCAGGTGCTGGTGACCGAAAATCTCGTCTATACAGCTACTTCCCGCGGAACGATCGTTCGAAACCAGGAAATCCTGGAATCCGTTGTCACCGATTCCATCCGCCCCGACCGGCCGCAGACCCCGCACGACATCTTCGAGGAGATCGCGCGGGCCGCGCACCGGGAGCCGTCGAAGGAGTTCAGCGCGAAGATGGAGCCCGCCAGCCCCGAAGTCGCGTCTTGGTTGGGGATACCGCCGGATTCGTGGGTGCTGGCCAGGACGGTGGTCCAGTATCTCGACCATGAGCCGTGGTCGTGGGAGGTCAGCTTCTATCCCCGTGATCTGGCCGAGGCCACCGGAATCGACTCACCGCACGATATTCCGGAGGGCACCACCCGCCGCCTCGCCGACCGGGGTCATGCCGAGACCGCGCACCGCGACACGCTCGTCGCCCGGCCTGCCACCGCGGAGGAAGCCTTGGTGCTCGGCGTCGCCACCGGCACCATCCTGCTCGACCACCTGCGCATCGGCGCCAACCACGAGCGCGTCACCCGTGCCACGCGGCAACGTTCGCTCGCCTCCGGCAATCGGCTCGCCTACGAGCTCGGCGACGCCGAAGGCACCGCAGTCATCCGGACCACGCTTGCCGATTCGCACGGGACCGGCCGGGCCTAGCCCATGACGATCGCGCTGCGCCAGGCGACATGGGGCGATCTCGGCATGATCTGCCGCCTGCGCGTGCAGCGCACGGCGTGGCTCACCGCGCGCGGCTCCGATCAGTGGACGGTCGCCGGACGCGGCCTGCCCATCGAGATCTTCGCTCGCGCCGTGGGACGGTCGCTGGACGCGGGCGAGACCTGGATCGCCGAGGTCGCGGGCGAACCGGCGGGAACGATCACGGTCAACGACCGCGCCGACGCCGGTCTATGGTCGGCGTGGGAACTCGACGATGCGGTGATCGCCCATTACATGATCGTGGATCTGCGTTTCGCGGGCCGGCGCGTGGGCCATCACCTGCTGGCGCACGCGGGACTGCTCGCCCGCTCGCAGGGCCGCGCCTGGGTCCGGCTCGACGCGTGGACCACCAATACCGACCTGCACGCCTACTACCGTTCGGCGGGATTCCGTTTGGTGCGCATAGCGGGCCCGCTCGCGCTGGGCCCGTCACGCGCGCTGTTCGAGCGAAGAGCCGATAGCTGGGATCCCGCACTTCCCGTGCCGGTCCCCGCTGTCGGGCGAGTGGCCGCGCCTGCGCTTTTGCGCCCACCGCCGCCGAACAACTGATCCCACGCGGCGACAACTGAACGATCCGTGCTGTCCGGGGCTGCCCTCCGCGCGCGACGGGCACGGTGTAACCGAATATCGCAGGACGCCTTGTGCGCGATCGTGCCGCGCACTCACGAGCCGCTCCGCGCACGCCGGAATATCCGGCGCACGACGGCGAACCGATCAGATGGGCGGCAAGTGCGCGATGTGCACCATCTCGATACCCCTGCTGCGCGAGACCAGTGTTCCACGGCCGGGCGGCAGCTTGCTCGGCCGCACGTCGCCGATCAGCTTGCCCTCGTCACGCGACCCGCTCATGATCAGCGTCTCCACCGAAAGGTTCTTCATGGTGCCCAGAATCGGGTCGTACAGCGCGCGGGACACACCGCCGCTGCGGCGGGTTACCACGAAATGCATGCCGATGTCCCGCGCCTGGGGCAGGTATTCCAACAGGGGCGCGAACGGGTTCATGCCGGTACCGGCCGCCACCATGTCGTAGTCGTCGACCACGATGTAGATCTCCGGGCCGCTCCACCAACTGCGTTCGCGCAGTTGCTGCGGTGTGATATCCGAGCCGGGAATCCGTTTGGCGAGATACCCGGCCACCTCTTGGATCATCGGACCGCAAGTCTGCGACGACGTCGAGTATCCGGCCAGGTGGTCGCCCTCGACCACGCCGAGCATGGTCCGGCGGTAGTCCACCATGATGATCCTGGCCTGCTCGGTGGTCGACTGTTCCACCACGCCCATCACGATGTTGCGCAACAGGGTGGTCTTACCGCATTCCACGTCCGCGAAGGCCATGAAGTGCGGTTCTACGCCGAAATCCAGCACCAGCGGTTGCAATTCGGACTCGCCGCGACCGACGACCACGCGGGTGGGGCCGAGCTCGACGCCTTCCGCCTTCGCCGAGGCCATCAGCTCGTCCCTGCCGAAGCGCAGCGGCAGCATGCGCACTTCGGGCGCGCGGCGGTTCGGGTACTGCTGTTCGAGTCCGGCCCGCGCCTGCGCGACACCGTCGGCCAGGCTGCCCTGGTCGGAGTCGGAGTCCAGGCGCGGCAAGGCGATCAGCATGTGCAGCTGGTCCGCGGTCAGACCGCGCCCCGGGCGTCCGACCGGAACCTGGTGCGCGGTGCGCCTGCCCATCTCCGAGTCGGACGGATCACCGAGCCGCAGCTCGACCCGGGTGCCGATCTGGTCCTTGACCACCGGGCGGATCTCGGCCCAGCGCGCGGCGCCGATCATCAGGTGGATGCCGAACGACAAGCCCTGGGCCGCGATGGCGTTGATCTGCGGCTCCAGCAGGTCGAACTCTTCGCGGATCGCGGCCCAGCCGTCGATCACCAGGAACACGTCGCCGAACTTGTCGTCGGCCAACGGATCGGCGGGCCCGGCTGTGCCATCCGGAACGCGACGGTCCTCGCCGAACTTGCGGCGCCGGAACTCGGCCATCGATTCGATGCCCAGCGCGGCGAACCGCTCCTCGCGCTGACGCATCAGCGTGGTGAGCTCGGCGACGGTGCGGCGCACCCGATCGCCGTCGAGGCGACCGGCCACCGAGCCCACGTGCGGCACGCCGGACAAGCCCGCCATGCTGCCGCCGCCGAAGTCGAGGCAGTAGAACTGCGCCTGTTCGGGAGTGTGCGTGGCCGCGGTCGCCATGATGATGGTGCGCAGGGTCGTCGACTTGCCCGACTGCGGGCCGCCGACGACCGCGACATTGCCCTGGGCGCCAGCCAGATTGATGGTGAGCACATCGCGGCGCTGCTCGTAGGGCTTGTCGATGACGCCGATCGGCATCCACAGTTGGCCGTGCCGGTTGACCGGCGAACGCCAGTCCGGGTCCGGCAGCAGCATGTCCACCGTCGGGGATTCGTCCAGCGGCGGCAACCACACCTCGTGCGCCGGGCGGCCGTGCCCGGTGAGCCGCTTGACGACCACGTCGAGCAACGTGTCCGGGATGCCCTCGTCGGCGCTGGGCACGGCCCCAGCGGCCGACGGTGGCGGCGGCAGCTCCAGCAGCGGGTTCGACGGCGCGACCGGTTCCGCTTCGGTCTCCGCATCGATCGGGTCGGGTATCTCCACCGGCACGGCGGTGAACAACGCGGGCCGCCTGCCCGCGACCGGGCTGCCGTCCTCGCCGGTCACCGTGCCCTGCGGCGCGACGTACGGACCGGACACGTAACTGGCGTTGAACCGCAACGGATCCGACGCGTCGCTCTTCAGATATCCCGATCCGGGCACGCTGGGCAGATGGTAGGCGTCGGTGATGCCGAGCACCGCACGCGACTCGTTCGCCGAGAACGTGCGCAGGCCGATGCGATAGGACAGATGCGATTCCAGTCCGCGCAGCTTGTTCTCCTCCAGGCGCTGCGACGCCAGCAGCAGGTGCACGTGCAGCGACCGGCCGAGGCGGCCGATCATCACGAACAGCTCCGCGAAATCCGGCTTCTGCGAGAGCAGTTCGGAGAACTCGTCGACCACGATGAACAGCGCGGGCAGCGGATCGAGCGGCACTCCCGCGGCGCGCGCCTTCTCGTAGTCGGTGACGTTGGCGTAGTTGCCCGCCGAACGCAGCAGCTCCTGGCGGCGGTTCATCTCGCCCGCGAGCGCGTCCTTCATGCGATCGACCAGCGAGAGTTCCTCTTCCAGGTTGGTGATCACGGCGGCGACGTGCGGCAGCGAGTCCAGGCCGAGGAAGGTCGCGCCGCCCTTGAAGTCGACGAGCACCAGGTTCAGCGCGTCCGGCGAATGCGTGGTGACCAGCGAGAGCACCAGAGTGCGCAGGAATTCCGACTTTCCGGAGCCGGTGGCGCCGATGCACAGGCCGTGCGGGCCCATGCCGTTCTCGGCCGACTCCTTGATGTCGATCTCCACCGGAGTGCCGTCGGGGGTGATGCCGATCGGCACCCGCAGCCGCTCCCTGCCGGTGCGCGGACGCCACACCCGCGCCGGATCGATCTGGGCCGCGTCCGGGATCTTCAGTAGCGCCATCAGTCCCGGATCGGCCGTGGTTCCCTCACCGAGACTCACGATCTGCGCGGCCGTCGCGAGCCGGTATCTGGCCAGCGCGCGAGCGAAGGACTCGGACTCCGCCGTGCTCACCTCGTCGGCGGTGGCGAACTTCTCCACGCCGGCCGCACTGCGCGCGGCCACCTCGCCGTCGCCGACGACCAGTTGCAGTCCGCGCCGCGCCGCGAGCCCGCCTTCCGGCGCGGTGAGGTCGAGCACCGTCACCGAATCCAGGCCCGATTCGCTGACCAGCCGTTCGCTGCCGCTGACGTAGCCGTCGTCGATGACGACGACCAGATGTAGTCGCCCCTGGGTCGGCTGTGGGTTGCGCATGAACCGGCCGCGCTCGAGCAGCTCGGCCGCCAGCGCTGTTTCCAGTTCACCGAGCGAGTGGTACATCATCCGCGTCGAGCCCATGCCGTCGCGCTGGGTCGGATGCTGCAGGTGCGGTAGCCATTTCGCCCAGGACCAGGCCGGGCCGTCCGGGTCCGAGCAGACGATCGCGATGGCGAGATGGTCGGGACCGTGGAAGGCGGCCAGCTCCATCAGCATCGCCCGCGCCAGCATGCGCGCGTCCTCGACCGGGCCGCCGATGTTGATCGCGGGGAACGCGCGCAGCGACACGGCGGTCGGCAGGCGGTGCACCACCGAATGGGTGCGCACGAATCGGCGCAGGGCCACGGTGGACACCGGTTCCAGATCCTCCAGCGGCCCCGTCTCGGGGCGCGCCAGTTTGGTGGCCAGCCGGTGGCTGCCGACCCCGACGCGCACGTGTCCGAAGTCCGGGTCGTTGGGCCTGCGCTCCCACATTCGCCTCGTCCCGATCAGGGACGGCAGGTCGGCGGGTTCGGGGTGACTCCACCGGAGCGTCTCCAGCTGCTTGCCGCCGGTGCGGCGCACCTCCTTGCGGACCTGGTCCAGATAGCGGAAGTAGTCCTTGCGCTCCTCGTTGAGTTCCACCGCGCGCTTGGGGCCGCCGCCACGGAAGCCCGCCATCATGCCGACCATCGACATGAGCATCATCATCGGGAACATCATCATGAACGGATTGGCCAGCAGGTTGCGGCCCATCATCGCCATCATGGCGATCATGCCGACCACCGCGACCACCATGACGACCGGCATCAGCTTCATCATCAGCGGCGCGGGCAGGGCGCGCGCGATCTCCGGCGGAGCGGTCAGCGCCACCTCACCACCGGGCGCCCGGGGCGGCGCGATACGGGGGCGGCGCACAAAGCCTTCGGTAGCCATGATTCCTTCGTTCGGTCGGCGGCGAGCGGTCGAGCTGCGCCCGCGCTACGGATCGAATTCCGCGTTCAGGTCCTGCCTGGTCCGCCGGAACGGGAACGCCACGGCCACACCGATGGCGAGGCAGGCCAGGGAGACGATGGAGCCGATCACCCCGATCCGGCGCGGCCGCGGGTCGGGGCCCGGCGGGATCACCGGCGCGGCGACGGCTCGTGCGGCGTCGGCGCCCGCGCTCACGGGTTTCTCCGGCAGCTGCGCGGTGAGCGCGGCGAGCGGATCGATCAGGCCGTGGCCGATCCGGTCGTCGCGGCCGGTGCCCGGTCCGTGCGCGGTGCGGATGATGCGGTCCATCACCTGCTGCGCGCTGAGTTCCGGAAAGCGGGCCCGCACCAGCGCGGCCAGCCCGGCCACGTAGGGGGCCGCGAAGCTGGTGCCCTCCACGGCCCGGATTCCATCGGTGGTCTGGACGCCGTCGACCAGGCCGGTGGCGCCCGGTTTGCTGTCCAGCGACACGATATTGCGGCCGATCGCGGCGACGCCCACCCATGGGCCGTGCAGCGACAGCTCCGACACCTGGCCCGTCGAGTCCACCGAGCCCACCGAGAGCACGTAGGGCGTGAACCAGGCCGGACTCGCGACCGTGGCCACCGAACTCCAGCCGGAACCCTCGTTCTGTTTCGAGCAGGCGCCGTCGGGCTGCAGATTGCCCGCGGCCGCGACCACGACGACATTGCGGTCGTAGGCGTACTTCACCGCCGCACCGAGCGAAGCGTCGGCGGTGTCCGAACCGGCTGCGGTGCAAGCTACTTCGGAGATGTTGATGACGGTGGCGCCGAGATCGACGGCGCGGACCACGGCCGCCGCCAGGGTGAGCACGCTGCCGTAGCCGTCGCTGCTGATCTTGCCCGGCGGATCGCCACGGCCGCCGCGGTCCTTCGGCTCGTAGGCCAGGCTCAGCTGCCGGATGGTGAGCAGGTCCGCGTCGGGCGCGACGCCTGCGAAGGCGTCGCCGGGGCTGGGCTGGGCCGCGATGATTCCGGCGACCAGGCTGCCGTGGCCGTCGCAATCGACTGTGCCGTCGCTGTCGGAGACGAAGTCACCGCCAGGTTGCAAAGACCGTAACCGCGGGTGCGGATTCACCCCGGTATCGATGACGGCCACCTTCTGCCCTGCGCCGCGGCTGAACTGCCACGCCGACGGCAGATCCAGCACGCGCTGGGCCATCGGAGGCTCGCCCGGCGGCGCGCCGGTGAGCAGGGGTTCGGCGCAGACGGCGCGCTGTTCGGTCGGCTCCAACGGCGCAGGCCGCGCACTCAAACCTTGTGCGGCGCCGAGCGCGCCGGGGTCGATGCCGGGTGGGGCGATCGCCTGGGCACTCGGCCACGGCACGCCGATTCCGGCGCCGGCAACCGTTGCCGCGCAGGCCATCCGCATGACAATCCGGCGGAAGGCGCTGCCGGTCATATGTTCCGGGCCATCGAGTAGATGTTCATCACCCACAGCACGAGCGGAATCACCGCCACGATCAACAAGTACTCGAAGATCTCGATCATCCGCCGGGTCACCGGGGTGACCTCGATGTGCGGACCGATCACCCCGAACCCGACCACACCCGCGGCGAACGCGAGCAGGACGCCTGCCGCGAGCAAGGTGTAATCCGAATCCCCGACGGCGAATCCGACGGCCAGGGCCACGACAGTCAGGCACCCACCGCCGATCATCGTCGCGGCTTGGGTGAGATCGGCGAACGAGCGGCCGCGCAGCGCGAGGATGATCGCGGTCACGACCGCCAGCGTGATGCCCTGCCAGCGTCCGGAACCCAGCGGATCGGCCACGCCGAACGCGCCGACGACCGCGCTCGCGGTGCACGCCGCGACCAGGCCGGACTGGAACCGGTTGGCCGTCCGTGCCCGTGCCCCTAGTCCCGCGGCCGAGGGCAGTGCGCTGGCGCCGATGGCGCCGATGCCCTCGATGGTCGGTCGCGGCTCGTGGTCGGCCGGGTCGATCGCGCCGCCCGCGGTGGGAACCGGCGGAATCGGCAGCCGCGCGAGCACGGCCGCCAACCGCGGCACCGCCGAGATGATCACGATGCCGGCCACCAGCAGACCGGCCGACAATTTCGGCAGGCCCGGATGCCAGATCAGGTGGATCGCCGCGGCGACGCCCGCGATCACGGCGAGCGCGGCGGCGCAGGAGAACAGCGTCGCGCCGGTGCCGGTTATCCGGTAGCCCAGCAGCGCCGCGACCAGCAGCACCGAACTGCCCAGCAGCAGATGGGGACTGCCGAGCGTGCCCGGCACCAGCAGCGCGGCGCCGCCGAACAGCAGTAGCAGTCCGTCCAGGGACAACCAGGTCGCGGTCACCGTGTCGGCGTATCTGTGCGCGGCGATGCCCGCAGCGACGAATCCCGCTGTGCCACAGCCGAGCAGCGCGAGAGCGGGCGCGATCGGATCGCCGTGCCCGCGCGAGATCACCAGCACGACCAGCGTGACCAGCACGCTGAGCGCCGACACGACCAGACCCATCCAGCGGGCGGCCACCCCGGACCAGCTCCGGAATTCCTCGGCGGTCAGCCGTGATACCGCGTCGATGACGTCGTCGAACAGCGCGGGCGCTTCCTTAGCGGCCACCGACCGCAGCACCAGCAACTCACCGTCGTAGACCTCGGCCTCGGTGAGCGTGCGGCTCGGCGCGATCGCCTCCCGGCCGAGCCGGGCCAGGGTCCAGTGCCGCGCGTCCAGCGGCGCCGACTCCTCCTCGGCCTCGGTCCGCTCCGGGTTACGCGATTCGATGAGCGCCACCAGATCACCGATGAATGTGGCGATCGGCACGGTGGCCGGCAATCCGACATCGACCTGAGTGTTCCCACCGATGACCGAAACACGACTCAATACGGGTTCGGTGGCACGTATACCGCTCGCCGACTCGATCAACGGCAACCTTCCCCAGCCCTCATCCGGAACAATGATTCACGCATCGACAACATTTGCTGGAACCCGTCCCGAGTGCCCGACTTCACCACATCGAGCACTCGCACACATAGCCGACTCTTGCGTTGCGACCTCCCGGCAGCTGAACCTAATGTAACGGACGAACCGGGCCACGCGCGATCGGTAGTCTGGTATCCAGATGAACGTCTCTACTACGAGAAACGAAGATTTCGGGGTTCGACAGCAATGACCGGCAACCGTCAAGCACAACGCGCATTCGATGCCGGAATCCTGTCGCTCGGATTGTCCATCGAGGGGCAAGAATCCGCACGTGATCTCGACTACGCGAAACTGGCTTTTCAACGCGCCACGGAGTGGGATCCCACGATGTGCGACGCGTGGCTCGGCCGCGCCGCCGCGGGCGAGCTGACCAAGGACGTTCTGTTCAATCTGCACAAGACCAGCGCGAGCACGCTCTACCGCGAGCAGCGCAGGCTCGGATTGCGTCCACGCGAACTCGCGGGCCGCTTCCTGCCCGGTCTGTACATCGACTACCCGCTGGCCAACCACACCGAGGTCACGCTGGCCTGGGCGGCACAGCTGATCGCCGACAAGGAGTACGACGAGGCCGAGCGGGTGCTCGACGAACTCGACACGTTCCGCGGTGGACAGCTGAGCAACCCCGAAGGCGAGATCGACAGCCGCATCTGCGCGTATGTCCGTGGCGTGCTGCACTACAACACCCAGCGCTGGCCCGACGTGATGGCGGTGCTCGCCGGTTCGGCGGACTGGGAGGATCCGTACCTGGCGGCGGGCGCGCACGTGATGGTCGGCACCGCGTGCGCCCAGCTCGGCTTGTTCGGCGAGGCGATCCGGCGGATGCAGCAGGCCGAGGCGGGCCCGATCCCGGCGGCGCGGTCGACCGCGATGTTCTGCCGCGGCTTGTGCCTGCGGGAATCGGGCAACGAGGAGGAAGCCCAAGCCCTGTTCGAGAAGGTGTACTCGCAGGCACCGGATTTCGAGGCGAACGCGGCCGCGATGCGTGACCGCACCTACCGGATCACCGTCACCAGCCGCGAGGTGATCGATGCGCGCACCGACAAGTGGGACCCGGCGTCCTCGCCGTCGATGGAGCAGATGGAACAGGCCGAGAGCCAGGACCGGGCGAAGAAGATCCTGGTCGAGGCCAGAGCCGAACTGGACTCGCAGATCGGCTTGGCCTCGGTGAAAACCCAGGTGGCGAAGCTCCAGTCGTCGGCGCAACTGGCGAAGATCCGGGCCGAGAAGGGCTTGGCGAGTCAGCCGCGCGGCCAGCACCTGGCCTTCACCGGGCCGCCCGGCACCGGTAAGACGACCATCGCGCGGGTTGTCGCGAAGATCTACTGCGGCGTCGGCCTGTTGAAGACCGACAAGGTGGTCGAGGCCAAGCGCGTCGACTTCGTCAGCCAGAACCTGGGCGGCACCGCGATCAAGACCGAGAAGCTGATCGACACCGCCATGGACGGCGTGCTGTTCATCGACGAGGCGTACACGCTGATCCAGACCGGTCTGCAAGGCGGCGACGCGTTCGGCCGGGAAGCGGTGGACACGCTGCTGGCGCGCATGGAGAACGACCGTGATCGTCTCGTGGTGATCATCGCGGGCTACGACGGCGAGATCGACCGGCTGCTCACCGCCAACGACGGCCTGGCCTCGCGCTTTTCGAAGCGGTTGCAGTTCCCGTCCTACACGGCGGACGAACTGGGGCAGATCGGCCAGGTGATCGCCAGGAAACGCGATTCGGATCTGTCCGAAGAAGCGCTCGAGCAGCTGGTCCGGGCCTGCGAGCGCCTGTACGCGATGCAGAGCACCGACCAGAGCGGTCAGCCGCGCCGCGGCGTCGACCTCGCAGGCAACGGTCGGTTCGTCCGCAACGTGATCGAAGCGGCCGAGGAAGAGCGCGAATTCCGGCTGGCCAACGACGAATCGCTGGACCTGACCGACATCGATGAGGCGGTGCTGCGCCGCATCGAGGCGTCGGACATGGAGCTGGCCTTGTCCAGCCTGCTCACCTCGCTGAACGTCGGCTGGACGGACTGAGTCCGGTCGGGCGGCCCGGCGAGCGCTATTTCGCGGGCAGCGAATCGTGGCTGACCAGCGCTTCTCGCGCCGACAGCGTGGGCCCGGGGACCATCTGGCCGACGATCGCCCATGGCGCGAGGCGCGGGGGGCCGCCCAGTCCGAGCACGTTCGCGGTGGCCGCGTCCGGAATGCCGTAGCGCACGCCGGTATCGGCGATGTAGAACAGGCTGTCGCGGCGCGGGCTACCCGGTTCCATGCCGGTCACCTGCACGAACTCCCCTGAACCCGGCGGGATGTAGGCCGCGTCGACCCGGTCGCCCGCGCCGTCGGAGGTGGACACCTCGACGGGTTTCGCGGACTCCGCGATCGGCAAGCGGGTGCCGACCAGCAGGCTGACCGCCGCGCGCTCGCCGGGGCCGTCACCCGTGTTGTCCTGGCCCTGCCCCGGAGCGGCGCCCGGCGACTTCGCCCAGGCCACACAGGCGACGGGCGCGTCCTCGGCGGGCAGAATCCTCGGGGCACGCACCGGGAAGTCGTCGACCGGCAGTTGCCGGACCACCGGAACCCGTTCCAGCACATCGGGAGGCATGGTCGCGATCTCCCGCATGCCGTGCGAATCGGCGTACCTGATCACCTGCGCGGTGAACGGCGACACCGGCTGCAAACCGTCGGCGAGCACGACGTACAGCGCGGCACCGCCGTCCGGCCCCACGCCGGACACCGAGATGACGCCGCCGACCGGGATCTCCGACAGCGGGCCCGGCCCCCGCTCCCCCGCCCGGGGGATCTGCGGCGGAGCCAGCGCGGGAACCTGCGTCGTCGCGCCGAGCAACCCGGTGCCGACCGGACGGGGCCGCTGGGGGCGCAGGTCCAATGCTCTGGCCATCACCGAATTGGCGGGGTCCACCTCGGCGCGTTTGCCGTCGTAGACCAGGTAGGTCTTGTTGTCGCGCCGGACGAGCAGCGCCTCGTCGTGATTCGAGGTCCGGATGCGGTCCGCGAGCGCGGGGTGGCCTGCGATCACCGTCGTCGTGCCACCCGATGATGCGGCGGCGCTACCGCCTTCGGACAACGGAATGGTCTCGCACAGCGACCACTCCGAATTCTTGCCCTGCGTGGAACCGGGCAGCGCGCTCGGCGCGCCGGGAATGCCGAGCAGCGGCCCGCGCGGCAGATCGCCGAGCTTGTCGTCCTTCACCGCGTGCGGCTCGGCGTCGGCGCCGGTGATCAACCGCGCGGACGCGAGATTCAGCACCGGGTGCAGGGTCTTGTTGCCGTCCTGGCCCTGTACCACCACGTACAGCGCGCCGCTCTGCTTCCCGGAGACGATCACGGCGTCGCCGATCGCGCCCTGCGGACGCAGGAAGGCCAGGATCGCGGCGCCCGCCACCACGAGCACGCCGAGCACCGCGCCGACGAACAACGAGCGGATCTGCGAACGCATCGGATCGTGCAACATGCGCACGTCGCGACGGACCAGCGCGTGATCGAGCCTGCGCAACAGGAATCGGTATCCATTGACCTGAGCGCGGGTGGTCAGCTGTGCAGGCACATGGTCTCCATCGAGCTATCGATCACCATTCTCTTCGACACGGTACCGTAATTCACCGACGGCCCTGAACCGATGGAATCCGAAGCCGATCAACGGCGGCCGTACCGAGGCGAAGCAGGGACAAACAACTGTGCACGAAACGATGAACGGCGAGGCAACCGATAGTGAAATAACGGATGCGCCTGCGCCGAGAAATCAACGCCGATCGGACTATGACACACTGCGCGATCCGGAATTCTGGTTGTTTCGCATTTTTCCCTTGCGCGTGACAGTTCCCGTCTCGATATCGGCCGCCGCGGTCGCGTGGACCGTTCTCGCCGTCAGCCATTCGATCTGGGGTGCGATCGCCGCGGGCGCGGTGGTCGCGCTGGCCGGTCTCGCGCCGCTGCGCGGACACACGCCCGCCGAACGCCTCGGTAGCGCGATCGCCCGCAGACGTCCCGGACTGCGCCCGGCCGAACGCCTCACACAGGCTCCCGCCCTCGACGTTCCGCTCGCCGAGGGCGGCGGTTACGGCGTGCGCTGGGACGGCGATCTGCTGCTCACCATGCTCCGGATCGATCCGCCGCCGGACACGCTGACGCTGCTGGACCGTGGTTCGCTCAGCACCGACCAACTGCTCCCGCTCGCCGAGATCGCCCGCTGCCTCGATCAATTCGATCTGACCCTGGCCGGCATCGACGTGGTGAGCACGGGCGCGCGCACGGCGGGCACCGGCGTGGCCGCGCAACTCTACGACCGCATCCTCGGCCCCCTGCCCGCCATCGCGCACCGCACTTGCTGGCTGGTCCTGCGGATGGATCCGCTGGCCAACGCCGAGGCGGTCGACAATCGCGGCGGCGGTGGCAGCGGCGCGCTGCGCACCGCGATCATCGCCACCCGCCGGGTCGCCAACCGGCTCGCCGCACACGACATCGCCGCGTCCGTGCTGACCGCCACCGAGATGAACACAGCCGTGCGCCAGCTCACCCACGGCTTCGACGTCGACCAACTCGCCGAGTCCCCGAAAACGTTGGAGTACCGAGGCCGTTACCTCACCCAGTACCAGATCGCGGCCGACATGATCGGCCCACGCGGACTGGCCGACATCTGGGCGGTGCCCAGCTTGTCCACCACGGTGACGTTGCGCTTGCGGCCGGGAGCGGGCCGCCACGATCGGCGCACCGATTTCGCCGACACCGTTGTGCTCAACGCCGTCGTCCGCTTCGACACCGTCGCACCGCCCGAGCAACCACCCCTGCCAGGGTTGCGCGAGCTGATCGGCAACCAGCTGCGAATCCTGTTGGACACCTTGCCCATCGGTTACGCAGGCCGTTGGGGCAGCGACATCGCCTATCGCGGCACGCTGGCCGCGCTCACCGAGTTCGCGGTGCCGACGGCGGGCTGCGGCCAGCTCATCGGCGCCGACGAGCGCGGGCAGGGCATCGCGGTGCCGTTGATCGGCGAGGGCACCAGGCACCTGGAGGTGATCGGCAACCTGGATCTCGCTCAGCAGGTGATCCTGCGCGCCACCGCGCTCGGCGCGCATGCCATCGTGCACACCGCCAGGCCCGAGGCGTGGCACACCATGGTGGCGAATCTCGGTGCACCGCATGTGCTCTCGATCGCTCCGCGGGCCGCGGGCGCCAGCTACCATCCCCCCGCTCCCCCGCCGCCTCCCGCCGCGCCCTATCCGAGCACGACGGTGCTGGTGTTCGACGGAATTCCGCCGATCGCACACGCGGGCGGCGCGACGATCGTGCACGTGCGGCGGCCGGACGATACCGGCAGGTCGGTCGACGCGGACGTCACGCTCATCCAGGATCCGGACGCGCCCAATCGGATCACGGTGCGCACCGCCGCGCGCAGCGCGACCGTGCTGATGGTCACCACACCGGACGAGATGCACTACATCGGCGAGTCGCTCGCGGCCCGCTGACCGCACACGAAACGGCCGGCTGGAACCCTTACCGTTCCAGCCGGCCGCTGTTCGTCGCTACCCCGCGATCAGAAGGCGGCGAAACCGTCGCCGACCTTGCCGTCGGCCTCGATGGCGCGGTTCAGCGCGTTCTCCACCTTGACGCCCAGGTTGTCCAGCTTCTGGAGGGTGTCCTCCAGCTCGCCGGTCAGATCCTTGTGCGCCTTGGTGAAGTTCGCGACCGCCTGCTCACCCTGCAGGTTCTGCTGGAACGCGGCGGCGGCGCCGTTGAGTTCGTCGATCTGCGCCTTCATGTTGGAACCGTACTGGTTCAGGTCACTGACCATCTCGGTGATGGCCGGGGAGTTGTACTTGATGGTCATGGTTGTCTCCTTCTGCTGAGAGGTTGGGGATCCGGCTGGACGGCATCACCGTCCAGCGGTCACGCCAGACCGGCCTGGTCGGAGCCGACGATGGTGTTCTTGCCGGAGGTCACGGCCTGCGAGAGCCGGTCCAGCTTGCCGTTGAGCGCGGTGACCTCGTCGTGCCAGTCGTGGGCCGCGGTGTTGAACTCGCGGTGGGCGTCGCCCTGCCAGCCGCGCGCGACGGCCTGCACCGACTCGTCGATCTGGTTGATCGAGGTGCGCAGCGTCGAGATCGAGTCCTCCATGCGGCTGACGACGCTGTCGATGCCGCCTGCTTCGACACCGTAGGTGTTCCCCGAGCCGTCGCCGAGAGATGTGTAAGCCATTTCGTTGATCCTTTCGTCAGAACTTGTATGGGTGCGGAGATCCGGACGATCTCACCGAGCAGCTACTGAGGCAGCCACCTCCCCCCGGGCAGCCCTTCCAGCAACGTGGCGACCGCCTGAGTCACCCGGTGGTCGGTGCCCGTCGTGACCGTCGACCAGATCTGCTGATCCGGCGCGACCATCGGGGCGACGACGATGCGGCCGCGGCCGGTGTCGTACACCACCACCGCGCCGGGCGCCCGGCTGGTCAGCCCGTCTCGATGGGCGTAGGCCACGATCTCGGCGTAGGCGCGGCAGGAGCCGAAGGCGAGGCCGAGCACGGCGGCGTCGCGCTCGCCGACGCCAAGGGCGTACACCGCGTCGGCGTAATCGCCGGAGCCCTCGGCCGCGTCCATCCGGTCGGCCAATTCGCTCGCGAGCGCACTGAATCCGGCGATCTGCGCGGGTTCGCACGAGCCGAGCGCGGCCAGCAGTGGACGAGTCAGTGCGGCGTCCGAGCCGTCGGCCCAGATCGACGTCACCTCGAAGCTGTCGCCCGAGCGGACGGCGAGCGCGTGCTGTTCGCCCCGGCGCGCCAGGCAGAAGCGGCGAGCGCCGTCCTCGGTGTAGACGCGGGCGACGAGTTCGCGGTCCGGCTGCGCTAGGACGAACAGCGCACCGGCCAGGTCGGATTCGACTTCACCCTCGGCGTCGAGCAGGCCGTCACCGATCAGGCCGGACAGCGCACGCTCCCGCGCGGCGCGATACTCCTCGATCGAATCCTGTTGCGGCCCGACCGAAAGCACCAGTGGCAAGGTTTGCACGCCGAGCCGCTCGGCGACGACGAGCAGCGCGTCGTTCGTCAGCGACGTCACGGCGCACCTCCCGTCTGGGCACCGGCCTCGCTCGGCGCGACGGCGTGCGTCGCGGGTTCGGCGCCGCCGAGCACCGCGGGCGCGGCTTGGATGCCACCTTCGAAGCCGATCTGATCGCTCGTCTCCGTGGGAAGTCCGGCGCGTGGGAATCGTGCCGCGTCTTGTGCGGGCCCGGCTTGCCCCAGCGCACCGGGAACGAGCGGAGCGGGCTGCCCACCCGCGTTCACCGTGGCCGGGGCGGCGCGCGGGACGACCTCGGCCGTGGCGGCCGACTGCGCGTACACCGGCGCCTGGTACGCGGTGGGCACCCGCGGCATCGCCGGGATGGGCGCCGTCCCGATCGGCATCGCACCGATCGGCGCCGCACCGCGCGGCATCGTGGCCGAATTCGCGGCCTCGGCCGATCCCGCGGCCTGTTCGGCGGCCAGCGCCTGCTCCGGCGCCACGACGGGCGGTTGCTGGTGCTGCCACGGCAAGGCCAGTGGTTCGGTGGCCATCTCGTAGTTCCGCATGACCCGCGAGGCCATCGCCTTCGCCGCGTCTTGCTCGGCGTCGGTGTCCGCCGCGATCGCGCGGATCGGCGTACCGAGCATCCCGGTCACCGACTCCAGCATTCGTTGCACCTGCTGAAGGGTTTCCAGATCGGCGGTGTTCGGCATCGCCAGCCGGGCGATCTCGTACGCGGCGACCTGGGCCTGGAACCGCGCGGCGTTGGCCGCCGCAGCGGCGGCGGCGTCGACCAGCCAATCCCGCAGAGTCGTGATCTGTTGCAGCACTTCGTCGCTGCGTCCCGACTGCCAGGCCCCGCGCACGTCCGCGAGAACCTTCTCGTACTCGACCACAGCGGCGCCGAACGACGCGGCGAGGCGCGACCACGCGGCGACGGCCTCGGCCATCGGCACGGCGCCCGGCCCCGTGGTGAGCTCGCGCGCGAGCCGCTCGGGCGGGCGCGCGGTCCACACCACGCCGGTGAAACCTGGCTGCGGTGGTTCGATCATTGCCGCGGAAGACCTTTCGGTTGCTCGACGACGGTCAGGCCGACCGGCCGCCCGTGGTGTCGAAATCGGCCGTGTTGGCCGATTCCATGCCGTCGAACTGGTTCGAGTGCAGCCGCAACGTGGCCGCCAGCTTGCGCAGTTCGTGCACGCTGGCCTGTGCGCCGGCCAGGTACGACGACGCCACGTCGTTCGCGGTCTGCGCGGCCCGGCCGGACACCTCGTCGGCGCCGGCGGGGACGACGGTCAGCGCTTCCTCCGCGGAGCGCAGATCCGACGCCAACCGGTCGGCCAGCGCGTCCAGCCCGGACGACGCCTTGGCCGCCGTGACCGAGTCGAATCGCACGCTGTCGTACACCTGACCCCGCCCGTCACTCATAAGACCCTCCTGTGTACTGCTCGGCACTCGCGTCAGAGCGTGAGTTCCTTATCCGGCGGTGGTTCCGATGTCGCGTCGGCCGCGCCGACCACCGGCAGCGAGACCCCCTCGATCCGGCCGACCACTTCGTCGCCGTGCTGACCGGTGACCATCTGGCCGCGCAGCGCGTCGGTGGTCGATTCGCCGTCGCGGGCCAGGGCCGCTCCCGCCATGCCCGCGCCGCCCATCGGCATGTATCCGGCCCCGGTTCCGGTCCCCGCCGCGGCGGTACCCGCGACGGTGGTCGACACCTCGGACGACGTTCCGGTACCAGCGGCGCTCGCACCGCCGATGCTGCCGAGCGACCCACCGGCCACCCGGGTCCCCGGCCAGGGGTTCAGCGGGGCGGCAGCCGCGGCGATCGCACCCGGGACGCCACCGCCGACGCCACCCGCGCCGCCTGCGTGCTCGCCTTCCTCGCCTTCCCCGCCTTCTTTGCCTTCCCCGGGCTCACCCGCGCCTTCGTGCGCGCCGAGGGCGCTGATCGGTTTCGGCGCCGGCAGCGAAGGATTGGCGGCCGCCAACTGCCCGAGCGACTGCGCCACCTGACCGGCCGTACTGATCAGCGGCGTGATCATGCTCATCAGCTGGGTCAGCTGTTCGGTCGACTTCACTCCCGTCGGCGCGTTCGTGATCGGCACCTTCTGACCGGCCTGCGTCATGCTCGCACTGTGCCCGACCATCTCCGCCTTGGTCTTGGCGGTGATCGCCAGCGCCTCGGTCATCGCCTCGATCGCGGACGCGACGAGGAAACCCTGCCCGCCCGGCGATGCCGCGAGCAGCGGCGCGAAGGCCATGGTGGTGGAGAACTTCGCCAGCACCGCCGACATCAGGCCCGCGCCGGTGAAGACGCTGCCCGCCGCGCTGCCGAGCACCGACTTCTCCTGGGTGCTCTGCGCCGCGAGCTCGTTCGCGTCGGTCTGCGCCGCACCGGCCTTCTTCGCCGCCTCCATCGCCGCCATGCCCTGCCAGACCGACATCAAGGTCTGCACCAGCGACGAGCCGACCTGCATCACCGTCTGCATCACGGTGGACACGTTCTGCAGCAACTGCGTCGGGTCGGCCGGAGGCGCGGGCGCGGCGGTGGCACCGGCCGGTGCGGGCGCGGGCGCGCCGAGTCGACCGGTGCCGAACGCGGAGGCGAGATCGGTCAACGGGCGCATGAGCGCGCCGAGATCGATCGTCGGCAGCGGCGGCAGCTCCGGCAGCTGCACGAAGGCAGGCATCTCCGGCAGATTCGGTAAACCCATGCTGCGCAAGACGTCGTTCACCGGCATGTCGAGCATGGGCGCGAGCGCGCTGCCCCGCAGCAATTCCAGGATTGTGGGATCCAGCGGATCGGCGCCGGGTGGCGGAATGGCTCCCGGCGTGGTCATGACCGCGTGCGGATGGCTCCGATGGCCGCGCCCGACGCGGTGTCCGCGCCCTCGTAGGTGGCGGCGGCCTGATGCGCCGTCAACGCCGTACCCGCGTGCACGGCGGCGAGCTGCGCCACCGACGACAGGTGGTTGGCCTGGGCGAAAGCGTACGAGACAAGGAACTCTTGGCCGATCAGGCCGAACACCGGGACCACCGCGGCGACCGTCGCGGCTTGGTCGGTCGCGGCGATCGCCCCTACTCCGGCGGCCATGGCCGCCGATTCGCTTCCGTACACACGCAGCGCATCCGGGACTACTTCAATGTGGCTCATGATCATCGTCCAATCCCGAAACATCCCCCGACGTTTCGTATTCAACTTTACCTAGCGAAGACCGCGTATCGCGATCCCGTCGTGGTTAACATCCGGTGACTACCCGGTGGCCTCCTCGTTGAATGCGGTGATAAGTGCGCCGCGCTCCGCAAAAGCCTTGTGCGCGGCCACTCGCGCGGTGTCGACGACCGTTTTCTCGAACTCGTCCGGTGAAAGTTTCGACACCGCGGCGGAAAAGCTGAGTCCGATCAACGCGGCGTTGCCGTCCACCTCCGCGGTCACCGCGCCGTCGGGCGATGTCTCGGCTACCCGGATCCCATTCATGGCGTCATTGAGATCGGTGAGCCGGTAGAGCTGATTCTGTACGCGAGCGATGAGCTCGTCCATTGTTTCGACCATGCCGACCTCACGAATTCCGTTGCCGCTCAAATCGATCGCAGCCAGCTCTGCGGTTCGATGTCGTACTCTTGCTCGTCGATGATCTCCTGCGTCGCCACCTGCTGCTCGGTGGGCAGCCCGGCCAGCGCCAGCATCTCCGAGGTGAATCCCAGTTGCCGCAATTGCGCCCGCCGCGCCAGGCCCGCGCGGTTCGCCGCCTGTTTGCACAATCGCAGCACCTCGCCCGCCAGCGCCTCCGGGTCGCGGCGCAATTGATCGGCGTCGACCTTGACGCCCAGCGGCAGACCCATTTCGGTGGTGCGCACCGAAATCGAGCCGGTGAGCGAAGTAGCCACGAATTCGGCAGGAAAATCGCCAGGGTTCCCCTGCTGCGATGCGGTCATCGAAAACCCCTTCGAAGAATCGAGATCGAAAACGGAATGGCGCGCATACGATCGATCACATCCGCTCGTCTTTGATGGCTTGGACGACTTCGGCGATCCGCGCGTTGATCAATTCGGTCAGTCGCCGGACGTCCGCCGCGAGCACTGTCGGCGGGCTGCCCGGCACGATCGCGTAACGCCCGTCGTCGACGAGATCGCGCCAGGCCAGGTGCGCCCGGGTGATACCGCGCGGACCGAACCGTGAATGCCCTTGCTCCACCACGATGGTGCCCACCGTGGCGGCGGGCGCGCGATCGAAGGACTCGCTGCGACCAGCCGTGCGGTCTTCGACGTCGTTCACCGGGGACCGGCCATAGGAATAGTCCAGCCCGTCGCCGCCCGGCTCGATGAGATCGAAGGCGGACCCGCGCCCGGCGTCGACCTTCGGCAATGCCTCGGCCACGCTGTGGCCGAGCGACAGAACGTCGTGTTCGGCGACCGTGAATCCCTCGGTTCGGCGTTCCGTTCCCGGCTTCTGGGTCACCAGGAACGCGCGATCGCCCTTGCGGCCGGCGAGCATGCGGATGGCGCCCTTCGGGTTCCGCGCGTCCCGGCCGTCGATCCCGCGGATCACCAGCCGGATGTCGGGAACCGTGAGCACGTCCATCAACTCCTCCAGCGCCCGGCCCCAGCGGGCCTGGATCCGCTGCCACGCTTCGGCTTTCTGCCTGCACGCGTCGTCGTAATAGGTCGTGCCGCTGAGGTAGAAGAACGGATCCGGCAGGCTCTCCTTCGCCGCGTGCCATGCCGCGGCGAATTCGAGACCGGAGAACTCCCACGTGTCGTTCATTGCTCGACAACGGGTTTCGCTACCACGGGCGCGTCGCCGAGCGCCTCTTCCAGATGCTCGGTGGAATCCAGGTAGTCGGCGCGCTTGTGCTCCTTCTGCTGGCCGCCCTGGGCGGCGCCGGGACCGCCCATCGGCATGCCGGGGCCGCCCATCATGCCCTGGCCCGCCGCCAGACCCGCGCGCCCAGTGGCCGCCGCGGCCACCGCGTTCGTCGCCCGCGGGAACAACTTCGAGGCCTTCTCCAGGTTCTGGTTCGCGGCCGACTTCGGTGCGCCGGGACCGCCCGCCGAACCACCGGGGCCGCCCGCACCCTTCGCCAGGGCCGACTCGAGTTTCTTCGTCGCGTCGGACAGATTCGGCATGCCCGGCAGGCCCGCCAGCGCAGCCTGCTGCGCGGCCTGTTGCGCCGCTTGCTGCGCGGCGCCGGCAGCCTGCTGCCCGATCTGCTGCGCCTGTTGCGCGATCTGCTGGGCTGCCTGCTGCGCCTGTTGCGCCAGCTGCTGGGCGGCCTGCTGGGCGGCCTGCTGTTGCTGTTGTTGTTGTTGCTGCTGCTGTTCGGCGGCGCGGCGCTGAGCGTCCAATTGCGCTTGGCGCTGCGCGTCTTCCAGTGCCTTCTGCTGCTGTTCGGCCTGCCGTCGCGCGTTCTGCATCGACGCCAGTTGTGCGGCGCTTGTCCCCGGCCCCGGTGCGGCGCCCGGCCCTGGACCGCCCGGCCCTGGCCCCGGTCCCGGCACTTGGCCGGTGGTCGGGGGGATCGGATCCGGCAGTACCGCGATGACCTTGTCGGTCTCCTCTACGCCGGGGACATAGGCGGCCTGCATCGTCCTGACGTAATTCCGGACCGCGGCCTCTTCCTTCCGCTGCCGGTACGCGTCGTCGGTCTCACCCGAGGTTCGTGTGGGCGGATAGTCGTCACCCTGCTGGAGCAGCACTCCGGTGGTGTACAGCCATTCCGACACGTATTCGAGGCTGTCACCGATCAGTTTCATATTCGTATTCAGCTGATCGGTGCCGGTTCCATAAGCGGTGATCGCTTGGCGTGCTCGGTCCGCACCGCCATTGTTGTTCGGACTCGTCCAGCTCGACCTACTGGTCGTCATCTGGTTGGTGAGGATGTCGAACGTTTCCTTGAGTTCTCCGGCCAGCCACCGCCAATCCGACGCGGCTTGCGCGACCTTGATCGGCATGGTCGGACTGCCCCCGGTGATCGACGAAATGATCGTCTGATACTGGGAATACGTGAAGTTCTCCGGGTCGTCCGCACGCACGCCCCGCGGTTCGAATTTCACATCGCCCGGATCGGCCAGGCTCGTCGGCAATCCGTGGTTCTCCTCGGGCTTTCGGTTCCCGACCTCGTTCCAATCCGGATGCGCGTAGGTGTTTCCGCTGCCGTCGCCCGCGGTGGTCAAACCGGCGGGATCCCAGCGCTTCGAGAGGTTTTCGGTGATACCTCTGTGTTCGCCCACCCGGCGCTCCAGCGCGGCGAAATCGACCCTGTTGTCTTCCTCGGTGCCTCGGTAGTGCCTGGCCGCCGCGAAGAAGGTGTCGGTCAGATCGTCGAGGATGGTGATGTGGTCGTCCAGGATGCTGCCGAGTTCTTTTCCCTTTTCCGAGAATCGGGAGGCGAGCGCCTGGGCCGATAGCAACACATCGGCGAACGGCGGCAGCGAATCGATCTTGGATAGCTCCTTTTTCACCGAGGCGACGCGGACGCGAACTCCGTTCGCCGCGTTGATCAGAGCTTCGAGTGTGCCGGGCCGCAGCTCCAAGGTGCCGTTCTGTGCCTCGCGGGACAGGCTGCTCCATGGATTCGTCTCAGACATGCCGCGCTCTTTCCGTCTCGACGATTCGGAAGGCTCCCGCACCTGTTGTCATCGCTGGGAAGCGCACTGGATGAGCGCCGACGCCCCCGGGAGATACGATGCCGAAGTCCGATCCCGGAGGCAGAGACTCCGACCCGCACAACTGAATACCTCCCCGACGTGGGCGTCGACGATATGCGCGCCACGGCGCGGCGTCCCGTTCGCCCCCGCGTACGGGATCACTCTCCTGCGCCCGGCAACTCATACGCTGACGACCCTCCTCATCGCTGGCGTGCCGTGAACGGCTGTGCGCCACACGTCAATATGGCAGCCGGTTCTTACGGCAGACCGAATATTGTCTTACGACGCACCAACGATTCTATGGTGAGTCGGTTCGCCGAGGCATGTACAGACCCGAATCCTGGTGGGCCCCTCCGCGCCGCACACCGCCCCCGACCAGCCGGTTTGTGACGCGGCGCAGATGAGACACGAAGATCAGGACGCGCCGACCGGACCGTGCCGGCCCTGGAACCGCCGCTCGAACTCCGCGCGGTAGACCGATGGCGCCACCGAGGACGAAGACCGTTCCAGCACACCGTCATCGGCGATGTAGTAGATCGCCCGGCCGATCGCGATCTCACCCGGCTCGACCGGGACGTACACCATCCAGCCCACGCTGATCCGATCGGCGCGCAGGTCCTCCAGCGAATAGTTCGCGAGATCGGCCCCGCTGTCCCGGATGAACCGCTCGACCCGGGCGAGCGCGTCCTCTCGCGACATCGGCCCCGGCGCCGTCATGGTCACCCCGGCCATGGTCAGCTGGAAGAAAGCGCCGTCCACGTCGAATCGTTCGTCGTCATCGAAGACACCGGCGAGGGTGTCCCGCGTGACCACACCGGCCTCCGCGGCGGACACCAGCGCGCCGACGGCCGCGCGCCGCCGCGCGTTCGCGTCGTCGCCGAGCAGGCTGCCGACGATGTCCACGACCGTCTCCGAGCTCCACACACCCGGCATCGCCTCGGCGAACCGGGCGGGTCCCGGTGACGCACCGCGGTACCAGCGGCCGTTCTCCCACCAGTAGCAGAACGACAGCAGACCGCTGGTGCAGCGGTGGTTCAACACCTGTCCCGCCACCCATTCCGGCGCGCCCGCGTACAGATCGGGCAACTGGAGGCCGTCGTTGTAGGCCGCCGCCAGTTCCGGGGCATTCCACACCCCGCCGGACAGCACGGCCCGCCCGCCGGGCAGCGCGTACAGCGAACAACCGCTGCGCTTGGCTCCCTCGAACCAGCTCACGGAAGGAAGCAGCCTTGGGCCCCATGGTGATTCGGCCGCGACGAACGCTGCGGCGAGCACGGCCCACCGGGCGGCCATGATGGGGAACGGAGGCAGCTCGTCCTCGGACGGCACGGCCCGCACGCCCGCCTCCCGATCCGCCCGCGCCTGCGCCGCCGCCACCTGCGGCGGTCGCGACTGACGGTCACCGTGACCGACGTAGGCGCCGAGCCAGACCGGCAGCGAATCCCGGGGAAACGCCGCGAGATCAGCGAGATAGACCTCCGGCGGGAACAACTGCTCGTCCGGAAACGGCTCGTCGCCGTAGTCGTAGTCGACCTCCATCCGGCCGTCGCTGGTCAGCGTGAAGAGCAAACGCCACCAGGGCCCGTCCTCGAGCCCGGCCGCCAGCTCCCGATGCTCGCGGACCAGCGCCACGATCCCGGGTTCGGGAGTCACCCGCGCGACGTGCTCTCGATCGTCGGAGTAGACGGCCAGCGCGACCTCCGCGGCCACCGTCAGCGCGAACACCGCGTCGACCCGCCGCCAGCCCTGCGGACCGCCCGCGGCCAGCTCCCGGGCGACCTGGTGCATGAGCGCCTTGGCCCGTTCGGCGACATCTTCGACCGGCGCCGCCTCGGAGAGGGTGAAGCCGACATCGGGCTCCTCCGTAGCGACCTCGTGGCCCTCCGTGGACTGGCGGGCTACCGCTTCGGCCGGCACCTCGACCGCGGACGGCGACAGGTGCGGCTCGTCAGCGCCGTGTTCTGGAGCAGCACCGAGCTCGTCGCCGGTCGCCTGGCCGCCTGGTCTGGTCACGTCGCGGAAATCCCCTCATCCACCGCATCGGAGCCGGCGTACACGCCGCGATGCCTGCTCTGCTCGTCGTTCATCCTCATACAGCGCCGGTCCGCGCGGTGCTCGTCACGGCTCCTGCCGCAGGCCCAGTAGCGGCAGGTCGAGCTTGCGATTCCCCGAACGCTCGTTCCACCCCGTATAGGCCAGGGCAGTGGGGGCGTCGATGCCGAACCCGTCGCGCAACCCGGTGACGACCATGTCCGCCAGGCGGCGGTATTCGGTCGTGGGACTCGGCCACGGCAGCTCGGTCCACCAGTTGTTGTGGCTCGTGTCGCGTTCGCGCCAACCCGATTCGGCGATCAGCGCGCGTCCCGCAGCACCCGCGCGCAAGGCGGGGTCGAGCCATTCGTCATCGACCAATTCGGCCTCGAGCGCGTCATCGAGCTGGAGGAACTGGGCGTATCGCCGCCGCGGTCCGGTATCGGACTCGACCAGCTTCACGATGGAACCGGCGCGCAGCGCGGCCAGTTCCACGGCCAGACCAGCGGCGAAATCTCCCCACCCGGTCAACTCTGCTCCTGCTGCTCCAGCTCGACGGCCTGATCGTGCAGTTCGAGCCAGGAATTGGCGGTCGAGGACAGCTGAACCGAGCGGCCCAGGTCTGCGACCACCAGTGTCGTTTCCGGCCCCGCCCAGCGGACCTCCGCCGTGGCGCCAGGAACCCGGGTGGTCGGTTCGCCCAGTGCGCGGGTCAGCGCCGCGACCATCGCCACGAACGCGTCCCTCGACCGTGCCCTTCCGTCCGCGTCGTCCGGGGCGAAATCGGTGACGCGCAGCTTGATGTCGACGATCAGGCCGGCACGTCCGTGAATCTTTCCGCTGGCCATCCCGAATCCGGCGTCCAGCATCGCCCGGTCCGGATGGGCGGTCAGCACTTTCCAGCCGAACGCCTCGGCCAGCCGCGGCACCGCGTCCATCGGCTGGGAGCCGTCCAGCGACCGCAGGCCGGTGGCCAGGTCGACGATCTCGCTGTCGGTCAGCGCGCGCCATTCGGTCATGGGCCCACCTTAGGTCGTGACATCGGTGCTCACCGGGCCGACCGCCGACGATTGATCTCCTCGATCTTGCGGGCCAGCGCCTCCTTCCGCTCGCGCGCGTTGGAGCCGTCGAGCTGGCCCGCGAACGCCGAGCGGGCCGCGTCGACCAGCGCGTCCGGCACGTCGGGATAGGCGCGGGCGATCGCCCACAGCGCGTCCTCGGTCTTCATGTCGAGGCCCGTCTCCGTGCGGATGCCGCCGCCGGTCAGCACGGAGCGGAGCATCTCGTCGAAGTTCTCTCGCAGTTCGTCATCGGTCGGATGGTCGATCCGCATCACTACTCCTCACGTCGATGGTTACCTTGTCGCATCGCCGTCCGGTCATCCGGCGAAGATCTCGGCGCGGCGCACCGGGTCGTCGACCACGGCTCGGACCAGCGCGCCGATGTCCATCTCCTCCGGCACCGAGCGATAGGTCAGCTCGCAGAAGACGGCACCGCCGATGGCCACCGCGAACCGGGTGGTGCGCCATCCCACCGTGCCCCATTCGACGCCGACGGGCCCGTCGAGCTCGACCGTGCGGTCACCGACACGAAGGACGAGTCTTCCGTCGTGTCGATAGAACACCACCGAGACTCCACCGAGCTCACCGTAGACGCCGTCGTGCGTGGACGCCTCGGACGGGTTGGCGCGCAGCGCGCCAGTGATCGGGTCGAACTCCGCGGGTACACCGAAGCCTGCGAACGGGCGGACGAAGATACCGCGTTCCGGGTCCTGGCCGCGGCGCCCGTTCCCCTGCGGCCCGCGGCCGTTGGTCCGTGCGCCACCGTTCACCGCTGGCGTCATCGGCATGCCGGGCGGCATCGGGGGCATGGGCATACCCGGCGGGACCGTGCCGTCGGGCCGGCCGGGGTCGTTCGTGTTGCCAGGCCAGGTCGGTGACGTGGGTGGATACGCTGCGGACGGTCCCGCGTATGGCGGTGCGGACGGTCCGGGGGTCGGCATAGTCGGGTATGAGGGTCGGGTCGACGGGTATGGGGGCAGTGTTCCCGGTGGCGTCGACGGATACGGAGGCATCGGCTGGCCGGGTGTCGGCCCGCCGGGCGGGAAGGGAGGCGTCGACGGGTACGGAGGTTGCGTGGGCGGAACCGTAGGTGTGGGGGGCTCCGTGGGTGTCGGCGGGACCGGCGGCTCCGTGGGTGTCGGCGGAACCGGCGGCTCCGTGGGTATGGGCGGCTCTGTGGGTATAGGCGGAACCGGCGGCGTGGGAGGAACCGGCGGTGGCGTCGGCGGAACCGGAGTCGGCGGCGTCGGCGGAGTCGGCGGAACCGGCGGAACCGGTGGCGTCGGCGGAACCGGCGGAGTCGGCGGAGTCGGCGGAACCGGCGGAACCGGTGGCGTCGGCGGAACCGGCGGAGTCGGCGGAGTCGGCGGAACCGGCGGAACCGGTGGCGTCGGCGGAACCGGCGGGAGCGGCGGAACCGGCGGCGTGGGTGGCTGGGGTGGGTTCGGCGGCTTCGGGGGTTCCGGTTGCGGCATAGGGACGGGCCACCGCTCCACTTCGTTCAGGAACGGCCCCGGCATTTCGAACTCGTAGTCCCTCGGCGGATGCGGAATGTGCGAGCGCAGCGCCCAGTTCGGCGGCATCCGGCGGTAACGCACCGGCCCCGGGCCCGACGGACCCGCGGGCGGCTCCGAATCACCGTCGCGGTTCGAGCGAGCACCGCCCGACGACTCGTCAGCACCGTCGCGATGAACGCGAGTTCCGCTCTCCGGCGAATCCTCGCCACCGTCACGCTCCCGGCGTGACGTCTCCCCGCCACCGCGAGCAGTCCGGGAACCGGACGCGCCCTCCTGGGAGGAACGATGCGCGGAGCGCTCCGAAGGATGCTCGCGCACAGCGTCTTCGGCCCGCGCGAGCTCGTCCTCGGCATCGATCACACGCCGAGCCGCATCCTCGAGCCGCGCAACCCGCTCCTGCCACGGGCCCTGCTCATCCACCCGCATCGTCCGCCCACGCAGGCCATCCAACGCGTCATCCAGCGCATCCCGCGTCAGATCCTCGTCATTCACCGGTAGTCCACGACGCGCATCCGTGAGATCGGCCTGCGCATCAGCCAACTCCCGCTCCGCCGCAGCACGCTGCGCGGACAGACGCGCCCGCTCCGCTTCCGCCTCGGCACGAGCGGACTCTTCCGCTGCCCGCGAAACCGATTCTTCCGGTCCGTCGGGCGAGAGCGGCTCGATGGCTCCAGCGGCCTGCTCGAGTGTCTCGTCCAACCGCGCGAGCCCGTCTTCGGCGTCGAATACGCGGCGGGCCGCACGCTCCAACTCCGTGACTCGGTCCTGCCACGGGCCCTGCTCATCCACCCGCATGGTCCGCCCACGCAGAGCATCCAGCGCGTCATCCAACGCATCCCGCGTCAGATCCTCGTCATTCACCGGCAGTCCGCGACGAGCATCCGCGAGTACGGCTTGTGCGTCAATCAACTCACGGGCGGCCGCAGCACGCTGTGCGGACAGACGCTCGCGCTCGGCATCCGCCTCGGCACGGGCCGATTCCGCTGCCGCGCCTGGGGCTGGTTCTTCTGCTGGGGCGTTCGGCGACCGGTCGGATGGCTGGGGGGTCTGGGCGAGAGCGTCGTCCAGGCGGGCAACCTCCGCTTCGGCGTCGAAGACGTGGCGGGCGGCCTCCTCGAGTCCGGTCAGCCGGTCCTGCCACTGCTGTTGCTCGTCCACTCGCATCGTCCGCGAGCGCAGGTTTTCCAGTGCGTCATCCAGGGCTTGCGGCGTCAGATCCACGTCGTCGACCGGTAATCCACGGCGAGCCGCCGCGAGATCGGCCCGGGCGTCCGCCAATTCCCGCGCCGCCGCGTCCCGCTGGTCGGACAGCCGCGCCCGCTCGGTATCGGCACGTGGGCTTTCGACCGCGTGACCGGTGTCTTGCCCCTCCGGCTGATGCGCTCGGTCGTGCGAGGGCGCCTCGGCTGCTCGATCGGCCTGCTCGAGGGCATCGTCCAAACGGGCCACCTCCGCATCGGCGTCGAAGACGCGGCGTGCCGCGTGCTCCAACGCTCCGACCCGCTCCTGCCACGGGCCCTGCTCCTCGACCCGCAACGTGCGCCCACGCAGGTTGTCGAGCGCATCGTCCAACGCATCGCGCGTCAGGTCCTCGTCATTCACCGGAAGACCGCGGCGGGCATCCGAAAGATCGGCCTGCGCGTCCGCCAACTCCCGAACCACCGCGGCGCGCTGCGCGGACAGGCGTTCCACATCGGCGCGGGCGGCGCGTTGAACGAGATCGGAGAGGGCGGCGATGTCGTCGGCGCGCCCGACGACCTCGGCGCGCAGCTCGGCCTGCACTTCGGCGAGCTGACCGGGGGTCAGTCGCTCGTTCTGGTCGAGCTTGCCGTCGCGGTAGACCTCGTAGACCTCGGCCCACCGTTCCGGGCCCGCGTCGGTCAGGTCCACGCCGACCAGGCGCGCGAAGTCCCGCCCGGCCCCGCGATCGGGGCCGGGCGCGGCGCTGGTGTCGCCGTCCAGCATGCCGAGCCGGCCGGGAGCCTCGGTGAGGTGGGCGACGTCGCCGATGACCTCCAGCAGGTGGCGAACGGCTTTGTCGTGCACCGGGAACTCGACATCGGACACGCGGGGATCGAGCGCTCGGTCACCGTGGGCGCGCGGGTCGAATACATCGACCGCGGCGAGCGCGTCGGCGTAGTCGGTGAGCGCGTCGACCAGGTCGGGGTGCAGGTTCGGCCGATGTGACTGGTTGGCGATCACCTCGCCCAGCTGCCCGAGGCCGGTGATCCGCACTGTTCCCGGCAAGGCGTCGAGACGCCGGACCAGCCGGTCGTTGGCCGCATCGATCGCGGCCGGGTCCATGCCGCGCAACAGCTTCGCGTATTTGACCAGCGCCTCGGCCCGTTGCTGCCGCAAGGCGTTGCGGATATCCGGGTCCGCCATCGCCTCGGCCAGGCGCCGCGGTGTCATGTCCGCGGCGTCCAGGCCGAGCCGGTGGGCCAGCACATGCCGCGCGTCGCCGACCTCGTGATAGGTGTCGATGTCCCAGGCGGTGCGCGCGTAGTCGATGATCGCCTCGATCTGTCCCGCGCGAATGGCGTTCTCGTCGCGCAGCACTGCGAGCCGCTCGGCGAGCAGTTCCGGGGAAGCCAGCTCCGCTTCGGTGATGTCGAGGCGCTGCGCGAGTTCACTGATGGCGTCGCCGATCTCCTGTCGCGACAACGGTTCCGGCGCCTCGTCCGCGACAGGAAGCGTGTCGGAGTTCACGACAGCGTCCGGCACGACACGCCAGCCGTCGCCGTCGTCCACCACGGTGACGTCGAGGCTGCGTCCCTCGACCTCGCCGGTGAAGTGACGCACCTGCGTCGCCCCGCCGTCGGCGATCGCGATCCGGTCCGGACGCACGTCGGTGACCAGGTAGTGGACCTCGACGATGCCCTCGTTGACAGCCTCGGCGAGCCTGGGGTGCGCCGCGAGCGCGTCGGCGAGGACGCGGTCGTGGCCGAGCGTGCCGTCCACGACCACCAACCGCATCGGCCCGCCGGGCTCGCCGGGGACCAGACCGAGACCGGTACCGTCTTCCAGCATCGCGCCGCCCCGCGCGAGTACCCAGTCCCGCCCGGCCATGTCGCCGATCAGGCCCGTGAGTTCGTCGGCCGCGGCATCGGCCCGCAGGAACTCGTCGGCGTCGGTGCGGAAGGCGGTCATGCCGCGCGCGTGCTCGCGGATCCGGTCCATCTCGTCGGCGAGCGCGTTCGCGAGCTGATGCGCGTCGAGCGCGTGCAGATCGGTGCCGAGCAGCTGCGCCCACACGGAACGCTCGTCCTTGATCTGGTCGCGGCGCAGCGCATTCTCGAAGAAGGAGCGCAGGCCCTGGTCCTGGCCCGGCTGGTCGGTGTCGTAGAGGTCGCCCCACTCGCGGCTCGGCTCACCGCCGTTGTTGACGCCCTGCCAGTCCAACAGGGTGGGGTTGCCGCCGAAGGCGCGCACTACCTCACCGAGGAAACGGTTCATCGGGTTGGCGTCGAAGAAGCCGACCTCGTCGCTGTACGGGATCCGCTCGTGCTCGGCGTTGTACCGGCGGGACGCCTCGGCGAGGCCGGTGAGCGCGCCGATCCGGCGGATCTGCTGATACCGCAGCAGATCGACGACCCGACGGACGTTCTCGGGGGTCGGTTCACCGAGGTCGACGCCCAGCGCAGCGGCCGCGGCCACCAGGGCATCGGCCAGTTCCTGCCGCCGGACCGTTGCCTCGGACAACTCGTGCAGCCAGTCGGCGAGTTCACCGGTGCTCGCGGGCAGCTCCTCGCCCGACCGCAGGGCCGGTTCCGGTGTGGCGTCGGGCGTCTCGCCGTCGGTCGGCTCCGGCCTGGACTCCGGCGCGGCGATCGCGCGGGCGGCGTCCTCGGCCTGTCGCTTCAGCTCCTCGAGTTCCACCCCGAGTTCCCGGCGCACCAGCTCCGGATCGGCCTCCTCCAGCCAGTACCGGTACTCCTCGCCGTCGCGGGCGACCGGTGTGCCGTACTCGGCCGCCGAGTCGGCGACCCGGGAGGTCAGGCGCTTCAGGAACGGGACGAGTTCCCGCTTGCGCCACATGGTGACGGCTTCTTTGAGGATGCGGACCGGACTGAACTTGGTCTGCATCACCTCGTATTCGTCGCCGGGCGCGGGAGTCGGGTCGTAATGCTTGGTGAGCGGCAGGCCCGCTTCGTGCGCGATCAGCGATTGGCCCGCGCTATCGATGCCGGAGCCGGACGGGTACTTCGGGCTCTCGCCGAGGTATCCCGCCGTCAGTGCCTCCCACAGGCGACGCAGCCGCGACTTCGGCCGCTCCGGTTGCCGCGGTGCGGGCACGTCGGTGTCCGCCGGTCCGGGTGCGTCGAGACGTTCGGGTGTCTCCACCCGCCAGCCGCCGTTCTCGTCGGCGACCAGCCGCGCCGGCACGCGCTCACCATCGACCTCGAGGGTGTACCGGCGGGTCTCCCCCGGCTGGGGCTCGGCGCCGGTCTGGCCGCGGGCCGCTTGGACGGCGTCGGCGAGGTCTGCGATGGCTTGCGCGTCGCGGCGCACCGCGGCACGGGCCTGCTCCACCGTCCCGGCCGGATCGCGATCGAGATCGGCCGGATCGATGCGGAGCCGCCGTGCCCAGGCGTCGCGGGTCTCGCGCACCTGCGCGCGCAAGTCCGGATGACGCGTGCCGCGCGCCCGCTCGGTCGCTGCCGCGAGCGCCTCGACCATGCCCGCCTGCAACAGGTTTCGGTAACGCAGGTCGGCGATGGTGGCGCCGAGATGCTCCGGGGACAGATCGTCCTCGTCGAGGGTGAATCGGCGTGCGAGCCGGTCGCGAGTCCGGTCGATCGGTTCAGGACGCGGAGCGCGGGACGACTCGTGCGCATCCCCGGCACGCTCTCGGTTCGCATCATTCGAGTGCGGCTCGGCTGCCCGAGTGACCTGTGCGCGGGCAGCGTCCAGCCGAGCGACTTCCGCCTCGGCATCGAAGACACGGCGGGCAGCGCGCTCCAACTCCGTGACACGGTCCTGCCACGGACCTTGTTCGTCCAACCGCAGCGTGCGTCCGCGCAGTCCGTCGAGCGCGTCGTCCAACGCACCCGGCGTCAGGTCCGCGTCGTCGACCGGCAACCCACGGCGGGCCGCCACGAGATCGGCCTGCGCATCGGCCAATTCGCGGACCGCCGCGTCCCGCTGCGCGGACAGACGCTCGGCAACGACACGCGGCAACTCCACACCGTGAGTCGCGTCACGTGCATCCGATTGCTGTGTCCGTTCGTTGGTGGTCGCGGCTTGCTCGAGGGCGCGTTCCGACCGAGCGAGTTCCGCGTCGGCGTCGAAGACGCGCCGGGCGGCGCGCTCCAACTCCGTGACGCGGTCCTGCCACGGTCCCTGATCGTCCACACGCGATGTGCGCCCACGCAAGGCTTCGAGCGCATCGTCCAACGCAGCCGGGGTGAGATCCTCGTCGTTCACCGGCAAGTTACGGCGAGCATCGGCGAGATCGGCCCCTGCGTCGGCCAGCTCCCGCGCCGCCGCATCCCGCTGCGCGGTCAGGCGCTCGGTGTCGGCCTCTGGACGAATTTCGGCCGCGGGATCGGCTTCGCGTGCTGCGTCTTCGGCCCGCGCGAGCCCGTCCTCGGCATCGAACACGCGCCCAGCCGCATCCTCGAGTCGCGTAACCCGGTCCTGCCATGGTTGCTGCTCATCCACACGCAACGTGCGGCCGCGCATGCCGTCGAGCGCGTCATCCAATGCGTCCCGTGTCAGATCCTCGTCATCGACCGGAAGACCACGCCGCGCATCCGCGAGACCGGCGCGCGCGTCGGCCAATTCGCGGGCCGCCGCGTCCCGTTGCGCGGACGGGCGTTCCGAGTCGGCGACCGTGCGGCCTGGGTCGGCAGGTTGCAGGGCATCCGGGCTCGTGGCAGCCGCGGGCAGTCGCGGTGGTCGCGGTTGCTCGATCGGCAGGCCCGCGCGGCGCAAGTCGTCCTGTACGTCGCGCAGGCCGTCGTCGGGCGCCTCGGCCAGCCAGAACTGCTCGTCTCCGTAGCGTTCCGCGCTGGTGAGCGGCTCGAAATCGTCCGGGTAGCGCATGCGCGGGCCGTCGGCTTCGTCGAGGAAGCCTCGCGCCCTGGCGATTTCGGCGAGTTCGGCCAGAGCGGCCAGCGGATCGCGCAGCGCGGCGAATCTCTCGTCGAGACCCAATGCCTCGGCGAGCAGGCGAACGTGCTCGGCCTCGGCATCGGTGAGCGGGTCGGCATCGCGCTGATCGGTCCAATCGCGCTGTTCGCGAAGGAATTCGAGCACGTCGTGAACGGGATTGCCGGTGCGACGAGCACCATCCGGACGGCCATCGGCCGGTGGCTCGGCATTCGTGGGCGGCGGCCCGGATGGCGGCTCACCATCCGCACCTGCGGCCTCCGCCCGCGGTTCGGCGGTGTCAGGCAGCCCAGCGACCGGGCGATCCTGGTCGGCGTCGGCGCGCACCGGTTCTTCGGCCTCGACCTCACGTGTAACCGGCTCTGCGCCTATGTCTTCCGATGGCGATTCGGTGTCAGCAGCCCGAGCCGCTTGTGCACGAGCGTATTCGGCCCGCGCCAATTCGTCCTCGGCGTCGAACACGCGCCGCGCGGCACGCTCCAACTCCGCAATCCGCTCGTGCCACGGCCCCTGCTCGTCCACCCGCGATGTGCGGCCACGCAAGGCTTCGAGCGCATCGTCCAACGCATCCCGCGTCAGATCCTCGTCGTTCACCGGCAACTCACGGCGAGCATCCGCCAGGTCGGCCCGCGCGTCCGCCAACTCCCGCTCCGCCGCATCACGCCGGGCGGTCGGGCGGCTCGGTTCGGCGTCGACACGTACCGATTCCCCGGCCACGGTGCCCGCTCCACGCGAAGCAGATTCTTCGCCGGGGTTGTCCGATATCGGACGGGCTACCTGGCCGTCCTCGTCGCGAGCGTCGTCCACCCGCGCGAACGCGTCCTCCGCGTCGAACACCCGCCGCGCCGCATCCTCGAGCCGTGCAACCCGCTCCTGCCACGGGCCCTGCTCATCCACCCACATCGTGCGGCCACCCAGGGCTTCGAGCGCATCGTCCAACGCATCCCGCGTCAGATCCTCCTCGTTCACCGGCAACCCACGGCGAGCGTCCGCGAGGTCGGCCCGCGCATCCGCCAACTCCTGTGCCGCCGCATCACGCTCAGCCGACAGATGCTCGGCGTCAACACCCGTATGCCTTTCGCCGCCAGTCGCACCTAGGTCGTCGGCTCGTGTTTTCCCCGCGACAGGCCCTCTGGTTTCCCGAGCTTCTCCGGGTGAAGCCGGGTCGCCGACGCGCGCACTTCCCGCGACGGGTCTCCTGGGAGACCGGTCGCCGTCACCCGGAGCCGGATCGCCCACGCGCGTAGTTCCCGCCACTGGTTCCCCCGGCGCGGGCGGTGGCGTTGGCTCTGTGCCCGAGGGGAATCCGTCGAGCTCGCGTTCGAGTGCGTCGAGGCGGTCCATGGCGCGGCGGTGGATCTCGTCCAGTTCGTCCAGCAGGCGCGTGTGCAACTCGTCCAGCGTCTGGGCCTCCGGAGACGGGTGTGCCGCGTCGTCCGGCCCGCCTGCGAGCCGGTCGAGCCGGGCGACGGCGGCGTCGAAGTGCTGATCGAGGTCCGTCGCGATCCCGTCGAGCTGGGCGAAGGTGTCGCGAAGCAGCTCGTCGAATCGTTCGTCGGTGCGCCGGGCCGCGTCGTCGAACTCCGCGCGGATGCGCTCCAGCGCCGCCTCGGCCGAGTTCTCCGCGCCCGGGCGGGCCGTGGGCGCCGCGAGCGGCGGGACCTCGGCTGCGGCCGGGACGCCCTGGTCGGGCCGAGCGGACAGCTCGTCGAACCGTGCGGCGATCTCGACTTCGATGTCGGCCAGGCGGTCGAGAGCGCGCTGCTCGATCCGGTCCAGATCCGTACTCGCGCGGCGCAACAGGTCGTCGAGCTGCTGGTCGATTCGGCGGTGCAGCTCGTCGAGGTCGGCGAGCGCTCGGTGCGCATCGTCGCGCGCGGTGACGGATGGGGAGTGCGGCGCGGCGTTCCGCGGGTCGTCCGACGCACTTTCACCGGACTCATCCGGACGCACGGTGCGCGGCGACGCCGCATCCGGCTCGCTCCCGGGACGGTCGGTCGACGGCACGGCTAGCTCACCGTCACCCGAATCATCGGACGCGCCCAGACGCGTGGTGCGCGACGCCTCCGCCGCATCCGGTTCGCGCTCAGGACGGTCGGTCCGCGGCACACCCTGCCCACCGTCACCCGAATCATCGGACTCGTCCGGACGAGCGGTGCGTGGCGACGCCGCATCCGGTTCGTCCTCGGGACGATCGGTCCGCGGCGCACCCTGCTCACCGTCACCCGAGTCGTCGGGCTCGTCGGGCTCGTCCGGACTCGCGGGTGCGGGTGGATCCTCCGGGGGCTTCTGCGCACCGCCGTCGGCGTTCGGCGCCGAGGATTCGTCCTCTTCGCGTGGACGCGACGGCTCCTCTCCGGCGGGCGGGCGGCGATCGCCGCCGCGGGGTCCTTCGCCGGGGCCATCGGTCGGGCCGTGCGGCCGCGACGGCGTCGCACCCGATGCGGGCGGCAGGTAGCCCGGGTCCGGTGCAAGCGGAGCGGGAGCGTACGGGATGCCCGCGCGCCAATCGGTCAACGGCGGGCGGTCGGCGTCCCAGTGATAGCCGAGCGTGATCGCGTGCGCGTTGGCCTGCTGCCAGGTCGAAAGCGGATCTTCATCCAGGAATCGCGCTTCGGCCAGCATGTCGTCGAGCAGCACGAAGTCTTGTGACAGCGGGACGCCGTCGATCAGTCGCTGCCACGCCTCCGCTACATCGGCGAGGCGGTCCATCTTCTCGTCGGTGTACCGGCCGGCCGGATCGCTGTGTTCGCGTACCCGATGCTCGTCGACCATCAGGTGGTCCTTGATGCGCGCCAGTTCCTCGCGGGTGAACACGGGAACGTCGTCGCGCATGTGCTCGGCGAGCGCGGTGGCGATGTCGTCGGGATCGCCACCGCCCGCCACCAGTTCGCGGATGTCCTCCACAGTGTCGCGAATCGCGTCGGGGTCTTCGGCGGCGAACCGGTCCGCGAGGTCGGCCGCCATCCGGTCGATCTCGTCGTGGATGCGCCCGAGTTGCGCGTCGACGTCGCCGAGCGGATCGATACCCGGCTGCCGCCGGACCAGCCGTGCGACGGCGTCCACCACCTCGCGCGCCCGGGTTTCCTGCTCGGCGCGCCGATGCCGGTCCAGGCCGTCGGCGATCCGGTCGATGTCGGTGTCGTCGGCGAGGAAGCGCTCGTATTCCCCGTCCGCCCAGTCCTGGACCCGCTGCCAGGCAGCGACGTCACGGTCCCACTCGCGCCGCAGGCCCTCCGGGATGTCGACCCGGTCGCCCGGCGGCACATGGTCGGCCGCATTCCACGGCCGGTGCATCGGCTGGATGTTGCGCTGCGGCGGGGCGAACCATTCGTAGTTGCGGAACACCGTGCCGAACGGCGGCACATGTCGCAGCCACGGCCGCGCCTGCACCCACTCGCCGATCTCCGGATGACGCTGGATCCACGCCTTCACCGCCGGATGCTTGGGCACCTGCGCCGCCATCAGCAGCAGGCGCACCACGTTGTACGAATCGCCGCCCCAGTGCTGGGTGTACACGTCGTGCTCGTCGACGCCCGAGGTGTCGTACCGCGAAGGCGCCTGCGGCATGTGCAGCGGAAGGGTGCTGTCCGGGATCATGCCCGGCGGGACGTCGTCGGTCGGCAGGGTGATGTCGTTGACGACGTCCTCCATCGCCCACCCGCTGACACCGTCCGGCAGTTCCTTCCGCGAGTACTTCTTCGGCGGTTCGCTGCGATCGCGCCCGAATTCCCAGTCCGGACGGGTCGGATCGACGCGGTGCCAGACGCCGTCGGCGTCGCGCCACGAGGTGATGTCCAGGCGGCGACCGCCGATCCACCCGGTACTCAACCGTTCGATCTCGGGCGGGTCCATGTCCTGCGTCCGCACGTTGTCTTCGCGGTCGGCGAGCACGTGACGGTAGTCGACCGTGGTCTCCGGGCGCACGATCGCCTGTGCCACATCGGAACTGCGGCGCAGGGCGTCGGCCAGAGCGGCGTCGTGATCGGCGCGCGGGGCGGACGGGTCGGGCCGGGCACCGAACACGATGATGCGCGGGCGCTCGCCGTCGATGATGCCGACCCGGTCGGTCACCATCCGGCCGCCGATGCGTTCGATGAAATCCCGATACGCGCCCGCAACCCTGGCCATGTCGTCCTGGATGCGGCCGATCGCGTTGTGCGCGTCGTTCACCTCGCGTGCGACGGCATCGAGCGCGTCGATGTCCCGGCGGCGAGCGTCGGCCTCCGCCTCGGAGAGCGTGCCGTCGGCGAGCCCGTCCCGGACCGCCGCGCGCAGGTCGGCCACGGTCCGGTCCAGCCGCTCCGGCTCGCAGGCCGCCTGATCGACTCGGCCTTCGGGATCCAGCAGGCCCAGGCGCGCCGCCAGGTCGTCGCGCTCGTGCCGCAGCGGCTTGACCTCGCGCAGCGCGTCGGCCCGCTGTTGGGCCAGCCCTTCCAGCGCGTCGATCACGTCCTGCGGCCGGGACCGCTGCGCTCCGACGCCTGCCCTGCGCAACTCATCGATTCGACGGTCCACCTGCTGGATCCGCTCGTCGAGCTGGTTGACCTGCTCGGCGGCCGCGGCGAGTTTCTCGATCGTCCGCCTGCGATGCTCGAGTTCCAGCGGCTCCGGCGCGACCCGGTCGGTGTGCGGCGCGTCGTCGGGGCCGCCGACGTCGTCGACCGTCCTGACGTTCGCGGCCTCGTACAGCCGCAGCACGGTGGTCTCCAGCTGATCCCCGCGCAACGCCGACTCGTCCAGAACGACGCTGTCACCCCAGGATTCGCAGCGGGCGGCGCGGTCCTCACGTTTGGCCCGCCAGAACTCGCGTTCACGGGTCAGGGCCTGGCGCTGCTGGACGAGCCGGTCGTATTCGCCCACCGGAGTGGTGGACAGTTCGAGATCCGCGAGTTGCGTTTCCAGGCGGGCGGTTTCCGCGTCGGCGTCGGCGAAGTCCCGCGCGTTCTGTTCCAGTTCGTCGATCCGGGCGAGACGTTCCGGCATCTCGCTGACCGGCATGGTCCGTCCGCGCAGCTCCTCCAGCGTCCGGTCCAGGCCGTCCGGTCCGGGTCGCAGGGCCGCCCAGTCGTCGGCGTCATCGATCGGCAGCCGTCCCGCCAGTTCGTCGCGCCGCGAGCGCAGTTCGTCGCGCCGGGCCTGCGCCTGCTCAAGTTCGGTTGCGAGCCGGTCGTATTCCGTCCGCGTCTCGGGTGACATCCGAGCGCGCGGGTCGTCATCGGCGCCACCGGTCCGCGACTCGTCCGCGCCGAGCGGGGGTGTGTCCGTCTCCGGAGTGGCGGCGGACGACGACGCGGAGTCGGTCCGTGCCGAAGCCGCCGAGTCCGGTGTGGCCGAATCGGCACGTGGTTCGCTCCCGATCGGCGCGTAGAGCCTGCGCAACCACTGCGCCCGGTCCTCCGCCATCCGGGCGTTCCATTCCGCTTGTTGCGCGCGGAGTTCCGCCCATGGGTCGTCCGGATCGGCGTCGGCGATGCGCCGCATCCGGTCCGCTTCGAGCGTGGCGGACCAGCTCTCGTTCTCCGCCTGCTCCAGTCGCAACCAGGCCGCGCGGTCGGCGGCCATGCGGGCGTTCCATTCCGCCTGTTCGGCGCGTAACCGTGCCCAGCGGTCGTCCGGGTTCGCGTCGGCCTGCTCGCGCAACCAGGCGGCGTGGTCGGCGGCCATGTCCGCCTCCCAGTCGGCCTGCTCGATCCGCATCCGGAAGTACCAGTCGGAGGGCGGGCCGGGCTCGTCGCCGGGGTCGTCCGCGGAGCGCGGTGCGGTCGGCGGCTTCTCGGCACCACCGTCACCCGAAGCGGGCTTCGCGGGATTGGCATCGCCGTCGCCGGAGCCGGACTTCACGGAATCGACTTCACCCCCGCCGGAGCCGGGCTTCACGGAATCAGCTTCACCCTCGCCGGAGCCGGGCTTCACGGAATCGACTTCACCCCCGCCCGGGCTGGACTTCACATCGACTTCACCCTCGCCGGAGCCGAGCCGCACGGTCTCGGCATCGCCGTCGCCGAGCTTCGCGGAATCGGATCCATTTTCGCCGGAGCCGGGTTTCGCGGTTCCGGATTCACCCGGCTCGGCTGGGTCATCGGATCGCCGCCCGGCCGCGGTGTGCCGCGACTCTCCGCCTGCGGCCGCATCCGCGCGCGGGGCGATCGGCACGACCCGGATGGTGCCGTCGGGGTCGACCCGCAGCTCGCGCGGCCGTGCGCCTCGAGCCAAAGCGTCCGCCACCTCCGGATGCCCTGCGGCCGCATCGGCCAGCGCGTGAGCCGGATCCGTCCCGCCGAGATTCACCACCAGCACCATCGGAGGCTCGCCCGCGAGGATGCCCACGCGATCGGTGACCGGCCGGGCATCCGCGCGCAGCAACGCGTCGCGTTCCAGGGCGGTCGCCATCGCCCGGTCCAGGCGCTCCACGCGCTCCTCGGCACTTGCGAGCCGTTCCGGATCCTTCGCCGCGCGTGCGGCGTCGCGTTCGCGCACCGCGTCGTGGTTCTGCGCGGCAAGCCGGTCCAGCACCGCCTGCCGCCGGTCGGCCTCGGCGCGGCGGGCCTGATCCGGGTCGGGGGTGCGCAGCCGGTCGAATTGCGGCGGGTTGTGCTCGATCTCGCCCGCGTCGATCGAGCGCGGGGCGTCGTCGCGCGATCCGAAGGACAGCCGGTCGGCCATGCGCCGCAGCGCTCCCCTTGGTTCGCGCCGGACCAGATCGGACCCGCCGTCGCCGAGCAACCGGGAGATCCGCTTGACCAGCTTCTTGACACTGCCGTCGGACATGCCGTGGAAGAGCCTGCCGAAGGCGTCGTCCAAACCACCGTCGCCGGTCGGGGCCGGCACGCGCCACCCGCCGTTGCCATCGGCCTCCAGCACGATGCCGAACGAGTAATCGGCGATCTCGATGCTGCCGACCGTGGTCCGCGGCCACGACACGCCCGGTCCGCTCCCCGGCTCGGGCAGCGGCACCTGCCTGGTGGCCAGCCGGTGGGCCACCACCGCCGGATGCGGTTCGCCGACCTCCGGTTCCGTACGGAAGTTCGTCAGCACGTCGTGGCGCAGCGAGCCCTTGTTCTGGCGGCCCTCGTAGGCTTCGTGTGCGTCCGCTTCCCGCTGATCCTGCCTGGTGTGGAACATTTCCGGACCGAGCTGACGCAGCCACGCCTCGAAGCCGAGACCGGTGCGGCCTGCCTCGCGATAGCGCAGATACTGCGCCAAGAACTGTTGCATCGTCTCGTAGCGGTCGGGCGCGCGATACGGCCCCTCCGCCACCCCCGCGGGCAGCCAGCGGGTGCCACCGTCGTCCGGCGAGACGGCAAGGTAGTCGAGGCGATGCGTTCCGCTCCACAACACCTCGGCATATGCCGAATTCCGCACCGCCAGTTCACGCAACGCGTCGATATGCCCGCCGGGCTGCGCCACGATGACCAAGCGGTGCACACCCCGCTCACCGGTGAACAGCGCGATGCGTTCGGTCAGGCGGACACCGGCGGGATCCCGGTCGAGCAGGGCGTTGACCGTGCGCCGCGCCACCGCCGAGTCGTCGGCCTCGACGGGAGCGTGCCGCGCCGGCTCCGCCGCATCATCGGCCATCGGCCACGGCTGGTAGCGGCCGTGGTTGTCCGCGGCGGAACGGGCGACTTCCATCGTGATCTCGGCCTCGGGCAGCCCCACCTTGTCGACGTACTTGCGCAGCGCCGTCAGCCCGGCGTCCAGCGCGCGACGCTCGGGCGGCACGCCGTCGTCGGCGTGCGACGCCTTCCGGTAGGCCCGATCGTAGGCCTGGGTGTAGGCGGTCTCGGCGGGGCCGACGGGCACGAAGCGCCCCGATTCCCGTAGCACGCGCAGGGTTTCGATCTCGACAGCGAAGTCACCGGTGCGCATCCGCCGCAACTCGGGCGAGTCCGCCTTGTGCGGGCTGGGCGCGTGGTCGAGGTCGGCGGCGGTGAATCCGTTGGCCCGGTCCCATTCCGCGGCGTAGTGGGTGGCGTAGTCGACGCCGTCGATCAGCGGCCCGCGTTCGACCAGCGCGGCGCGCACCTCGCGCACCGCCGCCCGGTAGGCCGCCGCGTCGAGCATCGATGGCCGGACCGACGAGTTGTCGCGATACGCGCGTGCGGCGATCTTGCGTGCCTTCTTGCGTGCCTCGTCGAACGTCTCGCGCAGTCGGTCGTCGTGTTCGACGGTGCGCGGCTCGTCCGGGGTTCGCTCCCGCTCGCTCTGGTACTTCGCGCGTTCCTCGCGGACCCGGGCGAACTCGAAAGCCCTGGCGTGCGCCTCGGCCTGGCGATCGAGCATCGTGCCGACGTACTCGTCACGCGACAGCGTGAGCCGTTCCAGCGGACCGTCGCCCGCCCGCGTCTGCTCGGCCATGGCGGCGGCGTGCACCCACGCTTCGGCGAGCTCGAGCGCCGACGAATTCGGGTGGAGCACAATGCTGTCGGCCGACGGCACGTAGCCGCTGTCGGACCGCAGCTGCTGCCTGCCGTCACGCGCGGCCGGTGGGTCCTCGAACGTAAACCGGATATCGACGCCGAGCCGGTCGACGGTGCTCATGGCCCACCGGCCGACGGAATTGCCGTCGCCGCGCACCCGCTCGCCGCGCATGTTCTGGTAGACGCGCAGGTTGTCGCCGTCCAGCTCGCGCATCACGCGGTCGAGCCGGTTGGCCAGGTGGTCGGCCGGTACCGGTTCCTCGGCCGCGGGCCGCTCCGGTCGAGCGACATCGTCGGGCGGATTCGGCGTCCGCTCGCGCATCCAGTGGCCGTCGTCCTCGGACCGGACCGCGGAAGGATCGGTCTGCTCGTGCCGCAACCGCACCGCGCCGGAGTCGTCGACGTCCACCCACACCCGGTCGGCGACGACATCCTCCACCACCAGGGTGTGCCGCAGTGACGTGTCGGGCGCCTCGTCGCCGGTCACCCTGGTGAACCGGTCACCGGTCTCCGCGACGAACACCTTCGGCGGCCGTCCGGGCAGCCACGCCACCCGGTCGGTGAGCCAGCTGCCACCGGCCTCGCGAACCTGCCGGTCCATCAGGTCGTGCCCGACTCGCGCCGCGAGTTCGAGAGCGACGCCGTCCCGCGCCGCGACCGCGCGCCCGCGATCGGCGGCGAGTTCGCTGAGAATCCGCACCTGAGCGTCGAACGTGACCAGCTGGTCGTCGCCGAGTTCGCGCCGGGTGCGGGCGAGTTCACGCAGGTGGGCGAGCACGTCCGCTCGATCCTGTGCCAGCGCGCGGCGATCGAGGGCGTTGTGCTCGGGATCGAATCCGTCGAGCTTGTGTACCAGTTCATCCCACACCGCGTCGATGCGGCCGATCTCCCTGGTGTGAGCCGCGTGCCTGCGCACGAGGTCCTGCGTCTCGCGCGCGGCCTCCGCTGTCGCGGGCCGGTATTCGGCGGCCGAGCGCTCATGGTGCTGGGCGGCGTCCCAGTCCCGGCCGTGCGTGCTGCGGGCACTCGCGCTCTCCTCGGCGGACCACAGCGGGTCGAACAGGTCACCGGCGAGCAGCGCCTCGACGCCCGCCTCTCGTCCCCGTTCGCGCAACCGGCCGGCATCCATCGCCGGGTCGGCCTCTTGCGCCCGGGCCACGGCCGCGTCGTAGGCCTCGAGGTACTGCCTGCGTACCGCGCGCTGGTACTCGACCTCGACCGACGCCAGCGCGGTGGGCCGGCCAGGATACCCGGCGTTCTCCAGTTCGCGCAGGAATTCCGCCTGCCTGCCGGTCGCGACGGCATCGGCGCGCAATTGCGCCGTGACGTAGTCCTCCCGTGACATGCCCCGGATCCGGGACGGCGTGACCTCCACCTGCCCTGCCCGGATCGCCTCGGTCAGCGCGGCCACACGCACGAGTTCGCCGGCCAGCTCCACCTGTCCGCGGTCATGGGTGTCGATCCGGATGTCCATGGTGCGGCGGTCGAAGACGTCGGCCGCGCCGATCTCGTCGCCGAGGTCGGCGAACCGCACTCGGGCGCCCTCCGCGCGGAGCAGTTCCGCCGCCTCGCGACCGACGGCGGACTGTTCGAGCACCTGCCACACTTGGGCCGATTCGGCGTCGACCCGGCTCAGCTGCCACAGGTCGTCGGCGCGGACTTCGCTGTCGGCGCGCTCCGGCTGGTCGGCCGCGTCGTCCGCCGCCGGTTCCCGCTGGTTGTCGTCGACCCGCTCGCGCGATCCGGTGGCGTCCGGCGTCGAGTGCGTGTCCGCGTCGGCGAACTCCGGCTCGCTGAAACGCACTGTCGGCGCGGGATCGCCTGCTTCGACACGTATTTCGGTGAAGCCGTGCTCGGCCGCCAGCTCGCCGAGGAGGGAGTCGCGCATCGTTTCCTCGGGCGTCCGGTAGAGGTCCGGGTCGTGGCCCGGACCACCGTCCCGGTGCCATTCGCCCCGGATCTCGGTCACCAGGTGCCCGAATTCGGACATCGCGCTGCGGAAAAGGCCCGCGCCGTCGGCCGCTCTGGTGGCGGGCTGTATATGGACGCGCAGCACCCCCTCGGTGTCGACGGTGACGTGGATGCCGCCTTTGCCGTTGGGGTAGAGCCAGGTGTTGCGTCGGTCGTATTCGCGGACCACGGTGTGGTCGTCGCCGACCGGCGTGATGGCGTCGGGCGGCGGCACAGGGGCGATGTCGCGCGCGTGCTCGCGTACCCGCGCCAGCCGCTCCATGGCCAGGTCGTGCCAGTCGGTGCGGCCGTAGCGCTCGAACTGCGGCCGCAGCGCGGCGACCCGTTCGATGAGGATGTCGACGGCCTCGCGGGTCAGCTCGTTGTCGCGGTAGCGGACGCTTCCGTCGGCGTCGCGGGCGAGGAATCCTTCGGCGAACGGGCTCACCGCGTCGCGGGCCTCGGCGCTGTTCTCGAAGGCGCGGCTGTGGTCGATGCCTGCGAGCTGCCGGTCCGGCCCGGCGAGCCAGCCGAAACGATCCCGGTCCGGGGGCCGGACCACGGTGTCGAGCAGGCCGAGGGCGCGGCCGGGAATCGAATCGGCGTAGCCGAGTTCGTGCGGATCGGCGAAATCGCGGTGCCGGTCCCCGGCCGGTTCACCTGGCATCACCTGCTGATAGACGACGTTGGGCTCGTGCAGTACCGACTCGGGCACGGGGGCGTCGACGGCCCGGCCGAGCGCCCCGGTGAGTACCTCGGCGACGGCGTGCCGCGGATTGACGACGATCTTGCGGATCAGTTCGGTGCCGTTGGCGAACCGGACCAACTCGACGCTCCGGGCGCTGTGCGCCGAATCGCCCTCGCGCAGTAGCGTCGCGCCGATCTCGCCGGAAGCCAGCGCATCCGCCACGACCTGGTCGAACGAGCGGGTGCCGTGCGCGGCGTCCCAGGCGTCGCCGTAGAAATCGGCGTGGGTCCGATCCGGGCCGACGGTCTCGGCGTCCATCAGCGGGCGCAGCGCCTCGAACGCGGCCTCGCGCGCCTTGTCCTGCAGATCCTCGGGCCAGGCGTTCGGCTCCGCCGCCCGCGCGGCCGCGTGCGCGGCGTCGTACGCCTCGGTGTACACCCGCTCGAGTTCGGTCTCGGGGATCTCGTGCCGCGCCGCGCGCAGTTCACCGATCGCCGCGAATTGCATGATGCGCGCGGCCGTCTCCAGGTCGAGCATCGCGCCGACGTACGCGCGGCGCGACGACTGCGTCCGGAGCCGGGCGGCGTCGGGCATGTCCGGCGCGTGGGCCAGATCGGCGAGCGTGCCGCCGCGCACCAGGGCGAGTATCTGCTGGGTGTCGGTCAGGCCGGGATCGAGGACCAATCGCCGTTGCGCGGGGTAGTAGCGATCCGGCGCGTCCGATTCGTACTCGACCCGCACCTTGTGCTCGGTCAGCGCCCGATCGATCTGCCTGCCGATCTCGGTCCGGGCCAGTTCCGCACGGAGACGGGCGGTCCGCTCCGCTGCCGCGGTCCCGGCGAGATCGCGCGGCGTGACCGCACCGACCGGGTCGCTCGGCGCGATCGGCCCTGGCTCGTCGACGGATCGGACGCGCACGCGGCCGAAGTCGTCGATCTCCACTTCGAGGAACCGGCGGTCGACATCGTCGCGGCCGAGCAGCGCGGCCGCGAACGGGTCGCGCTCGGCTTCCCGCATGACCCGCTCGTGGTCACCGGCTTCCGCGGCGATCACCAGCCGGTCCGGCTCACCCGGCACATGAGCGACGTGATCGGTGAGCACCCGGGCGCCCGGCTCACCGTGGATGGCCGCGCCGAGCACGCCCCGCGCGGCCGATGCGGCGAGACTGTGCTGTTGCCCCTCGAGCCGGGTCCCGGCCTGGTCCCGCAGATCCGCCGCGTCGCTCAGCACACGCAGATCGTGCTGCCTGCGCAGCGATTCGGCATCGTGATCCGACCGGGTGGCCGCGTCCTGCGCCTCCCGCAGCGCCCGATCGATCGTCGATCGGGCGACGTCGCGGGTGCCGAAGAGCGCCTCCGCCCGGCGGGCGAATTCCGCGGCGGCCTCCCGCGCCCGCAGCCTGGCGTCCTGGCGGGTCAGCGCGCCGTGCCATAGTTCGTCCGCGGTGGTCGGCGAGAACGGATGGTGCCTGCCCGCCTCCGCCGCGCCGTCGCGGCCGACATTGGCCTCGTCCCAGATGTTTCCGTAGTAGTCGGCGTAGTTGCGCCCGTTGTTCCATTCCGTCCGGCGCAGCGGCTCGCGCAGCGCCGCGACGCCGAGATCGTGGGCCTCGGTGCGGGTTCCCGCGTTGTCCCAGCGCCGCCGGGACAGCTCCCGGTCGAACGCTTCCCGGTAGTGCTCTTCGAGCGGATGTTCGGCGATCTCGTAGCCGAGCGCGCGCAGTTCGGCCGCGAGCCGGAAGTGCCTGCCGCTGGCGGCGGCTTCCTCGTCGACCATCGCGTCGACGAATTCATCGCGCGACATCGCGCGGATGCGCTCGGGTGTGTTCGCCGTGGTGCGCTGGAGATGACGTTGCGCGTGCAGCGATTCGTGCGCCAGAGCCAGCGCCTGGCGCACGTGCGAATTGCCCGCGGTGAACGCCAGCGCCGACAGTTCGCGACGCCGGAACTCGCCGGTCCGCCCGTCCGGCGCGGTGTCTTCGTAGCCGGTGCGGATCGGGCCGCTGTCCAAGCTCGCCAGAATCTGTTTGCCGTAGTCGGTCTGCCGGAGCAGGGCGCGGACCTGGTCGTCGTGGGTGTCGAGAACCAGGCGGTCGTTCGTCGGCGCGTCGACGGCACGGCCGATTCCGCCCTGCTCCGCGTGGTGCAGCAACAGATCGTGCAGCGCGCGTATGGGTTTGCTCGCCGGGCCGAGATCGCCGAAGTGGTCGCGCAGCACGACTTCGGCGAAAGCTTCGGCCACCGCCTCGTGATCGTCGAGCAGGCCGTCCTCGTCGAGGCTGTACCCGCTGAGTTCCCGCAGCCACTCGCCGAAATCGCCGTCGGGGTCCGCGGCGGCCAGCTCGAGCAGATGGCGCTCCGCCCGCATCCGCGCGGCGAGACCACCGGCGTGGTCGAGCACGTGACCGTATTCGTGCACCGCGACGGCGAAGACGGGCCGCCGCAACATCATCGGCTTCAGTTGGTCGTTGCCTACGGCGTTGTGCACCGCCGCACGGAAGTCGCGCGCGCTCGTGGCATGCTCGTGACTGAGGACGATCGCCCTGGTGAAGACCTTTTTGGTGACGTCGTCGATCTGGCCGTCGGCCCACCCGAGCTCGCCCCGCTTCAACTCGCCGATGCCGACGCCACGCAGGTCGACGTGCGGGAACCGCTGGTGCATTTCGACCATGGCCCTGGCGTATTCGCGCACCACCTCGGGGTTCAGGCCCGGCCGGTCGAAGCCGAACACCTCGAACCCTGGGTTGCCCGTGACCTCGCGCAGCCGGTCCCGCAACAGCTCGCCGACCTCGTGCGGACTCAGCTGCGACCACTCGTCCGCGGTCGCGGCGCCGAGCACCTCCGTATCGGGCACGTCCGCCGCGATGTCCTCGGGCGGATGGGAACCGCGCGGGGACTCGTCCGCCACGCGGTCCCGATCGACGTGCGGATCGTCATTCCCGGACCGCTCGACGCGGTGCGGCTGTTCGCCTTCCGGTGTGCTCGCCCTGCCCGGCGTCAACCGATCGATGAAGCGGCCGAACCTGCTGCGCGGCGCGGCGCGATCCGCCAAGTCGGTGGAGCCGTCGCCGAGCAGCTCGATGATCCGCGCGACAAGCTTCTTCCGGTCGGGCGCGGCCAGACCCTGCAGATGCGTGGACAGGACATCGGATTCCGATCGGTTCGACAGCGGAGCGGGCACCCGCCAGCCGCCGTTGCCATCGGGTTCCAGGTGGATGCTCAGCACCGTCGACCCGACTCGGAAGATTTCCAGTTCGTGATGCGACGGGCGTGGTATTCCCGAGTCGCTGGGCAGCGCTATCCGGCGGGTGTACAACCGGTGCGCTACCTCGGCCGGATGCGGCGGCGTCAACGGCGGATCGGCGTCGGCAGCGGTGCGGTGCCCCGCCTCGTGGAAGCCCTCGGTCAGCCTGCCCGGCACGTGGAAACCCTGGCGGCTGGTACCGCGGGCCTTCTCGGCGTCTTCGGCGGTGTAGAACGCGTCGGGTCCGAGTTGTCTCAGCCACTCCTCGAATCCGAGATGCGTGCGGCCCTCCGCCCGGTAGAGCAGATAGTGCGCCAGCATCTCCGTGAGCGCTTCGGTCCTGCTGGGGTGACGGTACGGCCCCTCCGCCGCCGTGACGGTGATGTGGTGCATGGTCGGCAGGCCGCCTGCCCCGCGCACCGCCTCGCGGTAGTCGAGGTAGTGCGACCGGTCCCAGAGCACGTCGGCGAGTTCCGGGTGGTTCGCCGCCAGTTCGCGCAGGGCGTCGATGTGCTGTCCGGGTTCGGCGACGACCACCAGGCGCGGCCGCCTCCCCGGCTCGGAATCGGCCGGGTAGCGCGCGACGCGATCGGTGAGCCGCTCCGGATGCGGCTCGCCGTCGAATTCCTGATCCAGAACGCGCCGGGCGAGTTCGGCGTCGTCGTCGCGCCCGATCTCGCGCGTCGCGGGGTCTTCGGAGCGCGGCGCGATCCCGTCCTCACGCACCTGCGGATGACCCCACCGCGACTCGTCCTCGTTGCCCGCCGCGCGGACGACGTCCAGGGCGATCTCGGCCCGGTCCAAGCCGACCCGGTCGAGATAGCGCCGTACCGCCTCGCGTCCCGCCCGGTGGGCGGCCTGCTCCGGCGGCGGAGCCTCGGGGTTGCGGCGATGCGCCTTCTCCGCCTTGGGGTACGCCTTGTCGTAGGCCTCGGTGTACGCGCGTTCGGCCGGGCTGACCGGGACGTATTCGCCCAGATCGCGCAGCATGCGCAGGCTTTCGATCTCCAGCGCGACATGCGTGGCGCGCTCCCCGGCCCTGGCACGGCTGTCGCGCGCCTGTGCGTCGGCATCGACGACGCGTTCGGTCGGCGTGATGCCGTGCGCCCGGTCCCATGCCGCCCCGAAGTGATCGCCGTAGTCGCGCCAGTCGACGTGCGGCCCGAGGTGGTTCAGGTGCTCACGCACGGCGCGCACACCGGCGCGGAAGGCGGCCCGGTGGTATAGCGGGAAGGACCGGACGACGCCCGACTTCCAGTACGTCTTCTCGGCGTAGCGCAGCGCGTCGTCGTAGGCCTTGCCGTAGGCGCGTTCCAGGTCGTCGACGCCGATCCGGTTCGGATCGATCATGCCGGTGTCGTCGGCGTTGCCCGCGTACATCAGGGCGTACGCCTCGGCCATCCGGTCCAGCATCAGGTCGACGTATTCGTCGCGGGAAAGGGTCAGCCGCGCCAGCGGTTCGCCCGCTGCCTCGTTCATCTGCTCGGCCAGCCGCGCCGCGCGCACCAATTCCGCTGCGTGCCGCCGAGATCCGGCGTCGGATTCCAGCACGACGGTATTGGTGACCGGGTTGTAGCCCGCGTCCGGCCGCAGTCCGTAGCGGCCGCTGTCCATGCGACGGATGCTCGCCTCGGACTCGGCGCTGAACCGGATGTCCACCCCGAGCCGCTCGAGCACGGCCGCCGCCCATCTGCCCTGTCGACTGCCGCTGAGTTCGACCAGTGCCTCGTTCCGCAATGCGGCCGCGTGCTCGGTGATCGTCCGCTGGTGCGTCCCCTCGCCCACCCAGTGCCGGGGCGGATCGGCCGGCGCGGGCGCGTCGGCGGCGTCTCGGAGGACGTGCAGGTCACCGGATTCGTCGAAACGCACCCGGATGTCGGTGGGTGGCGGTTCTCCGGCCAGGGCGGCGCGGTCGGACAGGTCCCGCCGCACGATGTCGGTGATCTCGCCCAGTACGCGGGCATGCTCCGTGGTCGCCCGCGTGTGCTGCGCGGTCAGATCCGCCAGCAGCAGCACGTAGCTGGTGCCGTTCCAGATGTCGATACGCTCGGACCGTTCCCGGACCAGGTCGAACTTTTCCTGCCGGGTGGACGGGATCTCATCGTCGGGAAGGTTGAATCCGTCCTGCAGCCGCCGGAACGCGCGATCCCAATCCGCCTCGACGCGCGCCAGCTCGCGCCTGGCCGCCGCCTCCGCCCGCTGGAGCCGATCCAGTTCGCGGGCCGTCGCGAGATCGGAGGGAGCGTATTCCGCCGCCCCCTCGGGTGAGCGGTGCGCGGCGTCCCACTCCTCGCCCGCCTCGTGCCGTCCGCTGACGCCCTTGCGTGGATCCTCCGGTGCGTCGAATCGCGGATCGACCAGCAACTCGGCCACGCCCGCCGCGCGCCGTCGCTCACTGTCCACGCCCGAATCCGATTGCCGTTCCCAGACATCCAGGTCCAACACCCGACGCAGGTCCGCGTCGGCGCGGTTGCGCACCTCCTCGAGGTCGAACACCCGCAGCGACGCCCGCTCCAGTTCCGACAACCGGTCCCGCCAGGCGCTCGCCTGGTCGATCCGGATCGTCCGGCCGTGCAACTGCTCCATGGTGTCGGCCAGTGCGGGGCGAGTGCTCAGTTGCCCGTCGTCCGCCAGGCCGCGAGCCGCCTCCGCACGCAGCGCCCGCGCCGCGTCGACCGCCGCGGCCGCGGCGTCACGCCGGGCGGTCAGCCGAACCGCCTCCGCATCCCGGATCGCCCGGCGCGCCGGGTCGTCCACAAGGCCATCCGGCTCGACGGGCCGGTCGAAGACATCCAGATAGGCCGATTCCAGCGCGCTGCGCTGCGCGGCATCGATCACATCGCGCACCGGCCCGCCGTACGGGTCGTAACCGGCCTCGCGCATCTCCCGGTGGAATTCGGCTTGGCGGCCGAGCGCTTCGGCCTCCACCCGCACCCGCGCGGCGACGTGATCGGCGCGGTCCAGCGCGCGGATCCGGGCCGGGTTCACCTCGAGTCTGCCCTCGGCGACCGCACCGGCCAGCTCCGCCGCCCGCACGACCGCCGCCGCCTGCGCCAGCTGGTCGCGGCCACGGGTGCCGATGAACACTTCCATCGTCCGCCCGTCGAACCCGTCCGGCTGTCCGGGACCGTCGCCGGGTTCCTCGAACCGGACGGCGGCGCCGAGGTCGCGCAGCCGGGTGAGCGCTTGCCTGCCGATCTCGCTGCGCACCAGCACTTCACGTACTTCCGCCGCGGCCACATCGGTCGGGCGATGGTGCCAGCCTGCGGGTTGCGCCTCGTCCGGGCGGACCAGATCACGCGCGCCGTTCGCGTCGCTACCGGCGGTGACGGGTTCGGTGAGATCGGCGGGCGGTGCATCGGTTCGGCGTCGCGGCTCCTCCCCGTCCCGGGGGTCGTCTGCCCGAACCGCGTGTCGCTCGGAGTTCTGCGGCGCTTCGACGGCGTCGCGTTCGAACCCGCCCGGCTCATCGCGCGAGATGAACCGCTCCAGCCGCAGCCCGTCCATGAACCGGCCGAGCCACCCGCGGCGGCCACCGCGGTCGACCGCTTCGTGCAGCAGGCTGTAGGCCACCCGCGTTGGTTCGCTCACCTGGAACAGGCCACGCGACCGCACTTCGGCGAACGCCTCGGCCAGCGCCTCCGCCGGGTTGAGCTGCCCGGACTTGTCGAAGCTGTATCCGCTGAGGTTGTCCTTCAGCCACGCCAGGTAGCCCTCGGTAGTCGGTTCGCCCAGCTGCTTGGACATGTAGTGGTTCAGCAACGCGGCGTCGACCTTGCGCCGGGCGTAGCCACCGCTGCTGATGTCGAGGATGTGGCCGAACTCGTGGACCGCCAGCGCATGGACGGGCCTGCGGGTGGCGCTCGAATGCAACCATCCCGATTCGACGCTCTCTTCGACGGCCTTCCGGAACTCCGTCGCGCTCGCGGCATAGTGCTCGTTGATCAGCAGGTCGTCCGCGTACACCCGCCGGGTGCCGTGCTCGATCAACTGCCCGGTTTCGGCGAAGACGCCGCGCGGCAGCTCGCCGACGACGAATCGACGCAGATTCGCCTGCGGGTTCCGCTCGAACATCTCGACCATCGACCGGGCGTATTCCCGCAGCACCTCCCCGTTGAGGCCGGGCCGGTCGAAGCCCGTCACCTCGAACTCGGCATTGCCCGTGATCCGCCGCATCGTGTCGCGCAGCTTCTCCCCGACCTCCGCCGGACCCAGCCGCGACCACTCGTCGTCGAACGGCGCACCGAGCAGCTTCGCATCGCCCTCGACCGCATCGATCAACCGGTCGTACAGCATCCGGACCGGCTCGGCCACGTTGTCGCGACCGTGGGCGACCACCTGGACCAACGCCTCGGCCATCGCCTCCGACGGTTCGATCCCTTGGGACGTCAGGCTGTAGCCGCTGAGGTTGTCGCGCAACCATTCCGTGAAACCGTCCATCGTCCGGTTGTCCGGATGGTTGTCCATGTAGTGGTCGAGCAGCTGGTCCTCGGCTCCGCGCCTGGCGGCGTTGTCACCCGCGGATTCCAGCGCGTGCCCGAACTCGTGGACGGCGATCGAATACGCGGGCCGCCGCAGGACCGCCCGGTCGTACAACCCGTCGCCGACCCGGTCGGTCATCGTCTGCCGCAGGTCCCGCGCGCTCGCGACGTATTTCGGGCTCACCGTGATCGACTCGGTGTAGTGGTGCCCGTCCTCGTACCCGGAACGCGCCTCCGCGATCGCCTTGTCCGGTAGGTCGCCGATGCCGATGCGGCGGATGTCGACCTGCGGGAAGCGCGAGTGCAGGTCGACCATCGCGCGGGCGATCTCGCGCACCGCCTCCGGGTTGAGACCGTCGCGGTCGAAGCCGAACACCTCGAACTGCGGGTTGTCCGTCATCCGGCGCAGGTCGTCGCGTAGTTTCTCGCCGACCTCCGCCGGGCTCAGGCGCGACCATTCGTCATCGGTCGGTGCGCCGAGCAGTTCGGTGTCGGGGGCATGCGCCGCGGGCTCGTCATCCGGCGTGCGTGGCGGCGCCGGGTCGCCCGCCGGTTGCTCCGGGTGCTCCCCGACCGCGAGATCGGGATGCGCGTCGGCGGCGACGAACCTGGTCGCGCGCGCGTCGTGCAGCGTCCCCTGGATCAGCACCTGGGAGAACTGGTCCGGCAGATCGAAGATCGGCTTGTACTTCCAGGACGCGCCCTCCGGCGGCGCCCCGGTGCGCCATTCCAGGATCACCCCGTCGCCGTCGGCGAATGCCTCGGCGGCACTGCGCGTACGCGACCACGACGTGGTGTCGCTCTCGGCGGCGCGGCGCTGGGAGATGTGCTCTTCGGCGGACAAGTCCACGGTTCCGCGTGGCACCGCGCGTCCCGAAATCGCCTCGCGATACGACGGATTCACCGACCCGTCGGGCAGTAACCGGGGGATGCCGCGATACAGCGGCGTCCCGTCCTCCGGCAGGTCGCCCTCGAACAGGACGTCCCCGTCGCGACCGAACGAGTCGTCGGGGTCACGCGCTCGCGAACCGTCGTTCGGAAGGTCGATGTGGTCGGCGTCGAGCGAGAGCGGCGCGTCGCTGTTCTCCGGCGGCTCGGCGGCCAGCCGGGTCAGCAGGTCGTGTAGCGCTCGGGCGGGCGCGCTGACCGGTTCGTCGTCGCCACGGAGCACGTGATCGGCGAACGCCTCGGGCAGCGCCTCTTCCGGCCGCAGGTTGCCGTCGCGGTCGAAGCTGTGGCCGCTGAGCTGGTGCAGCCAATCCTCGAAAGCGAGACCGGGGTCGCGGGTGTCGTCGTCGAGATAGCGCTCGTACAGGTGTTCCTCGGCGCGATGGCGTGCGCTCTGCTGGCTCGCGTGGTCGAGCGCGTGCCCGTATTCGTGCGCCACGACGGCACGGACCGGACGGCCCAGAACTTCCGCGGAGAACCGGCCGTTGTCCACACCGATCCGCATCCGGTCCCGGAAGGTCTGCGCACCGGTCGCGTGGTCGTAACTGAGGACGATCGATTCGGTGAACATGCGGCCGGACGCGTCCAGCCGTGGCTGCGCCATGCCGATCACCTCGGGCGGCAGCCCGCCGATACCGATGCTGCGCAGGTCGGCGGACGGGAACCGATCGACCAGATCGACCATTGCCCTGGCGTATTCCCGCACCACCTCGGGGTTCAGACCGTCGAGGTCGAACCCGAAGACTTCGAAGTCGGGGTTCCGCATGGCGTCGCGCAGGTGCTCCTGCAGCCGCTCGCCGACCTCCTCCGGACTCAGGTGCGACCATTCGTCCTCGCCCGGAACGCCGAGCAGCTCCGCATCGCGGGCGGCGGCCACGTCGCTGTCGCCGTCCTGCGGCGGGACCGACGAATCGTCGGCGTCCCGCGCCGGAGTGCCGGTGTCGCGCGCCGAGGTGCCGGTATCGCGTACCGGAGCGTCGGCATCAGGTACCGAGGCGTCGGCCAGCGGCGCTCGAGCCGGTGTTCGCGCCAGCGCCGGCGATTCGATGCCGCCGATGACATCGACCCGCACCAGCGCGCCGTCCCGATGAAGGTTGAACTCGCGCGAGGTGACAACGCCATTCTTGGTGGCGTGCACCAGGTGGTACTCGACCTCCAGCGTCCCGTTCCGGTGCGCCTCCAGCAGTTGCTCACGCGCCTTCGCCAGCGCCCGCCCCGCAGCGCTGTCCGGGTCGACGCCTCGCGCCGCCATCTCCTCGGGCGTCTCGGTCAGAATCCGCCGCAAGTTCTTGTCGATCGCGGCCGTACGGCGCAGATACTCCGGCGAACCCTGTTGCGCTTCAGCTACTTTCGAACCGCCAAGGTCCCAGTGGACACCCTTGGCCTCGATCACCACCAGTTTCGGCGGACCACCGTCGGCGCCGGGAACCAGCACCGCTATGTCGACGGTATCGGCGCCATCGATCGCGCCCTCGAACGGCGACAGCAGTATCGCCCCCGGCCGCGCTTCCGAGTCGAGCCCGAACGCCCTGCCCGCCAGTTCGCCGAGCGTCTTGGACGCCTTCACCAGCAACGGACCCAGCCGGTTGAACTCCGCGGCGTTGCGCTCCATCTCGCCGAGGCGATCCAGCTTCGCCTGCTTCTCCTCGTCGGAGAGGTCGGATTCGAGAATCTCGATCTCGAGTTTCTCCACGCGCCCGGGGAGCTTCTCCTCGGCCAGATCGCTGATCTTCTTGATCTCGAACTCCGCCATGTGCCGCTTGACCGCGTCATTGGCCTTGTTGCGCTGCGCCTCCACCGTCGCCCGCTCGGTGACCGTTTCCGCGATCTGGGCTGCGATCTTCGCGTCGACCACGGCGTACGGCTGCTTGTCGCCGGGATCGGCCATGAACCGGTAGGGGCGGCTCGTCAGCGGATCGCTGAGATATTCCTTGGTCAGCTCGTCGTGCAGCCGGAAGCTGTCGTCGCGGTAGGTGCCCGCGGCGTCGTCTTCGTGATGCCACGTTCCGTCCGGATCCCGGTAGGAGTCGGGCCGATCACCGAACTTGTGCAGCACCCCGTCGGCGTCGCGGTACATACCGGTGGGCACATCGTCGTCGCCGTGCTCCGACCGGTGCTCGGCGTCGTCGGATTCACCGAGGAAGTCGGGCGACTCGTCGAGCGCCGGAGTGCGGTCGCGTGTGGGCCGCGCGCCATCGCCCTCCGCACCGCCGCGGTCCAGCGGCGCCCCCTTCCGATCACCCGGTTCCGGCACCTCGTCACCGAGGCGCGGCGGCGTCGCCGAATCAGACGGCCGATTCGCTTCATCCGCAGCGCCCGGCTCACGGTCACCCGGCGGAACACGTTCAGGATCGGACGCATTCGAGTCGTCACGCGAGCGCGCCGGTTCCGTATCGCCGCGGTCCAGCGGCGCCACCTTCCGATCACCCGGTTCCGGCACCTCGTCGCCGACGCGCGGCGGCGTCGCCGGATCAGACGGCCGATTCGCTTCATCCGCAGCGCCCGGTTCACGGTCACCCGGCGCAACCCGTGCTGGGTCAAGTGCATTCGAGTCATCGCGCGAACGCACCGGGTCCGACGGCGAACGCGGCGGTATCGGGGCATCGTCTGCGGGACGCCCACCGGCGACCCGCCACCAGGTGTCGGCGTTCTTGCGGAACTCGCGGGCATGCCATTCGGCCTGTCCCGCCTTGATCCGCAGCGAGCGTTTCGTCACCCCTTCGGGCAGATCCGCCTCATCGATTCGGTCGATCAGGTCACGCAGCTGCCGCGCTTGCTCGGCGGCGCGCCTGGAGTGCATGTCGGCCATCTCGGCGCGCAACCGCGCGCGGAACTGCTTCGGCGTCTCGCCATCGCGCCGACCCGCGATCTCGCCCTCGGGACCATAGATCGGCCGATCGTCGGCCGGCCGCACGCGCGGGTCGGAGCCGCTCGGCGGCACCACCTTTCCCGCACCGTCGAACAGGATCGCCGATACCGAGCGGAGGTCCGACGGCACGTCCGGCGGGAACCCCTTGCGGCTCTCCGCTCCCGGGTCGGACACCTCGAGGCGGAACTCGCCGGTGTCCGGATGCATGCGCACGGTCAAGGTGTAGGCGTGCGCGCCGACCCCGTGCTCGTCGACCGGGCCGGTGTATTCGTCCACCACGAGGGCGCGCGGTCCACGGCCTTCGGCGACATCGCGCGAGTCTATCCCCGCCGCCATCCGCAGCAATTCGTCGGCGATGCCCTGGTGACGAGACTCGTCCGGCCCGCCGTCCGGGTAGTCCCAGAGACGCCCGCCCGCGGCCTCCTCGATTTCACGCAGGGACATGCCGCGCTCGCCGACCGGCTCGTCCGGCGGCCGGATGGTATCGCTACCGGTGGCCTCCTGGAGTTCCGCGAGCGACAGCCTGGCGCACTCCCCGCGATTCTTCGGATGATCCTGTTGCGCATCGGAATCCGGATCGTCCCGCGTCGTCTCGTCGGTGTCCCGGCGAGCCTGGCCATCGGTGTCCGCACTCCGGCGGCGGGCCGGGCCATCAGCATCCCCGCCCGGGCGGCGGGCCGGGCCATCGGTATCCCCGCCGGGGCGGCGCGCCGGTCTGGACTCACCTGCGTCACCGGCGAGCGGCAGCACAACCGGTTCCGCGGTATCGCGCCTGCCGTCGTCGGATTCCGAGGTATCGCGTGATCGCGACGCCTCGCCCGGTCGATCCGCATTCGCCTGACGCGTCTCTCCGGCCGGGCGCGCCCCGCCGTCCTGGCGCGTCTCCCCGACCTGACGGGTCGCGCCCGCCTCCCGCCTGGATTCGGCTCGCGGCGCCTCGGAGTCGGCCTTGCCCGCACGCACCCCGGCCTCGTCGCGAGCGGAACCGGCGGCGCGATCGGCCACACCGGCCCGGCCCCGGTCGGCGGCCGCCCTGCTGTCCGGGTTGGCGGCCTGGGCGCGCGAATCGGTGGACGACGCGGGCCGTGCGTCGCTCGATCCCGGCGAAGCAGGAGACGCGTGCGTCGCGCCCGGCGCGACACCAGTGGACGGCGGCGTGCTCGCGATACTCGGTCCGGCGTGTGGCGACGCCGGGTGGCCGGTCAGCGGAGCGCCCACGGCCGGCGTCGCGCCCGTCGGCGCCGTGTCCGATACCGATCGCGTCTCCGTGTTCTGCACGCCGTCGACGGTGCCGCGCTGGGCGGCCCCCGGTTCGGTAGCCCTATCATGCTGACCCGCGGCGATATTCGGCTCTTCGGACCGACCGGCTCCGGCGCCGCGGTCCTGTCTTCCTTCGTCGGCGAGCCCCGCGCCGGTGTCGGACGCCGACCGCTCACCGGTGGACCGTTCCCCCGACGACGAGTGCTCGCCGGACGACTGCTCACCCGACGTGGACCGTTCACCAGACGACGACTGCTCACCCGACGTAGACCGCTCACCAGACGACGACTGCTCACCCGACGTAGACCGCTCACCAGAGGACGACTGCTCACCCGACGACGCGCGCTCACCCGACGACGCGCGCTCGCCGGACGTGCCCTGCTCGCCGGTCTGCGCCGGAGTGCCGGACTCACCACTCCGCCCGGCGTCGTTGCCCTCCGACCTCGCGCCATCGGAGGCCGCGCTCGAAACCCGATCTCCCCCGGACGCACCGGTGGCGCGCGACGTATCCGTGCCGCCGGAGTTCGATGAACTATTGCCGCCGGCCGCGGGCATTCCGGCGCGCGGAGCGCCCGCACCGTTCGTCGCCCCGGACGTGTCCGACGCACCGGAAGTGTTCCCAGCGCCTGGAGCCAGACTGCCGTCGCCCGCGCCGGTCGTTCCCGCGCCATCGGGCCGGTAGCCCACCCGCGCCCCGCCCGCGTCGGCGAAGAGATTGTTCAGGCGGGTTCCCAAGTCGGGACGACTCATCGTGGTCGGCATCATCTTGTTCCACATGTGCGCGGAACCGACCTTCGCGACGCTGGTCATCGCGCCGTTGGAGGCGCCCGCGGTGAACATCCGCCAGTCGACCGGCGTGTTCCCCAGGTTCTGCAGCGCCTGGTCCAACCCGTCGGTCGCGACATCGAAGCCGAACTGTGTCGCGGTCGCGCCGACGAAACCCGCTCCCGCGCCGGCCAATCCCGCCGTCGTCCCAGTGATGATGCCGTGCAGGAACGGATTGAACTCCGGGCCGAACCGCCGGGTCAGCGCGTGGCCGAGCTTCTCGCCCAACGGCCCCGCCGCGGCGCCGCCCGCCGCGGAGCTGACGGCGGTGACGACGACCTGTTCGACGTTGATGTTCTTGCGGTGCCCCTGCTCGACCTGATAGGCCTGCACGCCGAGTTCCTGCATGGTGCCGAGGATCGTGTCGATCGCGATGTGCCGGAGCAGGAAGCTCACGAACCGGTTCGCCACGATCCGGCCCACGCGCTGGATCACCGCCTGCACCAACCGCTGACCGATGATGCGGACCGCGATCCGGGTGGCCGCGATCGCCGCCGCGTCCACCGCGGGCTTGAACGGGCCGGACGCGAACGACGCCGCCAGCTCCCCCGCCAGCAACGCCAGCGACGACCAGTACATCAGCTTGCCGTACTCGATCTCGGTGCCGACGTCGTAAGCGGAGTCGCCGATCTCCTTGAAGTAGTCGGCCAGCTTCGACAGCGTCTGGTCGTCCTGCGGGTTGCCGCCGCCGAATGTCAGGAAGCTGTCGAAGGCCTTGACCATCTCCTCGTAGCCGTCGCCCGAGGGATAGGCGGTCATCGACGCGCTCTTGGCCGCCACGATGTCGGGGATGACCGAGCGCAACTCGGACGCGGCGGTCCGCCAGTCCCCGCCCAAGGCCCACATCTGGTCCTCGTTGCCCTCGGGCCACTCCATGCCGACGATCGGCTCGAGGTACTTCAGCGCGCCGGGCAGCTCGATGGCCATGCTCAGCTACCTCGACGGCCCGGTGCGGCCACCGAGGTCACCAGCTGGAATCGGTGACCGATCCACCACGATCGCGTTCTACCGTCTCGGTATCGGTGAAGCGCATGCCGCTGCCGTCGGAGAACTCCCTGCGCTCCCGCGCGTTCGGCGGCGCCGTCGGAGCCGGGACGGGTTCCGGAGCGCGCACCTCGGGCATGCCATCGACCAGATCGGACAGCTTCGGCATCCGGGCCCGATGAGTGTCCAAGGGAGCCATCAGATCCCGTGTCTTGCGGGCCACGTCGGCACTGGCCAGCTGCGCGGCCTCGGTGACCGCCTTGGCGATCTCGGCATGGCTGAGGTCCTCGATATTGGGCCCGAACTGGGTATCGATCACCGTGTTGTCGGCGTTCACGACCACCGTCACCCGCTTGCCGCGCACCGTCGCGCGGCCGGTCAGTTCGGCGCGCTCCTGCTGCAACCGTGCGATGATCCGCATCTGTTCTTGGACGCCGTCGAGGATGTCGGCCAAGTCCGCCTTGGCTTGCTCGTTCGTCATCGGTCGGTGAACCCCGGGTCAGCGGATGCCGTCGCGGTTGCCGTGCTCCATGTCGCGCAGCAGATTCGCGGTCTTCGTCTGTCCTTTGCTGAAGTTCTCGAACGTGCCCGCCATGTTTCGTGCGCCCTTGATCAGGTTGTCCCTGGTCGTGGTGTAACCGCCCGAGCCGTCCGGGCCGTTGGCGAAGTTACGGCCGATACTGTCGTTGCCCCACCAGTTCCCCCGCGCCGCGATCGACGTGCTCAATCTGTCTATGATGCCGGTGATCCGGTCCTGGACATGCCCCGTCTTCTGGGCCGCCTTGCGGAACAGATGCTCATCGAATTCGACATTGTCCGCCATTGCGTCCGCTCCTCCACCCTCGAGTCCTTCCCACCCACGGTAACAGCGGATGACTAATCACCAGTGACGTCAACGTGAACGGGAAATTCCTCGATGTTTGCGGGCAGACTCCGCGCCCAGGTCGAGCGCGGCGCGGATCACCAGATACGCTCGGAGCCCCCGATTTTCGGAGCAGGACAACAGCTCACAGCTCCACCATAAGGGTGACCGGACCGTCGTTCACCAGGTCGATGTGCATGTGCGCGCCGAACCGCCCGGTGGCCACGGTTGCGCCGAGTTCGCGCAACGCCTCCGCGAAGTGCTCGACGAGTGGTTCGGCGACAGCGCCGGGCGCGGCCGCCGACCACGACGGACGCCTGCCCTTCTTCGTGTCCGCGTACAGCGTGAACTGGCTGACCACCAGAATCGGCGCGCCGAGGTCCGCGGCCGAGCGCTCCCCGTCGAGGATGCGCAACCGCCACACCTTGTCGGCCAATGCCCGCGCGGTCGCCTCGGTGTCGGAGTGCGTCACGCCGACCAGGGCGACCAGGCCGTGCGGGAGGCCGTCGACCACCGGATCGATCCTTCCGACGACCTGCTCGCCGACCGTCACCCGGGCCGATCTCACGCGCTGTAGAAGGGCTCGCACAACCCTCGATCATGCCTTCCGCCATCGCGTCGGCCGCCGCGTGGGTCGCCGACCGCCGAACGACCCGGTCTGCCTGGCGGGATACAGGTGCGCGCGGGCGGCAAGCGTGACAAACTCGGTGCGCAGAAGAATGTGTTGCGCGGTTGCCGCGCGTTGGCGGAGGATCATGCTGGAAACGAGGAGCGCGATGGATCTGGACGCGATGGAGCGTCAGATCGCGGCGGATCGGTATGCGGCCCTCGACCGGACGGTCGAATCCGAATTGCGCTTGGCCACCTCGCTCGGCGAACTCGCCAAGGGGCTGATCGCCACCAAGAACAACGGCTCGACGCGCGACCGCACAAGGGAAGCGCTGGCGCCCGCCGAAGAAGCGGTGGCGATCCGCCTGCGCCTGCTGTCCAGGGGCCAAGTGCTCACCGCCCGTCTGGCCGGGGAATTGAACGACGCGCTGCGCTCCTTCGAGCAGGCGGCACGGCACAGCGGGCGCAGGGAACTGGCCACCACGACGATCCGGCGCGCCTGTGACGTCTACCGGCAAGTGGCGCGGGCGCATCCGGAAGTCGCGGGCCCGTGCGCCGACGGCCTGTCCAAGTGCGGTGTCTGGCTGGGCAGGCTGGACCAGGACGCCGCCGTGGCCGCGACCGAGGAGGCGGCCCGCATCCGCGCCGGCCTGGCCGCGGCGAACCCGGAGTTGTCCGGCAAGTACCTGGCCAGCTTGAGCACGCTGCTGCGCACGCTCATGGTGGGCCGGTCGCGCAAGCAGGCCATCGCCATGTACCGGGAGCGGTACGCCGCGTTCACCTCCACCACCATGTCGATCCGGTTGCGCGCCTGCGGCATCCAGGACCTGGATCTCACTCCCAAGTCGCACCGGGCGCTGGTCGAACTGGGCTGCCGCACCCTGGAGGGAGCCGGACGGCTCACCCAGCAGCAGATCATGTTCAAATCCTCCGGCGACCTGTCGACCGTCGAGGAGATCAACTGGAAGCTGGCTCTCGTCGGCCTGCGACCGCTCGCGCCGGGCACCGAGCAGGATCAGCCGTCGACGCCGGTCCAGATCGGCTCCACCTTCGGCGCGCTCAGCGTCTACGTGCCGGAACGGGACGCCATCGCCCAGGTGCGCGCCGCGATCATCGCGGCCTACGCCGTCGACGACGCCTATCCCCTCGACCGCGACAGCTATCTCGGTACGACCGAGTCGAAGTGGAAGATCCGCGAGCCGAAGCTGAACACCTCCGCCACCCTCGGCGACGACATCGTGCTGATCGACCAGCCCTACGGCGGCTGGGTGACGGTCATGAGCCTGAACTGGGAACTCACCCCGGTGGCGAAACATCCACTGGCATTGCGCCTCTCCCAGGACTGGCCGGTCGCGGCGATCACGGTCACTGAGGACGTGGCCTACGAGTTGTGCTGGTACGAGCGCGGTACGGCCACCCAGTACGCCGCGCTCGGCCGTCCTGCCGGGCAGGCCCCCCTCGACAAACCGCTCGCGCCACTCGATTTCGAGACGCTGGCCTTGTACAACCCCGACCGGGCGACGGAGAGCAAGCTGCGCGCGGCCTTCGGCAACACGAAGGTGTTCGCCAACCTCACCTACCTGCCGGACTGCGGCCTGCGCCAGATCAGTGTCGACACGCCATTGTCCGAGCACGGCGACCGCGTGCTGTACTTCCGCACGACACCCTGAGGCGCGCTGCCGCGGTATCGATTTGCGGCAAGGTAGCGCACCCGTCAGCGACGGCGCTGAACAAAACTCCCCGCGTTCTCGCCCCGCATCTACACAGGTCGTTTGACCAGGAATTACGTACGCCGAGTTGAACGCGGGGCATCCCCGCGCACCCTACCGGTAACCACACCCGCCGGTAACCGGCGGGCGAACGAATTTCTCGAGAACTAATTGAACGGAATGTTTGATCCGCTCCATGGAGTGCTCTACTGAGACAACGCCCGCACGATGAACCGGATCACAGCACTGGTGCCGCAGCGCCGTCCGGGCGGCTTGGAAAAAGTCACACGAAGCTACCCGAGGGCCCTATGGACCAACTGGCGTTGGCGGATACCCCGACCGCCCGATGCGCCTACTATCGACACACCTGCGACCTGCCCGCCGGAGTCCATCCGGAGATAGGCCGAATCGTCCTCCGCGCCGGATTCGTCGGCGCGATCACGATGCCCGCCGCGTTGGGGCAGAAAGTTCGCGACGATCTCACCCATCGCCGAATAGCGTTGGGCCCGATCGTTTCTCACGTTCGGTCCAAACGGTGGACCTTCCTCACCCGCCCCGACTTACCCGACGACGTCCGGCTGTTCGCGGAACTGTTCCGTCTCAACGTCTCCATCGTGCCCTCCGGCGGTGAGATCGCACTGCCGTCTCCCGCCGTGGCCGACGCCGACTATCGGCACTGGATCGTGGCTCCCGAGAACGGTTTCCGTCCCTCCGGCTCGTCCATCATCGACACCGTACGGTCCTGCACGAGAACGGCCGGGCGATGACCACCGGGGCGGTTCTTCCGGCGAAACATCAAGTGCTGCAAGCCTGCCGAGGCGAGATGCACGAGAGCAATCCGATGCTGCGCTGCGCACACGAACTCACCACGTTGCACGAACGCAGGCTCAGCGCGGGACCCGAATCACTCGGCGAGATAGACGCGTTGCGTGCGAGCCTGATTCACGACATCGATCGCTGGATCACCACGCAATTGCCGCCCGCCCACGGCGCGGCGCACGTGCACACCGAGACCGTCGGCGCCGTGATCGATCGCCTGGCCCAGTTCACCGCGAACGCCTACGCGGCGCTGGCCAGCAGTTCGGAATGGGATCTGTGGGACGCCTGGCAGCGCTTGGCCGAACTGGCCGTCGGCTACGACGACCTGGCCGCCGAGGTCTGCGCGGGCGTCCGGAGACTTCCCGGCGCATCTTAGGTTCCGTCGCGGCTCCCCATCCGTAGAGTGAAACGGATGGGGAGTCCGGACGACTACGAAGAAAAGCTCGCCTTGCACACCAGAAGGGCGAGTTCGTTCGGCGCACATGCCGTCGCGTACGCCGAACACCGTCCCGATTATCCCGCCGCGGCCATCCGCTGGGCGCTGGCCTCCGTCGCCCACCGGCGACCGTTGACCGTCCTCGATCTCGGCGCCGGAACCGGCAAGCTGACCGAGGGTCTGCTCGAAGCAGGCGCCACCGTGATCGCCGTCGAACCGGACGAGCACATGCGCGCCGAACTCGCCCGCCGATTCCCGGACGTCGCCGCCCACGCCGGTACGGCCGAAGCCATTCCGCTCGCGGACGATTCGGTGGACGCGATCGTCGCGGGGCAGGCTTTCCACTGGTTTGACTTGGACCGTGCCTATCCGGAGTTCCTCCGAGTGCTGCGGCCCGGCGGCGTTCTCGCTGCCTTGTGGAACACCGACGACAGCTCCGTGGAGTGGGTCGCGGGGCTGAAAAAGGTGGCCGGGTCCAGCGTATCCACGCCCCTGCCGCCGAGCGAACAAGTGGCGCTACCCGACCACCCGCTGTTCCGCCGGCACGTGTTCGAGCGGTCCACCTTCCCGCACCGACATCGGCGCACCGCAGAGTCCCTGACCGCGACCATCGGTACGCAATCGCACACGGTGGTGATCTCCCCCGACGAGCGGACCGAGGTGCTCGCCCGGACCAGGGCCTATCTGCTGGCGAGGCCGGAGACGGCCGAAGGCGAATTCGATCTGCCGATAGTCACTTTGGTGCTGCGAACGACTCTGCGCCGCGCGGATTGAACGGCTACTTACGCACACGAAATAGCCAGGCCACAGCGTTGCCCGCCCCGTCGCGGTGTCCACGGAGCAGGCCGGATAGCGGCGAACTGCGGCGTGCGCCAAGCCGATTCGAGTAGCGGTCTACTCAGGTCACCGGCTACTGCCCCGCCATACGCTGACGGCATCGTTCAGAACAGTTCGAAACCAAGGAGAAAGTAACCGTTCCACCCCGCACGGGCACCGACCGGCCCACCGCTTCGGCTCGACGCGAAGGACGCGGGTGCAAGGAACGACGTCACCGATCCAGCGAACGCTGGGTATCGCCCGGTGGCGTGTCGGCGCATGGTGCCTGCACGCGGAGAAGCGGCGAGATCGACCAGGAATCCTGGCGTCGGTGCGGCTCGTTTCCTCGCCGCGCAGTGTCACCGAACCGGACCCGTCCGACGGCCGTGCACTACTCCGGACGCAACGTCAGGATCCGGGGTCCGTCCTCCGTGACGGCGACCGTGTGCTCCCAATGTGCCGCACGACTGCCGTCCACGGTGACCACGGTCCAGTCGTCGTCGAGCACCTTCGTCTGGGTGGTACCGAGCGTGAGCATCGGCTCGATCGCGAGCACCGATCCCACCACGAGCTTCGGGCCCTTACCGGGCTCGCCTTCGTTGGCGAGGAACGGATCGAGGTGCATCTCGCGCCCGATGGCATGCCCACCGTAGCCGTCGACGATGCCGTAGCCGCGCCCGTGCTCCTTCTCGGCAGCACGGGTGCCCAGCTCGATGGCGTGCGAGACGTCGGTCAGCCGGTTACCGGGCAACATCGCCGCGATACCGGCCTCCATCGACGACTTGGTCGCCTCGCTGAGCAACCGATCGGCCTCGATGATGGTGCCGACGCCGAAGGTCCAGGCCGAATCGCCGTGCCAGCCGTCGAGAATCGCGCCGCAGTCGATGGACACCAGGTCGCCCTCGGCGAGAATCTCCCCCGCCGTCGGAATCCCGTGCACCACGCGGTCGTTCACCGATGCGCAGATGGACGCCGGGAAGCCGTGGTAGCCCTTGAAGGAGGGCACCGCGCCCGCGTCCCGGATCACCTGCTCGGCGACCTCGTCCAGTTCCGCGGTGGACACGCCGGGCTTGGCGGCCGCGCGCACGGCCACCAGAGCGCGGCCGACGATCGCGCCCGCCGCCGCCATGGCGTCCAGTTCGCCTGCCGTCCGGAACGGCACGACCTTCTTCTTGCGGTTGAAGACCATCCGCCCTCAGCGCTCCATCGCGAGTCGGCTCAGTGGCCCAGCGCGCGCAGCGCCCGCGCGTTGACGTCGTCGACCTCGCCGACGCCGTCCACCGAGACGACCAGGCCGTCGTAGTGGTCCAGCAGCGGCTCGGTCTCCTCGCGGTACACCCGCAGCCGGTTGCGGATCACGCTCTCGTTGTCGTCGGCGCGGCCGCGCGCGAGCATCCGCTCGACAACGGTGTCCTCGGGGACGACGAAGCGCAGCACCGCGTCGAGCGTGGTGTTCATGTGCTTGAGGATCTTCTCCAGCGCGTCGGCCTGGTCGACCGTGCGCGGGTAGCCGTCGAGGACGAAGCCGTTGGCGGCGTCGGGCTCGTTGACCCGCGCCTCCACCATGCGGTTGGTCACGTCGCTGGGCACCAGGTCGCCCGCGTCCATGTACTTCTGCGCCTCGCGACCCAGCGGGGTCTGCTGGCTGATATTCGCGCGGAACAGGTCCCCGGTGGAGATGTGCGGAACGCCCAGCTTCTCCGACAGCAGGACGGCCTGGGTGCCTTTACCGGCGCCCGGCGGACCGAGCAGTACAACTCTCACTTGAGGAACCCTTCGTAATTTCGATTCATCAGCTGGCTCTCGATCTGCTTCACGGTGTCCAAACCGACGCTCACCATGATCAGCACCGCGGTACCGCCGAACGGAAGGTTCTGGGTACCGCCGGAGGCGCCGATGTCGAGGAACAGGTTCGGCAGCACCGCTACCAGACCGAGATAGATCGAGCCGGGGAGGGTGATACGGCTCAGGACGAAGTTGAGGTAGTCGGCCGTCGGCTTGCCGGGCCGGTAGCCCGGGATGAAGCCGCCGAACTTCTTCATCTCGTCGGCGCGCTCCTCCGGGTTGAAGGTGATCGCGACGTAGAAGTAGGTGAAGAACACGATCAAGCTGAAGTAGATCGCGATGTACACCGGGTTGCCGGGATTCACCAGGTATTTCTGGATGATCTCCTGCCACCAGCTCGGATTCTGGTTGTTCTGCGACCCCGTCAGCTGCGCCACCAGGTTCGGCAGGTACAGCAGCGACGAGGCGAAGATGACCGGGATCACGCCCGCCTGGTTCACCTTCAACGGCAGGTAGGTCGAGGAGCCGCCGTACATCTTCCGGCCGACCACGCGCTTGGCGTATTGGACCGGGATCCGGCGCTGGCCCTGCTCGACGAAGATCACGGCGGTGATGATCGCCAGCGCGGCGACACACACCAGTCCGAAGACCAGACCGCCCCGGCTGTCCAGGATCGCCTTGCCCTCGCTCGGGATGCGGGCGGCGATACCCGAGAAGATCAGCAGGGACATGCCGTTGCCGATGCCGCGCTCGGTGATCTGCTCGCCGAACCACATCACCAGCGCCGCGCCCGCGGTCATCACGAGCACGATGATGATCATGCCGAAGATGCTGGTGTCGGCCAGGATGTCCTTCTGGCAGCCCTGCAGCAGCTGGCGGCGGGCCGCGAGCGCGACCAGGCCGGTGGCCTGCAGGATCGCGAGGGCGATCGACAGGTATCTGGTGTACTGCGTCATCTTGGTTTGGCCGGATTGGCCTTCCTTGCGCAGTTCCTCGAACCGCGGGATGACGACCGTGAGCAGCTGGATGATGATGCTCGCGGTGATGTAGGGCATGATGCCGATCGCGAAGACCGACAGCTGCAACAGCGCACCACCGGAGAACAGGTTGATCAGCTGGTAGATGCCGCCGGACTCACCGCCCGAGACCAGGTCGATGCACTCTTGGACCGCCTTGTAGTCGACGCCGGGGGACGGCAGCGAGGCACCCAGCCGGTACAACGCGATCAACCCCAGCGTGAAGAGAATCTTCCGCCGTAAGTCCGGAGTCCGGAAGGCCGATACGAAGGCGGAAAGCACTGATCCTCCTGGCGAACGACATGGTCATGACATGGATGTTCAGCGATGTCCCTGCTCGACATAGAAGGGACGCCGAAAACCACGACGAGGCTTGGCAGACAACAATTGAACTCTAACAGTGGCACCGGACGAGCTCTCCACTCGTCCGGCGCCGCTGTAATGCAGAGTACCGTCAGCCCAGCTCGGTGACGGTGCCACCGGCGGCGGTGATCTTCTCCTTCGCCGCGCCGGTGACCTTGTCCGCGGTCACCTGGACCGCGACGCCGATCTCACCATCGCCCAGGACCTTGACCAGCTGGTTCTTGCGAACCGCACCGGCCGCCACGAGCTCGGCCTTGCCGACCTCGCCGCCCTCGGGGAACAGCTTCGCGATCTTGCCGACGTTCACGACCTGGTATTCCGTGCGGAACGGGTTCGTGAAGCCCTTGAGCTTGGGCAGCCGCATGTGGATCGGCATCTGCCCACCCTCGAAGGCGGCCGGGACGTTCTTGCGCGCCTTGGTGCCCTTGGTACCACGGCCCGCCGTCTTGCCCTTGGAGCCCTCACCGCGACCCACACGGATCTTCTCGGTCTTGGCGCCGGGAGCCGGACGCAGGTGATGCAACTTGATGGTCATGTCAGACCTCCTCAACGGTCACGAGGTGGCGCACGACGTTGATCAGCCCGCGGTTCTGGGCGTTGTCCTCGCGGACCACGGTCTTGCGGATACCGCGCAGACCGAGGGTCCGAAGACTGTCCCGCTGATTCTTCTTGGCGCCGATCGAACTCTTGATCTGGGTCACCTTGAGATCTGCCATTACTTGACACCTCCGGCAGCCTGAGCGCGCGCACGCAGCATGCCGGCAGGGGCGACGTCCTCGAGCGGCAGGCCACGGCGAGCCGCGACCTCTTCCGGACGCTGCAGCTGCTTGAGGGCAGTGACAGTCGCGTGCACGACGTTGATGGCGTTGTCGCTACCGAGCGACTTCGCCAGAATGTCGTGGATACCGGCGCACTCCAGCACGGCACGAGCCGCGCCACCGGCGATCACACCGGTACCCGGCGAGGCCGGACGCAGCATGACCACACCGGCGGCCGCCTCACCCTGAACCGGGTGCGTGATGGTGGAGCCGATCATCGGGACGCGGAAGAAGTTCTTGCGAGCCTCTTCGACACCCTTCTGGATGGCCGCGGGAACTTCCTTGGCCTTGCCGTAGCCGACGCCGACCAGGCCGTTGCCGTCACCGACGATCACGAGGGCGGTGAAGCTGAAGCGCCGACCACCCTTCACGACCTTGGAGACGCGGTTGATCGCGACGACCCGCTCGAGCTGGTTCTTCTCCGCGGCGTTGTCGCGACGGTCGCCACCGCCCCTACGGTCGCCGCCACCGCGACGATCGCCGCGGCCGCCCTCGGGGGCGCTGCCATTCTGTCCGGCGGGTCCGCTTCCGCCGTCACGCCTCTGACGTCCCGGCATCAGACGTTCCTTCCGTTCTTGTTATCGATCATCAGAATTTCAACCCACCTTCGCGAGCGGCATCGGCCAGTGCGGCGATCCGGCCGTGGTAGTCGTGCCCACCACGGTCGAACACGACGGCCTCGACACCGGCGGCCTTGGCACGCTCGGCCAGCAGGGCGCCGACCTTCTTGCTCTTGGCCGACTTGTCGCCGTCCACCGCGCGCACGTCGGCCTCGATGGTCGAGGCGGCGGCGATGGTCTTGCCGACCGAGTCGTCGACCAGCTGCGCGTGCAGGTGGCGCGAGGAGCGGTTGACCACCAGGCGCGGACGCTCGGTGGTACCCGCGAGCTTCTTGCGCAGGCGGAAGTGACGGCGCGTCTTCGACAGACGGCGCTGCGTCGACACGTCCTTGCCCAGGGGGATGCGCTTGGCCTTCTGGTTTTCGGTTTGCGCCATGATCACTTACCCGTCTTTCCGACCTTGCGGCGAACGACCTCGCCGGCGTAGCGGATGCCCTTGCCCTTGTACGGGTCGGGCTTGCGCAGGCCGTGGATGACCGCCGAAATCTGGCCGACCTTCTGCTTGTCGATTCCGGACACGGAGAACTTGGTGGGCGACTCCACCGCGAACGTGATCCCCTCGGGGGCCTCGATCGGCACCGGGTGGCTGTAGCCGAGGGCGAACTCGAGGTTCTGGCCCTTCAGCGCCACGCGGTAACCGACGCCGAAGATTTCCATCTTCTTCTCGTAGCCCTGGGTCACGCCGACGACCATGTTCGACACCAGAGTGCGGGTCAGGCCGTGCAGCGCGCGGCTGCGGCGCTCGTCGTCCGGACGGGCGACCTCGAGCTGGCCGTCCTCGCCCTTGGCGACGGTGATCGGCTCGGCGACGGTGAGCGACAGGGTGCCCTTGGGCCCCTTCACCGAGATGTCCTGGCCGTCGATGGTGATGTCGACGCCAGCGGGGATTGCGATGGGCTTCTTACCAATACGCGACATTGTCCTGACCTCCCTTACCAGACGTAAGCGAGGACTTCGCCGCCCACGCCCTGCTTGGCCGCCTGCTTGTCGGTCAGCAGGCCGGAGGACGTGGAGATGATCGCCACGCCGAGGCCGCCGAGCACCTTGGGCAGGTTGGTGGATTTCGCGTACACGCGCAGACCGGGCTTGGAGACGCGGCGCACGCCTGCAAGGCTGCGCTCACGGCTCGGGCCGTACTTGAGGTCGACGATGAGCGTCTTGCCCACCTGTGCGTCCTCGGTCCGGTAGTCGGCGATGTAACCCTCGCGCTTGAGGATCTCGGCGATGTTCGCCTTGAGCTTCGAGTGCGGAGCCTTCACCTGATCGTGGTACGCCGAGTTGGCGTTGCGCAGACGTGTCAGGAAGTCTGCGATCGGATCAGTCATGGTCATGGTTCGACCTAGACACCTTTCTCGCCGCGGTTCCCATACAGCGCAGCCATGCACATCGGCATGCCCAGCGGTGGGCCTACGACAATTCGGATGGTCCGGCCGACCCTTGCCGACCGGAGGAGGTTCGATCGCCCGAGCGCACGCATGCGGACATGGAGGTGCCCAGGCAACCGCTCTAGTGTAGGCAAGGGGTTCACCTGGGCAAAATCGGGGTCTGTGAGGTGCCCGCTTCGCTGGACTCATGACCAGCGGAAACAGCCCGTGACCGGGCTAACATGAAGCCATGGCAAGTCCGAGCACCGAACGACCGGACCTCCCCGAGTACATGACGTGGGAGGAGCTCGAGCAGCTGCCCGAAGAAATCGCCGGGCAGATCGAACTGTGGGATGGGCGTGTCGTCTGGCTACGACGGGGGCCTGCCGAACATCAGGCGTTCACATTCGCGCTGACCAGCGCCCTGAAGCAAAGCGCTCGCGAAGGCATGGCGAAGCAGCCCGAGCGCTGCTGGCGCGTCGACTTCGAAACCGATGTGTTCTTCGGCCAGGCCGGAAAATCCGACTTCGTGACACCCGATTTTCTCGTCTATCGCTGCCTGGATGCTCCGTATCAAGACATCCGAGCCGACGACGTCCTGCTGGTCGGCGAGGTCCTTTCTCCGTCGAACACCCAGACCGACATGTACGCCAAGCAGGCGCGTTATGCCAGGGCAGGCATCCCCATGTACTGGGAGGTGACGCTGGAACGCGAGAGGAGTGCCATCGAGATGGTCCGCGCTTTCGCGCTGGAGACGACCCACGGCAAGCTGCTTCCGCCCGGCGTGCACCCCTTGCGCACGGCCAACTACCTCGTAACGGACGAGTGGTCCCCGAAGAACTCCGATGCCATCACCATCGAATTCCCGTTCCCGATCCACATCCCCTGGTCGGAGCTGGAGTTCTGACCGCGCCGCCTACCGCGAGGAGGCCGAGGGCAAACCCGCTATCGAGATGCGAAGAATATGCGAGGCCGAACACGGCCCCACCCACGACGAGTTCCTTCGCACTATCGAGAAGGAAGAGCTGTGATGCCCCACAGTCGATGGCAGACGGGTAGCGACCAAGGGCTGACCGAGCCCGAGGCCGTCAGCGAAGTGCTTCATGAAATCAGACTGGCCATGGAACTCGCCGCCGCCGTATGCAACCGTCGCACGGAGCTCGGACTCACCCAAGCGGAACTCGCCGACCGGGCGGGACCGACGCAGGCGAAGATCTCCCGGATCGAGGGATCCGACGCCGTCCCCACCCTTCCGCTGCTGACAAAGCTGGCACGAGCCCTGGACGCTTCGCTGCACATCACCATCGACGCCGACGACGCACGCGTCAGCTTCACACCGCACACCAGCGCGGCGTAGCGCTCGCTGCGCCCGGCTTCCGGCGTTCGTCCCCTCGCACAGAGCCGAAATGAACCGCCTCCCATATGGCTCGCGACAGCTTCGCGCACACCTCTGCCACAGTGTGCATATGCCTCTCGAGCGAATCACGGTCCACGCTGATACTGCCGACTTGGCCGTCATCGAGGACGCGGCAATGCGGACGGGCGTCAGCAGTGCGGATATCCTTCGCGACGCTATTCACCTGGCCGCGATGCGGGTCCGCCGATCGCGGCCGCTACGCCTGAATCGTTTCGCCAGCGGCGATCCCACACTCGCCGCACGCATCGACGACATCCTCGCCGGTGACCTCAATTGCAACCCGGACCGCCGATGACACGCGGCGTCCGCGAGTGGCACACCACCGCGCCATCGGCCGAGTAGGCCTCTCGACGGTGTGCCACTCGCGGCCCCGTCGCACGGGGTGATTATGCCCGAGTCGAAGATTCGTCCGCGGCTTGTGGCGCGAGCGTCTTCACGGCTGCAAGTAGAGGCGCTCGCACGGCAAACGTGGCAGGCCGGCGGTATCACCAGGAACAACGATGAGGTCGGCAGCAGCGCGCACCGCACGCCACTCCTTGATGAACCGCACGGCTGCGGTATGGCAAGCGGCGAAGTCGAGACTCAGGCCGCCGATCAGTACGCGCAGGTGGACATCGGGCTCCTCCGGGCGCGGGGTTGTCACGCCCTCTCCTGCGGCTCGGCGGCGGCAGGCGCGGGTCCCGTGTTGCGCGGAATCTTCGGTCGCAGTCGCCCGGCGGCTACCGCTTCCACCATGGCGTTGAACCCGTCCCAGTGCCGCACGTGGTGGAGAATCTGATCCTCGGTGATGCCGCCGGGTTGCTGTTCCTCTCGGCGGCAGCGCACGAAATCCGCAGTCAGCAGGCTGACCAGCTCGCCGTAGGAGTAATGCGTCTCCTGGGCATCCGGAGCAGGCCGGTAACCCTCGCGGCTCGCCGTTTCGAGCAGGTCTTCCACATATCGGTCGATCGCCCAGATATGCAGGTCCATCGGATAGGCGAGCCGGTGGCTCATCGGACGACCAGGCTTGCGGCTCTCGTAGTGCCGGACCCACACGCCGAGCAGCCCCACGGCCGACACCATCAGCGCGTCCGCCGGTTCGATGCGGCCGTTGAAGATATCGAAGAATGCACGGGTGCCGGGCAGGCGCAGCTCACGAATTTGCTTCTCATCCGGGTCAATTCGCCGACCGGTTGTCACCGAACTCCCCTGGTCGGCGTTGAAGTTCCGGCAAAACCGAGCGCGGACAGGTTGATCGCTCGCGGCGGAAGGCATCGGCTGATCGCCGCGATCACCACCATCGCCGAGGGACGAAAACCGTCTCGAGGCGGCTCGACCCAATGCCGCACCGCAGGAGGGCGATCGGCCGGCGACGGCAAGGCGATCGCCCGGCCGTGGCCGTAAACCGTGACACCAGCCCGATACAACTGGGCGCACGCAGCGGTCGAGTCCGGGAGATCGGGACGCACGAGAAAGACCCAGCAGCCCGATCTCGGGTACGACACGATCGGCCCGATAGCGCTTCCTCGCCGCCGGAGTTCCTCGCGGACCTCGTGGCCGAGATACGCCGCCATCCCCAATCCCCATACGCTGCCAGCCGGGACCGTGATGCGGCCGGTGTGCGGGTCCACACGTGCGGCGAGTCCGCCGATACGGCGGTAGAACGCGCACCTGGTTGTGGGAGTGTCCCGAAAGGAGCCATCCTGCATGGTGTTCCCCTGCCATCGAGTGAGTCGGAAGCGCGCCCTATCGCGGAATGCTTGCCGCTTGGCATCGAGAAAGTCCTGTTCAGCGGCCTGGCGCACGCACAGCACACCAGCCGGGCACCGCCTACTTCGACCTGATTCGCGTATTCCCGACAACTTCTCCGAAAGCCCAGGACAGCATCGACTTTCGGTGTATCAATGGATGCAGTTCAGACCGTGTGCTGGATTCATTCACCTGGGGGAAAGCCGATGACCGAAGTCGAGTCGCCGACGCTGCTGCGCCGCCAGCTCGGCAGATTTCTGCGCGAGGCGCGTGAAGGCTGCGGCCTGACGATCGCCATCGCCGCGAAGGAAGTTCAACTCAGTTTCAACGGGTTACAACGCCTGGAAACCGGACGAGCGGTGAAACCACGCCGCCAGGACGTGCGCGAACTGTGCATGCTCTACGAGGTGACCGCCGAGCAGACCGAACAGGCGGTGGGACTGGCGTCGCGCGCGGCGACGGCGCGAGACGAGGACGGCATCACGCCGCTCGGCGGACTGTTCTCGGATGCTTTCAACATGTACGTCGGGATGGAGCGGTCGGCGCGGCGGCTCACGTCTTATGCGGTGCAGGTCCCTGGACTGCTACAAACCGCCGACTATGCCCGCGCACTGATCGGCGCTTTTCTGCACGACGGTCCTCACGAGGACATCGAGCAACGAGTGCGTCTTCGCCTCAACAGGCAAGTGGCGGTCACCCGCAAGACCCGCCCGGTGGACCTTCACGTGCTTCTCGATGAATCAGCGGTCTACCGGGTGGTCGGCGGCCCGAAGGTGATGGCCGCACAACATCGGTATCTAGCCGATGTCAGCACCCGGCCGAACGTCACTCTGCGAATCCACCCGTACTCGGCCGGATACACGCGCGGCATCTTGCACGGCTCATTCGTGCTCCTGGACTTCGGCACGGACAGCAGAGGAAGACCGATCGAACCTCCGGTCGTCTACCTCGACGGCGGGATGAGCAGTGATCTCTACCTGGAAAGGCCCGAATTGGTGCAGCGTTACACTGAAATGGCCGACGCCATCCGAGAGACGGCCCTGGACGAGAAGACCACGCGCGACCTGCTCCGCCGGGCAGCAAGGAGTTTTGACGGTGACCGCTGACCTATCCGGAGCGCACTGGTTCAAGAGCAGCTTCAGCGAATCCAACGGCCAATGCGTAGAGATCGCCCACCTGAACAACGGCACAGTCGGCATGCGCGACTCCAAAAACCCGACCGGCCCCACCCTGGCCTTCACCCCCACCGCCTGGGACACCTTCCTGTCCGCAACCAAACACGGCGAATTCACCCACAGCTGAGAACTTTCGAGCCCGGCCGCCCCCGCGGCCGGGCTCACACCTCCCGGCCCCACCAACTCTCCCGGCCGAGAAGACCACGCGCGACCTGCTCCGCCGAGCAGCAAGGAGTTTTGACGGTGACCGCTGACCTATCCGGAGCCCGCTGGTTCAAGAGCAGCTACAGCGCTTCCAACGGCCAATGCGTAGAGATCGCCCACCTGAACAACGGCACGATCGGCATGCGCGACTCCAAGAACCCGACCGGCCCGGCCCTCACGTTCACCCCCGCTGCCTGGGACACCTTCCTGTCCGCAACCAAAGACGGCGAATTCACCTGCCGATAATTCCGTGCCTTGGATCGTTTCCCGAGCGCCAGACGATCAGTAGTCCAACAGCAGCCAACTCCCAGTCGAACGACGAGCCGTGCGTGATGACGCTGGCGTCCCGAGAAGCTCGCGGGCGCTCGAATCGGGGGAGAGCCGATGCCCTCGTCGGCCGCAGGTCAGCGGCCAGACTGCATCTTCCTCGACGGCACCGGGCGTGCTGGGTCCGATGTTCGAGTGTTGCCCTCTGGGCTGGCAAGACGTCGTTCCAAGGCGGTGAAAGCACTGATCGCCTCAGGCGACTCGAAGGCCCTGTTGCGGCGACCGACGGTGAGCTGGCGCAGGATTCCGGCTTCGGCCAGACGCTGTACGGCTACCGGAAGCGAGTCAGACCGTCGATATAGCTGTCGCTCCACGTGGCGAGGATGAGCGAGACAGGCGCGACGACGCGTTCGGCCACGCCACGACGGCGCAGGATCAGATGGATCAATGCTCGACCGGTTCGGCCGTTGCCGTCGATGAAGGGGTGGATCGTCTCGAACTGTGCGTGGGCGATGGCGGCTTGCGCGACAGCGGGCAGATCGTCGCTATTACAAAACGCGATCAAGTCCTTCATCAGTTCGGGGACGAGCTCTGGGGGCGGCGGAACGAATGCGGCCGAGCAGGGATTGAAGGAGCTGCCGCCGATCCAGTTCTGCGCGTCTCGGAAACACCCGCCGTGCTGTGCGAGTCTGGTGCCGGTGAGCAGCCGCCGGTGGATTTCGAGCAGAACATCCTCAGTGATCGGCTCACCACGGCCGACCGCACTGGTGGCCAGTGCCATAGCGTCGATATTCGCCAGAACTTCGGCGGCCGTCACGTCCGATGATTCGCCCTCCAGCTGGCGCGCCGCCTCCGCGCGCAATAGCCGACGCGCGCCGACCACCAGCCCCTCGATCCGTGACGATGCGATGGCCTCGGCGCGCAGCAGCAACCGAGACAACGCTTCGGTCTCCACAAGTGCTACCGCCTCGGTATCGAGACGAGTGATCGCCACCTCCGCGTCGACCACGTCGGCGGCGGTCTCGCTGGTCAAGACGATGCGGCGACCAGCCAGCGAATCGGGCAGGTACACCTCGTATGTGCCAGAGCCACGGTCCCGTCGAGACAGGCCGCCACCATCCAGGTTGCCGGCCCACCGCCGTCGCGCAAACTTTGCCATGCCACCTCCTTATTAAACGTTAACAGATAACCTTTAATAAGACTGGCTCGGCTTTAAGGTTCCCCGCGAGACGGCAGCGCGGGACTGCATCCGGGCGGGCACGCTCCGGCCAGATCGCCGGGAGCCTCTCCAATCGCCACATCGCAGACGCTGCGCACCGGATACGGCAAGCCTGGCGTCACCGCGCACGAAGCGGCACCAGGATCGAAGCCCCGGTCCCGATAGGGAGACCGCGATCCCGTTCCGAACGGCCGAGCCTTACCCTTCAACAGCAAGGACTACGAACAACGCCACCTCAACTGCGATGGCAAGGGCATGACCTTCTTATGCACGCAAGTAGGGATCATCTGCCCACGGATCGCCATAGTTCTCGTACGGATCGCCCAGCTCCTGCAATCGCCGTCTGCCACTTTCGGTTATCTTCGCTCTGAAAATCTCGCTGGAGCCGATCTCGTCATCAGCGATGCTCAGGTATCCGGGCACTCCGTTATAGCCATCAGAAATACGCCTGATCGATTCCTCGATACCGACTTTCCAGGGTTCCCACCCCTCGCCACCCCCCGGGAACGCGCCGAACTCGATGTATCCATCGTTCGCCAATTCTTCGATAACACCCAGTACGTAACTTCGCGAGTATTCTCCCGCAGCGATTTTTTCGATCGTCCCATCGAACTCGCCGATCGCGGCCCAGTCGTCCGCGATATTGCAGAGAAGAAAGTTTTTCAACTTCTCGATCACGGAAAATATGCCTTCAACACCCTAGCACCAGCTCCAAACTTTTTGCCTATCCACGCTAACATTGACTACGGCTTCTCCGAAAACTCGAACTGTGGATCGTCGTTGCTCCAGATTCGCACCTTTCCCCAATCGCCCTCCATGTAATACACCGCGTCAGTGTTGGTCAACACATCCACGTTTCCCAAATCTTCCGAGCCTGAAGCATCCTTATACTTCCGAAAAGATCGCTCTAGCCATTCGATGCGGCTCACTTTCACGAAAAAGAGGTTGCCACGGACGTAGCAATGCTGCTCCCGGGCGCCCGGGGCGCGATACCTCGGGTGCTCGGGTGTCAGCACCGCCTCGAGGACGAACACGACTTCGGCGGGCCGCTCGATGATATCGAGGACGTAGCTATCCTCGAGGTACAGATTAGAAAGGGCTGGATAGTCCGAGTAATCTCGCGTCATGTACGAATCCAGTTCGGTGGGGATACCGGCCAACTATTCGACAAAGCCATGCCATCGACGTGGCAATTGTCCGAGCTCTTCACAAGATGAGAGTACCAACCACGCCGCGTCGACCGATGTATAAATCCTGTCTCCGACAGCGCTCCGCGCGAGCGGCATACGACCGACATAATTCACCGGGTCAACGACACATCTCTGATCCGGATCGGATAAACCTCTACAGATAATTCGCCCGACAGATCGACTCCGCTGGTCGATATCATGAATACCCCGCCCCGTTCGACCGCAATACGGTTCACCTGTTCTCGGAAAATATCCACCACGAGCATCGAGTCCTGTAACCAACACACTCGGGCGGACCGCGCTATTACATCGTATGATAATTCCAGTTTGTTCCGATCGTCGGAGTCGATACTCACCACAAAGGAAGCGGTAGCTTCGGGGATGGCTACACGATCGGCCCCGAAAGCCTCCAAGAACTCCGACTCTTCCGGCTCAATGAACTCATGGTCGTCCACCTACACTCCTCCAACCTTCGAAATCGCGTTCTAATGACTACCATTCGCGAAAACATACCGCGTCACAGACTGAGAGTGTGGCGGTCCGGGCGCGTATGAACGCCACTCCGGCGAAGCCGTTTCCGTCGACGTTTGATTGTCCGAAACCTCACGACCATGCACTTACCGAGTGCATACTATTTATCTTTCGGAGCCAAATATCCGAAAAGCTGTTCGATCTGATTTATTCCTTCGCTCACTTCATGCGAGGGAGACTGATCCATGATCTTACGAGAATTCTGCAGGATCGGTAATCCATCATTTGTTTGCAACTCTTGTAAACGGTAGGCGATATAGTCGGAATCAGGATCGTCGACACGTCGCCCTAACTCTCCGAGGATGGCCACGAGCCCGGCTCGGCCACCGAAACGAGCCAGAACCTCGGTCGCTTCCAGTTCTACCGCCATATCATCGTCACCGAGAAGTTCGGACAGTCGTTGAATCACTTGCTCCGATGGGAGCGACCATATCTCCTGCAGTCGTTCTCGCGCACTGCTGGAGCGGATGTTTCGCCCGAGGCCAGGTATTGCTTCGACCCTTATGGCATTATCATCATTCCGGGAGTGCGCCAATATCGACGACAGCGCAGCATCGGCTTCACCGGTGTCCACTTTGAAATCTCCTCAGGTAGCGCACCCCGGACATTCCTCCACACTCCTTCATCGCCCCATGACGTCGTGCAGATCTTTCAGACCGCGTCGCGCATCGGGTGATATGTCCGATTCAGCAATGGCGGATGCGGTCTCCAGAACCGGAAAATCCCCTAAATTGTCCAGATCGCTGAGTCGGTATGCGATGTAATCGACATCACCGTCATCTCGCCGGCCAAGTTCTTCCAGAACCGACAGCAGGCCCTCCTGGCCGCCATATCGCACCAGAACCTCGGCCGCTTCGATTTGCATCGTGACCACGTCATCGTCCAGCATCTCCACAAGACGCCTGCGCGCCTGAGGATCGAAGATCAGGGCACTCAACTCGGAGATGGCGCGAAGCCGTACCAGTCCTTCGTCGCTTCGGGAATGCTCCAGCGCTGCCCGCAGACCAACTTGCTCATCTGCTGTGTTCACTATGGGATCTCCTCAGGTAGAGCGGGTCTGACACTGTCATTGATGGTACGCGCGAAAATCCGGCCTGTGGCGGGGTCTATATTCTTCTGAACTTCCACAACGTGCGGTGTCGGAATATATTGCCCTGTCGTCTTGTCCATGTGCGGCTTTCCGACAACATCTACTCGGCTGGTCGCCACCCCGTCAGCATCGAAATGTGAGTAATGCGTGATGTTTCCCTGAGCGTCCCGTTTGACGAGGTATCCGTTCGGCGGACCGCCCTGAGTTGGTAAGTTTCGCCCGGTCCATACCTGGGCGTTGTCCAACTCTTCCTTGAGTGACTTTTTCGGTGGCTTAGGGGAGTCGTCAGCCTTCTTACGCAGCCGATCACGTAGGTCGGTGACCACCTTTCTGGCCTTGACAGCGGCGTCCCTAGCCTCCTGGCGGATACCGGCGATCTGGAGCGCCTTGCGGGCTCGCCAGGCGATGATGCCGTCTTTGATCTTCCCGGCCCATTTCCGCACCGAGTCCAGAGCTTTGGCGGCGGTAACCGCTCCCGCACCGAAGCTGATCAACGACAGACCCACGGTGATCGCGGCATCGATGGCAAGCTCTTGGACGAGAGAATCCAAGAAGCCCTTGATCTCATTGCGGAGTTCCGTCAGCGCGTCCTTGTATGCGAGGCAGGATTCGCTGATCTGCGTGCAAGCGGTCAGCAGTTGATCGATGGAGCTCGCAAGGGATTTGAGACCGTCTCGGATGTGGCCCGCGTCGTCGGCGGTCACACTGTCGAACAGGCTCGCCGCGATCGTGATCTTGTCGCGGGCGTTCGTGTTCTGGTAGATCGTGCCGAGGCGATCCCAGGCGTCGGCTGCCTTGGCGAGTTTTCCGGTGTCGCCGTCGGGAACGGGGATGCCGATGTGGCTGATGATATTGATGCCCTTGTCCACGATCCCGTGGCCGGGTCCACCAGCGGAAGCCGGGACCGAGAACGGGCCGAACACAGGCATTCCCGGGTCTGTCGGCCGGTCCGTCTGCGGTGCGCCCTTCATGGTTGCGTTGGCTTGCGCGTGCGTGAAGCCGATGTCGTTGAGGGCGCTGCCGTATGCGTACAGCGTGGAGTGGACGTCCTGGAAGAATCCCACCGCTTCGTAGGCGGAGGTGTTGTAGGAGCGTGCCCACTCCTGGCCGTTCTCGTCCACGCCCGCCATCGATCCGCATTCGGACAGCTCCGCGAAGATGTACAGAAAGCTGTCCCGCAGCGCGGAGGCCGCGTCGAAGCAGTTGGTGGCCGCTTGGTAGTAAGCCTTCGGATCGACAGCCAAAGCCGTCATACGCCGAGGATCCTCAAGCCCTTGGCAACAGCTCCGGTATAGCCGTCGTGGGCGAGGTTCACGGCCTCCTCCAAAGCCGTGAGCCCTTCGGCGATGTCGGTGGCTCCCGCCAACCACTCGTCGTGCGCTTCCCGGTAGGCCACCATCGCCGCACCGGCCGACGCGGCGTCGACTTCCTTGACTTTCTGGTCGATCGCCGCCAGCTGATCGGCAAGCAACCCCGCGAAGCCTCGGATCCGGGCGGCCAAGTTCTCGAGTTTCTCGAGCTCGACCGAGAAGGCCTCTGCGTCGGACATGCGGTCCCCCTCAAGGCAGATCGAGCGAGCTGACGCCCGCCGCGAATGATTGATCGGCGCCGCGCACGGTGTCCGCGGTAATTCCCAGCTTCTCCGCCAGCTCGAACAGCGCATCCCACACCTGCACCGCCCCTTGATGGAACTCTTCCCATCCGGCCGCGAAAGCGCCTGCGTTGCTACCGGTCCAGCTCTCCAGCAAGTCGCGGACATCGGTCTCCAATGCCGAATACCCGTCCCGACACTGAGTGGCGACATCGAAGGCCAAGCGCCCCAAGGCTTTGACTGCATCGGTATCGACCGACAGCGATGGCTGCTCCCCGACCAACCCTCTGCCCCCTCTGTCACCGAACAGTCCCACCGACAAAGTACTCCGGCCATAGCGACGGGAAAAGCGCTGCCCGACAATGCCGAACGCGAAAACGGCGCTCACCCGGCCTCGGAACACCGAACGACCGCTGCCCCAAACGCGAGCGAGGGCACGGACTCGTATGGAGTCCGTGCCCTCGCTCGCGATGCAGTTGGTGACGCTCAGCCGAGCGCCAGCTCACCAGGAGCTCTTGTGCACGCCCGGCAGGTCGTCGCGGCAGACGTGGCACAGGCCGAGCTTGCGGTAGACCGTATGGGGGCGGCGGCAGCGAACACATCGAGAAATCGGCGCTGCTCGTCGGGAAGCAGGGCACTTACCCGAGAGGTAATCGACTTCATTATCAAGACCCGAGATGATGATGGGCAACCAAGGATTGGAGAAAACGATGCCCTACTTCGAATCGCACGACGGCACCACCCTGCACTACCAGGACTGGGGTACCGGACAGCCGGTGCTCTTCCTGGCCGGTGGCTGGTTGAGCAGCACTTCGTGGGAGCTGCAAATGCTGCCGCTGTCCAAGCAGGGCCTGCGGTGCCTGTCGTATGACCGGCGTGGACACGGCAAGTCGGACTGGGTCGGGCACGGGTACGACTACGACACGCTCGCCGCGGATCTGGCCGCTTTCCTGGACCATCTCGATCTGCGCGACGTCACCGTGGTCGCGCATTCGATGGCGGGCGGTGAGATCGTCCGGTATCTGACCCGGTACGGCAGCGATCGGATCAGCCGGGTCGCGCTGGTATCGGTGACGATGCCGTATTTCGCACAGGCCGAGGACAATCCGAACGGCGTGCCGAAGGCGGTCTTCGATGCGGTGAACGCGGCCCGCGCCGCGGATCGGCCGCTGTGGATGGAACAGAACGCGCAGGCATTCTTCGCGACGCATCTGGGCAACCAGGTGTCTTCGGCGCGGATCGCGTGGATGGTGCAGAAGTGCATGGACTGTTCACTTCTCGCCGCGGACGAGATCATGAATACGATCTACCACGCCGACTTCCGCGACGAGTTGCGCGCGCTCACCGTGCCCACGCTGGTCATCCACGGTGACGCCGACGCCTCGGCTCCCATCGACCTCTGCGGTCGGGTGATCAAGGATCTGATTCCCGGCAACACCTACAAGGAATACCCGGCGACCGGACACGGCATCATGATCTCGCACGCCACGCAGCTCAACGCCGACATCCTCGATTTCATCAAGGCATGAGGCGGTGCGGTAGCGGCGGATACTTGTCCTACCCCCGCCGCTACCACGCGACCCCCGACCAGTGCTTTCGGTACCGGCAGGTTGGCCGAGCCAGCGACTACCGAACCAGGTCGGCGAAGCTGATGTCGCCGAGCGCCACGTGTTCCAGGCGGACGAATCCGTCACGGTGCGGGCGGTACTCGGCGGCGTGGGCGTCGAGGCGAAATTCCCGCACCTCTTCGATGTGTATCGACGACGTCGGAAGTCTTCACTCGGCTCTGCCGATCCAGAACGCGCTGGAGTCGGTCTCGAAGCGGCGGAACCGGTTCACGCTCCGAGACCGGTGGTGGCAGCGCGGAAATCAGTGGGGCGGATACCTCGAAGTCGCTTGAACGCCGCGCTGAAACCGAAAGCGTCCGCATAGCCGACGGCCCTCGCCACCTGCGCCACGGTGAGACTCCGGTCAGCCAGCAGTTCCTCCGCCTCATCCATCCGGCATTCGGTGAGGTACGCCAGGGGCGACTGGCCCATGACCTCGGAGAACCGCCGTGCGAACAGCGCCCGGGATACCCCCGCCTCGGCGGCCAGCGACGCGACTGTCCAACCGGCGGAGGGCTTTCCGTGCATGGCCTCCAACGCCGGCCCGACCACCGGATCGGCCGGCCCTCTGTACCACCCCGGCGCGTCGGCGTCCAGTTCTTCGAACCAGTCGCGCAGCGTGCAGACCAGCGCCCAGTCGAGCAGCCGGTCCATCATCGCCTGCGCTCCGGCCGGACGCCGGGCGGCATCGGCGGCGATCGACTCCATCCACGCGCACACCTCCACGTCGTCGGTCACCACCAGGACGGGCGGTAGAGCACGCAGCAGACGTTCGTGGCGGCGGCCGGAAGCCCGATAGGCGCCGACGATCAGAGCGGTCTCACCGGTGAGGTCGTTCTCCCACCGACCGCCATCGAGCGCGGGATCGCATTTCGCGTCCTGCGCGAAGCAGGCGACCTCGTATTCCTCGTGCGGCAGGCCGACAGTATCGGCGCGGTCGACGAGAACGAACGGTTGCGGGCCGCGCACGATCGCGGTGTCCCCCACTGTGATCCGACGTTCCAGACCGCCCGGCAGTAGTAGTGTCCCCGCACCGCGCAGCACGGTCACCATGGTCAACGGCGCCTCGTCGGCGAACCGGATGCTCCACGGTGCTTCCAAGACCGCGGTGGTGAGCACAGCTCCCTCGGCGCGTATACCGCCCAGCAGTTTGCTCAGAGGATCCACACAGTCGAGTGTAGACGAACTCCTATCGAAGGTAGATCTTCACCCATAGATCGTCCACTGCTCAGGGTATGGAATGGAAACCGGACCGAACAACCGATCGTCCGAAACTCCGGACCAACAGTGGAGGCCACCTTGCCGCACAACCCGACCGTGGACACCGCGATCACCCGCACCGCGCTGGTCGTCGTCGCCCATCCCCGGCCCGATTCGCTGACCGCCCATATCGCCGAACTGGCCATCCGGCGGCTCACCACGGACGGCTACCGGATCGACCTGCTGGACCTGCACGCCGAGAACTTCGATCCCCGGATGACCGCCGCCGACCTTCCGGAATGGGGCAACCGGGAGAAGGCCTACTCCCCCGAGGTCGAGAGCCATATGGGGCGCATCCTCGGCGCCGACGTGATCGTCGCAGTGTTCCCGGTGTACTGGATGCAGGTCCCGGCGATTCTGAAGGGCTGGATCGATCGGGTGTGGAACTACGGATTCGCCTATGGCCGCAGCAAATCCCGGCTCGCGGGCAAGCGGATGCTGTGGCTGGGACTGGCGGGCGTGGCAGACGACGACGCGCTCGTCGGACCCATGCAGGATGCGCTCAGCGCGCAACTCGACGACGGCATCGCCTACTACTGCGGACTCGCGCGGTCATCGGTGGGATTGTTGCCCGGCGCGGAAGAGAAGCGGCAGCGCCTGGATGCCGCGGGCAACCTGCTACTCGACGAAGCCCTCACCGGCGCGGCGCGCGAAGCGCACTACGCGGAGTTGGAGAACCGGGCGCTGGGCTTCGTCGACGAATTCCTCGCCGCCGACCGGGTTTCGGCCTGACCCGGAGCCCGTCCGTAAACGCGGAGGCCGACATCTGCGCTCGCTGCTTCGAATGGCGGGCTTATCGACCCAACGGATGATCGCCGTCGGTAATCGCGCGGACCGAGGGAGCCTTTTCCGGCGTCCCGGCGGCGGTCCCTGGAGGGAAGATTCACGCCTGGCTTCCCACGAACGGCCTGTCGCCGCTGGATCCACGGGATTGTCCGCGTGTTGCCACCCGGACGGTCCTGATAGGGCTCGAGGGACTGGCGGCCAGCGACTACCGAACCAGGTCGGCGAAGCTGATGTCGCCGAGCACGACGTGTTCCAGGCGGACGAATCCGTCACGGTGCAGACGGTGCAGACGGTACTCGGCGGCGTGGGCGTCGAGGCGGAATTCCCGCACCTCTTCGATGTCGAACTTGGTGTCGAGGACAACGACCAAGTAGAGCGGAATGCCCGCGCGCGCGTACTGAACCTTCTTGTCCAATAGGTCTTCGGCGGCGGTGGGCGGTGAAGACACCTCGACGACGATCAGCACGTCGCCGGCTTCCAGCTTCGCTCCGCGCTCGGGCAAGCAGCAGTACACCGTTACGTCCGGTCGCCGGAACGTGAACTTCGGTATCCGCCACAGCACCACATCGATATCCGTCTCGACGCGGATGCACGGTTCGGTGCTCGGCAACTCCTCCATCGAACTGGCCAAGCGGCGTGCGACGCGATTGTGCTCAGGAACCGGAGATTCGCAGAAGATCACATGTCCGTGGACAACCTCGATCTCACGCGCGACACCTTCCGGCAGTCGGCGATACTGCTCCTCGGTCATCTCATGCGGCAAGTGGTCCGGTGACTGGATCGTCATGCCCGAAGCCCAGCTAGTCAGTCGTGGTGAAATCATGATCAAGGATGCAAGCGAGGGCACGGACTCGGGTGAGTCCGTGCCCTCGCTCGAAATTCAGTTGTCGACGCTCAGCCGAGCGTCAGCTCACCAGGAGCTCTTGTGCACGCCCGGCAGCTCGCCGCGGTGCGCCATCTCGCGCAGGCACACGCGGCAGAGGCCGAACTTGCGGTAGACCGCGTGGGGGCGGCCGCAGCGCTGGCAGCGGGTGTAGGCGCGGACAGCGAACTTCGGCTTGGCGTTGGCCTTGTTGACCAGTGCTTTCTTAGCCATGTGCTCAGTTCTCCTTGAACGGGAAGCCGAGGTGCTTGAGCAGGGCACGGCCTTCTTCGTTGTTGGTCGCGGTGGTCACCACGGTGATGTCCATACCACGCGGACGGTCGATCCGGTCCACGTCGATCTCGTGGAACATCGACTGCTCGCTCAGGCCGAACGTGTAGTTGCCGTTGCCGTCGAACTGCTTCGGCGACAGGCCGCGGAAGTCGCGGATACGCGGCAGCGCGATGGAGACCAGGCGGTCGAGGAACTCCCACATGCGGTCGCCGCGCAGGGTGACCTTCGCGCCGATCGGCATGCCCTCACGCAGCTTGAACTGCGCGATGGACTTGGTCGCCTTGCGGATCTGCGGCTTCTGACCGGTGATCAGGGCCAGGTCCTCGACGGCGCCGTTGATCAGCTTCGCGTCGCGGGCGGCGTCGCCGACACCCATGTTGACGACGACCTTCACCACGCCCGGGATCTGCATCACGTTGGCGTAGGAGAATTCCTTGTTCAGCGCGTCCTTGATCTCTTCGCGGTAGCGCTGCTTCAGCCGGGGCTGCACTTTTTCGGTCGTGGTCATGTCAGATGTCCTTCCCGTTCTTACGGGAGATCCGGACCCGCTTGCCGCTCTCCTCGTCGGTCCGGTAGCCGACGCGGGCCGGCTTGCCGTCGGAGTCGACGACCATCACGTTGGAGACGTGGATGGGGGCTTCCTGGGTCACGATGCCGCCCGAGGAGGCGCCGCGCTGGTTGGCGGAGTTCGCGACGTGCTTCTTGATGCGGTTCACGCCCTCGACGAGAACCCGGTTCTCCTTCGGGTAGGCCTGGATGACCTTGCCCTTGGCACCCTTGTCCTTGCCCGAGATGACGAGCACGGTGTCGCCCTTGTGCACCTTCATGTCAGAGCACCTCCGGGGCCAGCGAGACGATCTTCATGAACTTCTTGTCGCGCAGCTCGCGGCCCACCGGGCCGAAGATGCGGGTGCCGCGCGGGTCGTTGTCCGCCTTGATGAGCACGGCCGCGTTCTCGTCGAACTTGATGTAGGAACCGTCCGGACGACGGCGCTCCTTGGTGGTGCGCACGACGACGGCCTTGACGACGTCACCCCGCTTCACGTTGCCGCCGGGGATGGCGTCCTTCACGGTAGCGACGATGATGTCGCCGATACCGGCATAGCGACGCGACGAACCGCCGAGAACGCGGATGCAAAGGATCTCCTTCGCGCCCGTGTTGTCGGCGACGCGCAGTCGCGACTCCTGCTGAATCACTTCAGCGTCCTCCTTGACCTGGACGTATGTGCACGCCGGATTGCCGACCCGACGGGCATGGTCGGTCGCCCTCCGGACGCGCGCCTGCCAGCGGTTTTCTCGGTTCGAGCCAGAAACGCGGAACCAACCACTGGGGGTTCACTGCCGGATTGCGGGCACAGCTCCCGCAGGCAACCGGTCTAGTGTATGGGAATCCGCAGGTCGTTCCCAAATCGGGGGTGGTCGCCGGCCCGCACGACGACGCTCGTCCCCAATCCGGGCCGGACCGGCGCCGCGCCGGTAGCCTCGTGTCCTGCAAGGCTGCCTTCGTACACCAGCGGCACCGCCGCGTCGGGGAGAGGATTCTCGTGACATCTACCGGTCGGCCAGCGAAGCTGGATCGTCGTGCCTTCCTGATCGCCCTCGGAGCCGTCCCGGCCGCCGCCGCGCTGGTCGCCTGTTCGGACGACACCGAACCCGCGAGCAGGACGCTGACCGGCGTCGATCTCAGCGGAGCGGACGAGACGATACGGCCGCAGGACGACCTGTACCGGCACGTCAACGGGAAATGGCTGCGGGAGTACCAGCTGCCGCCGGACAAGGTCAGCTACGGCTCGGGCAGCGAGGCGGGCGAGCGCACCGAGCAGCAGTTGCGCGAGATCATCGACGGTATCCACGACCCGAAGCCCGGCTCGGAAGAACAGCAGATCAGGGATCTCTACGACGCCAGGGTGGACTGGGACGAGATCGAGCGGCTCGGCATGACGCCGCTGGCGCCGCTGTTCGCCAAGATCGATGGCGCCGCTACCAAGCCGGAGCTGGCCAAGGTGATGGCCGAGTTGCCGATCGGCGGGCTGATCGGGCTCGGCATCGGCGTCGACCGGAAGAATTCCAACGCCTACATCCCCTCGGTCGGCCAGTCCGGACTCGGGCTCGGGGAGCAGTACTACCGGAAGCCCGAATACGCCGAGGTGCTCGGGCAGTACCGCACCTTCCTCGAGCGCGTCGCCGCGGGCGCGGGTTGGGCCGACCCGGCCGGTGTCGCTCAGCGCGTGTTCGATCTGGAGAAGCGCATCGCCCCCGCGCACTGGGACAACGTACGCAACCGCGACACCGACGCGACCTACAACGTCTACAGCTGGACCGATATGACCGCGCTCGCCCCGGGCTTCGACTGGGATCCGTGGCTGGCGGGCAACACCGACCGCCCACGCGAGTTGTTCGCGACGATCGTGGTCAACCAGCCGTCCTTCATCACGGCAGCGGGTCAGCTGTGGACCGAGGTGGACATCGCCACGTGGCGGGACTACTTGAAGTTGGCCGTGTTGCGGGAGTTCGCGCCCTATCTGCCGAAGGCCGTCAACGACGCGAATTTCGACTTCAAGGGCCGGATTCTCAACGGACAGGACGAGCGCCCGGAACGCTGGAAGTACGGCGTGAGCATCGTCGACGACAAGCTCGGCGAGCAGCTCGGGAAACTCTATGTGGCCAAGCATTTTCCGCCGGAAGCCAAGGATCGCGCCAAGGAGATGCTCGCCGACGTGATCGCGGCCTACCGGGAGAACTTCACGAATTCGACGTGGATGTCACCTGCCACCAGGGCGGCATCGCTGGCGAAGCTGGACAAAATCGATCCCAAGATCGGTTATCCGGACAAGTGGGTCGACTACTCGAAGCTGAAGATCACCAAGGGCAAGCTGATCGAGTCGTTGCTCGCCATCAACGAGTTCGAGGTCAAGCGGACGTTCGCGCGCCTGGGCACGCCCGTCGACAAGACCGAATGGGGGATGTCGCCGCAAACGGTGAACGCCTACTACTCCGCGACGTCCAACCAGATCGTCTTCCCGGCCGCTTACCTTCAGCCGCCCTTCTTCGACAAGGACGCTCTGCCCGCGGTCAATTTCGGCGCGGTCGGGTCCACCATCGGGCACGAGATCGGCCACGGCTTCGACGACCAGGGCTCCAAGTACGACGGCGACGGCAACCGCCGCGACTGGTGGACGCCAGAGGATCGCGCCGCGTTCGACGCCAAGGCCAAACAACTGGTCGACCAATACAACGCGCTCGTCCCTGAGGGGCTGGAGCCGAGCCAGCACGTCAACGGCGAACTCACCTTGGGCGAGAACCTCGCCGATCTGCGCGGACTGCAGATCACGCTGGCCGCCTTCCGCATCGCCGAGAAGCGCCGCGGGATCGACAATCCCGACTACCGCACCATGTTCCTGTCCTGGGCCCGCAGCTGGCGTGAGAAGCAGACGAAGGAACTCACCGTCCGCTATCTCAGCATCGACACCCATTCCCCCAACGAATTCCGCTGCAATCAGGTCGTGCGCAATCTCGACGAGTTCTACAGGGCTTTCGAGCTGAAAGAAGGCGACAAGTTGTACATGCCGCCCGATCAGCGGGTGACATTCTGAGCGAAGCGAGGTTCGAGCCTGCCCGTCGCGGCGGGCTCGATCGCTATGCGGACCGGAGCAGACCGTCGATGAGCGCGGCGAGGCCCAGATCGTAGGTGTCCTGAGCGGCCAGGGACAGGTAGTCGGAACCGAGAGCGGCCAAGCGGGGGAAGCTGTCGGCGTCGAGGTCGGCGAAGACTTGTGCGCGGAAGGTGGGACGGTCCTCCGCGGCCCTGCGGGCGGATCGGGCGCGCACGATGAGGTCGCCCGCCGTGTAATGCCAGATGACGCGGTACGCCTGGGCGGCGCGGTCCAGCGGTAGACCTCCCGCGACGAATCCGTCCACGATGGATTCGCTGACCCAGAGCGCCGAAACTCCCAAAAGGTCGTCGGCGGTGAGGATTTCGACGATCCACGGCCGTGCGGCGAGCACGTCGTGCATGGCGCGCGCCGCGACGCGGACGCGCTCGCGCGGCTCCTCCGGCAGGTCCGGCCACGCCACCTGGTCGGCGTACTCGTTGAGCAGTAGGCGCAGCAGGTCTTCCTTGTCCCGGACGTGGTGGTAGAGCGCCATCGGCGTGCAGCCGAGTTCGGTGGCGAGGCGGCGCATGGTCAGCTTCGCCACGCCCTCGGCGTCGATCACCGAATTGGCCGCCGCGAGGATCTCCGCTCGGGAGATACGCGCAGGTCGGCCGGTGCGTTGTGGCTGCGACGACGAACTCGGCATCCGTCCATCTTCGCCCATCCGCAGAACCGGGTGTGGACACGGGGCGACTCGCGCGGTTACTTTCTATACATGTATAAAAACTCTCGCGGGCGGCCCGGCGTCGCTCTGACGGCGGTGGCCGTCGCGCAGTTCATGGTCGTGTTGGACATGGCGGTGGTGAACGTGGCGCTGCCGGCCATCCGCGCCGATCTGGGCTTCGCGCCGGTCGATCTGGCCTGGGTGGTGCACGTCTACGCGCTGACTTTCGGCGGGTTCCTGCTGTTGGGCGGAAAGGCGTGCGACCTGTTCGGGCGGCGCAGGTTGTTCACCGGCGGGCTCGTTATGTTCGGCCTCGCCTCGCTGGTGGGCGGATTCGCGCAGCAGCCATGGCAACTCGTCGCCGCGCGGGCCGTCCAGGGACTCGCGGCGGCGGCCGTGGCGCCCGCAGCCTTGGCCACGTTGACCACGACATTTCCGGAAGGTCCCGCCCGGGTGCGAGCGCTCGGCGTGTGGAGCGCGGTGAACGCGGCGGGCGGCGCGATCGGCGTGCTGGTGGGCGGATTGCTGACCGAGTACGCCAACTGGCGCTGGGTGATGCTCGTCAACGTCCCGATCGTGGTGATCGCATCGGTCGCGGCGGTGGCCGGTGTGGCGGCCGATCGAGTGAGCAGGCGAGCGCGGGTCGATGTGCCGGGCGCCGTCCTGGCCACCGGCGGAATAGGTTTGCTGGTGGTCGGCGTGGTGCGGACCGAACACCACGGTTGGTTCTCCGCCGCCACAGCCCTCACACTCGGGGCCGGTGCGATGCTGCTCGCGGCGTTTCTCGCGGTCGAGGCGCGTACGTCGACACCATTGGTTCGGCTCGGACTCTTCGGCAACCGCTGGGTGGCCGGAGCGAATGTGTTCGTATTCTTGGCCGCGGCGGGCCAATTCAGCGCGTTCTATCTGCTGTCGCTGTACCAGCAGCAGGTCCTGGGCATGAGCGCGGGCGCGGCGGGTGCGGCTTTCGTGCCGTTCTCGCTCAGTGTCATCGTCGGGACGGTGGTGGCCACTCGCGTGGGTGGCCGCCGGTCCCCGAAAGCGGCACTCGTCATCGGCGGGGTGCTCACCACTGCGGGTATCGGCTGGTTCGCTTTCATCAGCGCCGACGGCAGTTTCCTCGCCGATGTTCTAGGACCCTCGCTGCTGGGCGGCTTCGGCCTCGGACTATGCCTGGCTCCCGTGGCCGCCGCCGCGAACATGGGCGTCGCGCCCCACGAAGCGGGAATGGCTTCCGGGGCCTTCAACAGCGCGCGGCAGCTGGGTGGATGTGTCGGGGTGGCCGCACTCGCCACCGTCGCGGCGGCGCGCACCGGAGACAGCGTCGCGCCCGCGGCGCTGAACGACGGTTACGCCCTCGCGCTGTGTTGCGCGGCGGGACTTTTCGCCGTTGCGAGCGTCGTCGCCGCGACTGTGCTGCCGAGGACGCACCGCACGATTTCCACGCACAGAGCAGACGTGGTTCGACCCAAAGCCGAACTATCCGAGGAATTTTCCGCCGCGCGACCATAAGACAGCGCAACCGCCCCGAGAGCCCGGACGGGTCGGATTGCGCCGAGTGCTCTGCACTGACCGCGCACCGAGCCGCTACCACCGGACCTCGCTGCTGCCGATCCGCATTGGTGCGGCATGGATCCGATGCCGGAATCCATGCCGCGCACGGCGATCCCCCACTTCGTTCCGGCACCGCCCTTGATCGGCCCGGAAAGTCTCATCCAATCCGACGAGAGGAAGCATCATGAATCAGGCCCCGATCGACTTGTTCCACCGCGCCATCCATTTCGGCCATGACGGCCACGTAGCAGCCGGTGAACGACGGATGAGCACCGGCGACGGCGACTGGCAGCTCGCGACGTTCCACGTCGAATCCGATGCCGACGTGCACGCCGACCACTGGGAAGTCCATCCCGGCAGCGACGAAGCGGTGTGCTGCCTGACCGGCGCGTTGCGTCTCTACCTGCGACCGGAGCACGCGGGCGACGACGAGACGATGGTGCGCCTCACCGCGGGCACCGCGTTCGTCGTCCCCCGCAACCGCTGGCACCGCATCGAACTCGACGAACCCTCCGACATCATGTCCGTCGGCCTGCGCAACGAGACCCGCCAGGAGCCCGTCACCGCACGGTGATCCGCCCCATCGGTGCTCGCGCATGGATCGCGTGTGCGAGCACCGCGGGGTCTGATCACCGCCGGCCTTGCCCGCACCCGGCGGTCGGGCCGCGCGAGCGACCGATCCATGACGTACCGACCGGGATACATACGGTAGGAGCCGAATCCGGGCGCCGAGTGGCCCGGGCGGAACGATCATGTCCGTCGATTCGCCGTGTCGCCGAGACACGTCCGGCTATCGGGACACCGCCGCGATTGTGGAAAACCGCGCCGTGTCCGACCGATAGCCCACGGCCGCGACGGCTTCCGGCCATACACGCGCCAATTCGAGCAGGAACCGGAACTCCGCCGCGCGATCGCGAGCCTCCCCATGCGCCGCGCCCGCAGCCATCGAGCCGGGAGTGGGTGTGTCACCGTCGCGTTTGGCTCGCACGGCCAGCGCGACCTGGAGGGCAGAGCGACGCGCATCGTCGCGACCGGCGGGCGAGCCGGCCTCGGGCAAAGCGGGTACATACGGTCTCAGGTGTAGCAGCGCATCCCAGATCTCGACGGTCATCCGATAGAGCCGGGACGTGGCTTCCCTCGGCGCGGAACCGTCCTCCGCCAGAACCACTTCCGGCACCACGGCGGTGAGATCTCGCCACAGCGGCCGCAACCTACGGCAGTCACGGCCGGTCCGATCCAAGCCCGTTCGCGCCAGCAGCGCCGTGACCAGGGGGATCATGGTCAACAGGGTGACGGCGGAGAACGTGAGAACCGCCGCGACGGCCCACACCTTGCCCGGCTGGCTCGGAGGCGTACCGGTGAGCGCGCGACCTACCATGATCGTCATCGAGATCAGCCAATAGGTCGCGAACGCCAGCAGTACCGCGAACGTCAGCTTCTCTCTGATCGAAACGCCTCTGGCGCGCAGTTCGCGAACGCAGGCGCGGGCGAAGAGCAGCCCACAGAGACCTCCGGGGAGCGCGGACATCGTCCATACGATTTCGACATAGTCCAACTGCCAGGCCCACCGCAGGATCGGCGTGGCGACGATCAGCGAAACAACGGCAGCGACCGCCGTCGCATCGTATCGCCGCTGACGCAGGTGGACGGTTGCCGCATCGGCACCGTCGACAAGCCTGGCCAGCCCGTAGAAACTGCCGAGCGCCAGGAGACCGCAGCCGAGGTAGAGGCGCGGCCCGAACTCGGGACGGCCCACCGCGACGGTGACCTCGTACAGCAGCAGACCTAGCAGGTTCCAGCTGAACGTGCGGTTGATCAGCCGATCGGTAGCCGTCTCGTCGACGAGCACCCACCGCCCGGCGGTCATGAGCGCGACGAATACGACAACCGACAGCACCACTGGAGTCGGAACAGCGTTCATCGCGATCGACCGTATGCCGTCGCTCGGCGTGGGGCCAGCCCGGGCGCGAAACCGCCGCGGCGTTTCAGCGCACGGGCACCGCGGCGGACGCGTCCTGCGTGACCCGATCGGCTTCGGCGAGTTCGGCGGCCTCGTCGTAGACGTACTTCTCGCCGATGAACCACGACGCCACGGCCGCCAGGAGCATCATCACCGCCGCCGAGACGAACACCACGAGCAATCCGGAGTGGAACGGGCCGGTGAGCAGGTTCGGGAAGAACTCCTGGCCCGTGAGGGTTTCGGCGTTGACGCCTGGCTTGTCGAGTTCACCCGACGGTCCGAGCAGCTCCTGGATCGGGTTGTAGCCGAGGAACGCGGCGAACATGCTCGCCACCGGCGGCATGCCGGCGAGTTCGGCGGCGGCTCCAGCGGAGACGCCCTGTGCGCGCAGACCGGAGTCCAGCGCCGATGGCAGGCTCGCCGCCAGTCCGAGGACCATCAGGGAGAAGAAGATTCCCATGGACAGCGCGTTGCCGCCGTTGAAGAGGGTGCCGCGCATCCCGGAGGCCGCGCCGCGCTGGGCGGCGGGAACGCTGGACATGATGGCGGCGGTGTTCGGCGAGAAGAACAGCCCGCTGCCGATGCCGTTGAGCACGGTGATCGACGCGAACAGCCAGTAGTCGAAGTTCACCGGGATGACCAGCAGCAAGATGAAGGTCGCGCCGGTCAGCAACGCGCCTCCGGTGGTGAACAGCCGGGGCCCGTAGCGATCGGACAGCCAGCCCGAGATCGGGCCTGCGGCGAGGAAGCCGATGGTCAACGGCAACAGGTAGATGCCTGCCCACAGCGGGGTGGACTCGAAGTCGTACCCGTGCAGCGGAAGCCAGATGCCCTGTAGCCAGATGATGAGCATGAACTGCATGCCGCCACGTCCGATCGAGACCATCAGATTGGCGAAGTTGCCGAGACCGAAGGCGCGGTGGCGGAACAGGCCCAGGTGGAACATCGGATCGGGGACCTTCGTCTCCACTACGCAGAACGCGACCAGCAGGAGAAGGCCGCCGAGTACAGCGGCCAGCACCCACGGGCTCGTCCAGCCGGTCGCGTGGCCGCCGTAGGGCTGGATGCCGTAGGTGATGCCGGTGAGCAGCGCCGTGAGTCCGAGACCGAAGGTGATGGTGCCCGCCCAGTCCAGTTTGCCCGAGGTCCGGATGCCGACCTCGTGCAGCGAACGATAGGACCAGACCGCGCCGAGAACGGCGATCGGGACACTGACCCAGAACACCGCACGCCAATCCCATTCCGACAGCACGCCGCCGATGAGCAGGCCGAAGAACGAACCGGCCACCGCGGCGACCATGTTGATGCCGAGCGCGGTGCCGCGCTGGCTCGCGGGGAAGGCATCGGTGAGGATCGCCGAGGAGTTGGCCGTCAGCATCGCGCCGCCGACGCCCTGGACGACGCGCCAGACGATGATCCACAACGCGCCCGCGCCCCCGTGCCACGGATCGAAGGACAAGGCGACCGCCGACAGCGCGAAGATGGTGAAGCCCAGGTTGTACACCCGCACCCGGCCGAAGATGTCGCCGAGCCGTCCGAACATCACCACCAGCACGGCGGTGGCGAGCAGGTAACCCATCAGCATCCACAGCAGGTACCCGACATTGCCCGCCTCGAGTGGGTTGAGCCCGACGCCGCGGAAGATCGCGGGCAGCGAGATCAGCACGATCGAGGAATTGATCGCCGTGAGCAGGACACCCAGCGTGGTGTTGGTCAGAACGATCCACTTGTAGCGCGGATGGTCCCGGTCGTAGCGCAACCGGCGCCGGATGGTTCGGACATCACCCGGATCGACTTCGATGGATGGATTCGTCACGGACAGCCCCTCACCAGATAGTTACCACGGCAAACTATATAGTTAGCCGATGTAACCATCAAATGGAGCCGCATCCGCCGAGCACCGATACCACCCGGGAGCTACATAGGTTAGCCTTGGCTAGCTTGCTTGGAAGGAAGGTGCGGCAGATGAACTCTGTTCGGACGCGCGGCCGTTGGTCGCGGGCGGCGCTGACGGTGCTGACGGGAGTCCTCGCCCTCGGCCTGGCCGCGTGCGGATCGGCGGAGGACGACTCGGCGTCCGGCGGCGAACAGGTGACCATCCACCACGCCCGCGGCGAGACGACCGTCGAAGGCACCCCGAACAAGATCGTCGCCCTCGGCAACCAGTGGCTGGACACCACGCTCGCGCTCGGCGTGGTGCCCGTCGGATACCTCGACAATGTCGCGATCGCCTCCAAGAGCACCCCGCCGTGGGAGCCGGGGAGCCTCGCATCGGCGAAGGCGCTCACCAGCACTGGGAACCTCGCCGAACAGGTCGCCGCGCTGGAGCCGGACCTGATCCTGGTCGATCCGTTCATCGCCGACCAGAAGACCTACGACGAACTCTCTCGCGTCGCGCCCACGTTGCCCGCCCTGAGCAAAGCGGCGGTAGCGCCCTGGCAGGACCAGATCACCACCCTCGGCAAGGTGCTGCACAAGCCGGACGAGGCGAGCAAGGTGATCGCGAAGGTGGATGACAAGGTCGCCGCGATCGCCGCCGCGAACCCCGGATTGAAGGGCAAGACGTTCGCCAGTACCTGGCTGGCCGGTCCGGCACAGCTCATGGTGTTGACCGACCCCGACGACGGATCGTCGAAGGTCTTCACCCAATTGGGTCTCGGCATTCCGAAGAACCTCACCGACCTGCCCGCCAATCAGGGAAGGCTGGCCCTGTCCCCGGAGCGGGTCGACGAATTGACCGCCGATCTCTTGCTGGCCGGCTACGCCCCCGGCTTGGACGAGAAGTTCCGGCAGCTACCCGGCTACGCCGACCTGCCCGCGGTCAAGAAGGGCTCGGTCGTGTTCCTCACCACCCAGGAGATCAGCGCCGTGAACACGCCGACGGCGCTCTCGGTGCCGTACATCCTCGACAAGCTGGAACCCGCCTTCGCCGCTGCGGCGAAATAGCCGCCGCGTCAGTCGACTCGGCCCGGCACGCGGTGGTACGCGCTGCTTGCCCGCCGCCGCATGTCCACAGCGGGACCCGATCGGCTGTGTGGGAATGACCCACTCGACCGCGTCCACGGCGACAGACTGCGCCCGCGCGCTCGGAGCGGCGTCCGCGCTGGGGCGACGCGAGCCTGCGGCGACGCCCCTCATCAGGATCGATCCGGAGAGGAGCGCGGACAGTCCACAGGTCCGCCTGCGGACCGAAGACCGCCGGGCGCGCTCACCGATCGGTGCGTCGTGGACAACCGCGCTGCCTGCCAACCGCTTTCACGTCTGCGCGAGGATCTCCTCGTCCGTCATCGCGGCGACCTCGAGGTAGAGCCGGGCCACCGCGGACAGCCTGCCGTCCGCGCCGTGCCGAATCTCGCGTTCCCGCAGGCACTCGGCCAGCCGGGCGACGGTGCGTGCGGCGAACAGGTCCGCGACCAGCGCGTACTCGGCTTGCAACCACTCGCGCACGCGGGCGATGACGGTCGTGGCGAGCACGGAATCGCCGCCGCGGCCGAAGAAGTCGTCGTGCACGCCGATCGCATCGATGCCGAGGACGGTCGCGACGATGTCGGCGACCGCGGCCTCCACGTCGTCGCGTGGGGCGGTCTCCCGGTCCTCCCCCACCCCTGGCTCGAGCAGGGCGACCACGGCGCGGCGGTCCAATTTCCCATTGGCGGTCAACGGCATCTGCTCGAGGAGCTCGATCCGAACGGGAATCATGTAACCGGGCAACAGGTCCGCGAGCGCCGTAGCGATGTCGCCGATCTCGTCCAGGTCACCCGCGACGGCGGCGACCAGCTTGGGTGCGCCCGCACCGACGACCGCCGCGACGGCGTGCCGGACGCCGGGCACCGTGCGCAACGCGGCCTCGACCTCGCCGAGTTCGACCCGGTATCCGCGGATCTGGACCTGGTGGTCGGCACGGCCGAGGAATTCGATCGTGCCGTCGGGCCAGTACCTGGCCATATCGCCGGTCTTGTACCAGCGGATGCCGTCGTGTTCGACGAAGCGTTCCGCGGTGCGCTCCGGGTCGTTGCGGTAGCCGGCGGCGACACCGACGCCGCCGACCCACAGTTCGCCCGGCACCCAGTCCGGGCAGTCGCGGCCCGCGGGAGAGACGACGCGGCATCGGACGTTGCGCAACGGAACGCCGAACGGCACGGTCGCCCAGTGCGCGGGCGGTTCACCCGTCACCTCGCAGATGGTGGTGTGGATGGAGGTCTCGGTCGCGCCGCCGAGTCCGGCGAATCGGCAACCCGGCGCCTGCGCCGACAGCCTGCGAGCGAGATCCGCGCCGACCCAGTCCCCGCCGAGGATGGCCGCGCGCAGCGAATCGCCCAGCTGATCACCGCCGATCTCCAGGATCATGTCCAGCATGCTCGGCACGCAGTTGAGAATCGAGACCCGATGTGTGCGCAGCAGTTCCACCCAGCTGGACGGGTCGGCGCGCTGTTCCGGATCGACGGTCACGACCGCGCCGCCCACCGCGAACAAGCCGAAGATGTCGTAGACCGAGAGGTCGAATTCCAGGGCGGACAGGCCCAGCGAGCGGTCGGCGCCGCCGACGCCGAACCACTCGTTCAACGCGTCGATGGTGTTCATCGCGCCACGGTGTGGGATCTCGACACCCTTGGGCACGCCGGTCGATCCGGAGGTGAACAGCACGTAGGCGATATCGCCGGTGTCCGGGTAGACGGGGGCCGCGAGCGGCTCCGGATAGGCACTGGCCGCGTCGATGGACAGGCACGTGATCGGTGCGCCCAGGTCCGCGCCCTCGACCGTCAGCGCCGCGTGGACACCGCCGGTGCGGAGGATCTCCGCCCGGCGGCCTGCAGGCTGATCGAATCCGATGGGCACGTAGGTCGCCCCGGCGGCGAGCACACCGAGCACGGCGGTGACCTGGTCCGGCCCCTTCGGCAGCGCGACGGCGACCGCGTCGCCCGGCTCCACGCCCTCGGCGCGCAAGGCCCCCGCCACCGCCAGCGCGCGAGCGGCCAACTCCCCGTAGCTCCAGGCGCCTCGGCCGTCGCCCAGGCCCCAGACCACGGCGGGCGCTTCGGGATTCGCCGCCGCGTTGTCGAAGAACCCCTGGTGCAGGGACCGCCCGCTGACCGGGCCGTCGGTGGCGTTGACCGCGGCGCGCACCGCGGCCTGGTCGACCGGCAGCCGCACGGCGGCCTCCGCGTTCCACCCTGCCGCCCCGTCACCGAGTCGCCCGATCGCCGCGCGGTACCAGGCGAACATGGCGTCGATCATGCCGTCGGGGAAGGCCGACGCGCGCACGTCCCAGTTCAACAGCAGCCCGCCGCGGACCTCGGTGACCTGCGCGTCGAGCAGTACCTGCGGGCCCTGCGAGATGATCCACACGGGCTCGCCGAAGGTCTCGGTGACCGTGTCGGCGAACAGCTCGCCCAAGTTCAGCGCGCTGGTGTAGACGACCGGGGCCAGCACGGGTTCACCGCGATGCCTACCCAGATCCCGCAGCACTTCGAGCCCGGAATACGCGGTATGCGCACCGCTTTCGTGCATGCCGCGCTGTAACGTGCGGGCGCGCTCGGTGACCGACATGCTGTCGGTGACGTCCACCTCCAGCATGATCGAGGACGTGAAGTCGCCGATCACCCGATCGATGTCGGGGTGCACCGGATCCCGATGGAACAGCGGCACATTCAGCAGGAATCGGCTCTGCGCTGACCAACCGCCGATGGTCTCGGCGAATACCGCGGCCAGCGCCATGGCCGGAGTGATGCCGCGCTCGTGTGCGGCGGCGAGCAACCGCTGTTTGGCTTCCGGCTCCAGCCAGTGGTCGTAACGCACGGTGCGATTCGGGTCGGTGCGCTCACTCACCGGCACGGTGGGAAGTTCCGGCGCGCCCGGCAGTTCCGGCAGCCGCTCCTGCCACCACTGCCGGTCGCGCTCGCGAGCGGCGCCGTCCCCCTGGTGCTCGGTGCGGTGCCTGCGATAGGTGTAGCCGGGGACCGGCACGGCCCTCCCGTGGTACAGCTCGGCCAGATCGGCGATCAGGACCCGGTAGCTCATGGCGTCGCCCGCGAGCATGTCGACATCCAGGTGCAGTCGACTGCGGTCCGCGTCGCGCAAGGTGAGCGTGACATCGATGACCTGACCGTCTTCGATGGCCAGACGCTGGTGGGTCTTGCGGTCACGCAGCTCGGCGAGCGCGGCGTCGGCCGCCTCGGGCGACCGATCACGCAGGTCGACGACCTCGAACACCGGCCTACCAGGGGCGGTCATGGTCTGCTGGGTGCCATCCGGCAGGAACCTGGTGCGCAGCATGGGATGGGTGGCGACCAGATCGGCCACCGCGCGCTCCAGCCGCTCCGGATCGATACGGCCGCCGTCGAATTCGATGTACAAGTGCGCCGCGACGCCGCCGAGCTCTTGTTCGTCGGAGCGGCCGATCCAGTACGCGTGCTGCATGGTGGCCAAGGGGAAGGGCGCCGCCTCGTCGTCCGCGGTCGCCACCGGCACGACGGTCACCGGGCCTGCCGCCCGCCCGACCGCACTCGCGCCGAGCAGACCGTGCCAGGAAGCGACCGTAGGGCTGGCCGCCAGCTGAGCGAAGTTGATGTCGGCGCCGCGTTTGCGCCAGCCGCCCGCGAGCTTCATGGTGCGAATCGAGTCCAGCCCCAGTTGGATGAGGTCGTCGTGATCGGCGATCTCCGTGGCGGCGAGGCCCAGTTGGTCGGCCACCGCGGACCGGATCTCCTCCCGGCCGATGTCCACCGTTCCTTCTGCCCGACGCTGTGTCGACTCCATCGCGCTGCCACTCCTTGTCTGCCGCCGGAACCGGCGGTCTGGACTGCTGGGGCACAGCTTAGCCGACCCTAAATAGGTATGCCTAACCTACATCGGCGCGTGCTTCGGCCATTCCCGCGCCAATTCGAGTAATTGCCGCAAGCCGTTGGCACGATCGTGACCACCGGTCGCCACGGTGGCGAACGGAGCGGTCGGTGTGACCGGACGCAGCCCGGCGGCTCGGGACCGGATGGCGTGGGCGATCTGACGGGCGTAATCGCCGACGCCGTGACCCGCGTCGGCGGCCTCCCGCCCCGGCGCGGGCGACGGCATATACGGCTTCAAATGCAAAAGCGCGTCTTGGATCTCCACCGTCATCCGATAGAGCCGGGACGCCGCGCCGCCGTCTCCGTCGTCGGACCGACTCAACACGACCTCTGGGACGGCGGCGGTCAGGTCACACCACAGCGGACGCAGACGGCGGCAGCGCCGACCGGTCTTGTCCAGCCCCGCGCGCGTCAGCACGGCAGTGAAAAGCGGTATCGCCGTGAGCGTCGCGATGATCAAAACACAGAAGAAGGACGAGTTCGCCAGCACGTTCCCCGGATGGCTCGGCGGGACGCCGAAGAGCGCGCGGACCACGGTGACCACTGCCGCCGCGGCCCAATAGACCGCGAGGAACAGCAGCGCCGAATACGTCAGCTTCTCCTTCGTCATCCGCGCGGCGGTGCGCAGCTCTCGGAGACTGGCATGTGCGACCAGATATCCGCTGGCCACCATGGGCAGCTCCGACAACGTCCACACGATCTCGTCCAAACCGACGTGCAGCACGTTCCGGGCGAAGGGCGAAAAGATCAATGTCAGAATCGAACTCACGGCGGCGACGGCGGCGTAGATCTTCTGCCGTCGCAGCATGACCTCGGGGTCCGCACCCGCCGCCAGTTGCGCGAGCACCAGGACGACGGCGGTGGTCATCAGTCCGCAGCACAGGAACAGTCGCTGCCCGAGTTGCGCGGCCCCTGCCGCCGCGGCGGCGACATAGAGCGCCAGACCGCACAGATTCCACGCCCACGCATGGTTGATCATGCGATCGGTGACACTGTCCGCGACCAGGAACCACCGGCCGACCGTGATCGCCGCGATAGTCAGAATGACCGGGAACATGATCCAAACAGACACCGAATCCATCGAGGTGCAACCCTAATCGTCGCTGCCCCCAGCTCCAATGGCAGTGCGCCGGTCGCGGTATCCGACCGTGACCGGCTCACCCGAATCAGCGTTGCGCGGACCAGGATTCGCGCAGCATGGCCAACGCGTCACCGGACAGGCCCGAGGCCGACATCGGCTCGTACCGGTGCTCCTCCCGCGCCGGCGCGCCCGCCGCCTGCTCGGCGGCCGCGTCGACGGCCGCCGCCAGTTCGTGCAGCGTGAAGTGTTCGAAGATCAGCTGCGGGGTGAGCGCAAGGCCCGCCTCGCCCGCTCGCGCGGCCCACTGGATCGCGATGACGCTGTCTCCGCCGAGCGCGAAGAATCCGTCCGTGCGGTCCACGTCGGTGATCTCCAGCAGTTCCTCCAACAGCGCCGCCAGAGCGCGCTCGGTCTCGGTCTGCGGCGGGCCCGCCTCGGCCTCGCCGACCGTGGCCTCGGACGCCGCGTGGCGCACAACGGTACGCACGGTGTCCCAGCCCTGCGGCGCGAGATTCGATTCCCGCACCGCGGTATCGGGTTTCGTGGCGAACGCGGTCAAGATCCGCACCAGCGTGTCGGCGAATTCCTCACCGGAGGCCGGGTCGTACAGCTCCGAGTTGACCACCACCCGCACCAGCAACTCGCCACCGGGTTCCAGCAAGAAGTCCAGGTGGAAGTCCATGAACGCGGCGTCGTACCGCGGCGTGAGCGGGGTCAGCGTGGTCTCGGCGGTGAAGCCGACGGTCGGCGCGGTGCGCCCGAACTGCATGATCACCTGGAACAGCGGATTGCGGCCGAGTACCCGGGGCGGGTTGAGCGTTTCCACGATCCGCTCGAACGGCACGTCCTGGTGGTCGAGAGCGCCGAGCGCCGATTCGCGCACCCGCTGGAGCACGGTTCGCGGCGACGGGTCGCCCGAAAGATCGTTGCGCAGCACCATCATGTCGGCGAACAGGCCGATCAGCCGGTCCACCGACCGCCAGGGCCGATTGGCGACCGTCGCGCCGATCGGCACGTCGTCACCGCCGCCGAGGGTGTGCACCAGCACCGCGGCCGCTGCCTGGCACAGCATGAACTCGGTCGCGCCGGTCGTCTCCGCCAGCGATCGCAGTGCCTGCCACGTCTCGGCCGCGACGATCCGGGTCGCGCTGACACCGGCATGGCCCAGCCGCGCGGGACGCGGGCGGTCGTGGCCGACCGCGATCTCCACCGGCAGGCCCGCCAAGGCCGCGCGCCAGTAGTCGAGTCGCGCTTTGCCGTATTCGCTCAGATCGTCGCGGCCGGGCGCGTGGTCGAAGGTATCGCGTTGCCACACCGCGAAGTCGGCGAAGTGCAGCGCCGGTTCCGGCCAGGACGGAGCCGTGCCGCTCACCCGCGCGCGGTAGGCGACGGTGAGGTCCTCGAGGAAGACCCGGCACGATTCCCGGTCGGTGACCATGTGATGGGTCAGCACCGACAGCACGTGGGTCCGCTCGTCCAGAACGAACAGGTGCAAGCGGAGCAGCGACTCCCCGGCCAGGTCGAACACATGGTTCGCCTCGGCCGCCAGCGCCTCGTCCAGGCGAGCGCCGTCGAGCGCGGTGCGGGGCAACTCGACCGGTCCCGCCGGGGCCACCCGCTGGTACGGCGTGCCCTCGTGCTCCGGGAAGCTGGTGCGCAACGACTCGTGACGGGCGATGACGTCGCCGAGCGCCGCAGTGAGCGAGGCGATGTCGAGTTCGCCGTCGAAGCGGATGGCGAACCGGAAGTTCTCCCACCCGAACGGGCCTTCCAGCTTGCGCCGCAGCCACAGCGCCCGCTGCGAGTACGACAGCGGAATACGTTCGGGGCGCGGTCGTTTCGTCGGCATCGCGGTGTTGTCACCGGAGGGCAGGCCGGTGGGAACGACCTCGTCGAGGTTCTCGCCGAACCGATCGTGGTACCGGGCGACCAGATGCGCGGCGAGCCCGGCGACCGTCGGGGTGTCGAACGCCGCGCGCACGTCGATATCGATCCCGAACGTGTCGCGCACCAGGGCGACCAGCCGGGCCGCGAGCAGGGAGTGGCCGCCGAGTTCGAAGAACGAGTCGTCGGCGCCAACTCGCTCGGTGTCGAACAGCTCGCCGTACAGCGCGGCGAGCCGGATCTCGGTGGGCGTTTCCGGCGCCCGATACGTGCGGGTCTGCGTCAGCACCGGCTCCGGCAGCGCGCGGCGATCGAGCTTGCCGTGGGCGCTCAACGGCACTTCATCGATCACGGCGAAGGCCGCGGGGACCATGTGCTCGGGCAGCGTCGCCGCGACCGTCGCGCGCACCTGCTGGAGGTCGATCTCGCTTCCCGGCGCGGGCACCAGGTACGCGGCCAGGATCGGGCCGAGCCGCTCGTGCTCGGTGACGATCGCGACGCACTGCGCGACGCCGGGGTGATCGGCTACCGCGGCCTCCACCTCACCTAGTTCGATGCGGAAGCCACGCACCTTCACCTGTTCGTCGGCACGGCCGACGAATTCGATCTCGCCTTCGGCGGTGCGCCGGGCGAGATCGCCGGTGCGGTACAGCCTGCCGCCGGGTAGGAAGGGGTCGGCGACGAACCGCTCCGCGGTCAGGGCTTGCCGATCCAGGTAACCGCGCGCGAGCTGGCGTCCGCCCAAGTAGATCTCGCCGATCACGCCCGGCGGGACCAGCCGCAGCGAGTCGTCGAGCAGGTAGACGTAGACGTTGCGGTTGGGGAATCCGATCGGCACGATCCTGGTGCCCTGCGGCCCGTCGACCGGCATGGACGTCGAGCACACCACCGCTTCCGTCGGCCCGTAGTGGTTGCGCAGGTCGGCGTCGAATTGCGCGGCGAACCGGTCGGCGATCTCGCCGGGCAGCGCCTCGCCGCCGACCGGCACATGCCGCAACGCCCGCCAGTCGTTCGCCTCGGGAAGCATGAGGAAAGTGGCCAGCAGTGAGGGCACCATGTGCAGCACGGTGATCCCGTGGCGGGCGATCAGCTCGGCGACGTACGGAATATCGCGGTAGGCGTTCGGTTTCGGGACGACGATGCTCGCGCCCGCGATCAGCGGCAGAAAGATGTCGGCCAGCGACGCGTCGAAGCTCACCGAGGTGGCCTGCAACACCCGCTCCGGGACGGAGGCGTCCCAGTCGGCGGCGAAGTTCACCAGGTGATCGGCGATCGCGTCGTGCGGCACGGGCACGCCCTTGGGCTGTCCGGTGGAGCCCGAGGTGTAGATCACGTAGGCGATGTTCGACGGGCGCAGCGGCGACTCGCGTTCGGCGTCGGTGGGATTCGTGTCCGGCGCGTCGACCGCCTCGGTCATCGCCGCCGCGATCGCTTCGGCGTCGAACGACAGCGCCGGACGCGCGTCCGACAGCAGATAGTCGATGCGGTCCGGTGGATAGGCCGGATCGATCGGCAGGTACGCGCCACCCGACTTCAGTACCGCGAGGCTCGCGATGATGAATTCGATGGAGTTCGCCATGCGCAGCGCGACGAGCTGCTCGGCGCCGACGCCGCGCCGGATCAGCCAGTGCGCCAGGCGATTCGCCCGCCGGTTCAGCTCGCCGTAGGTGAGTTCGGCTTCGTCGGATACCACCGCGACGCGATCGGGGGTCGCCGCGGCCTGCCGCTGCACCAGCTCGACCAGCGTTGTCGCGGGCGCGTCGACGAGCGGACCGTGCGATGCCGCGACGATGTCCGCTCGGTCGGCGGCGCCGAGCATGTCGATCGCGCGGACCGGCTGCCGTGGATCGCGCATCGCGTCGGTGAGCAATGCCAGGTAGTGGCGCAGCAATTGCGCCACCACCGACCGGTCCAGCTCGTCGACGAGGTAGGTGGCCTCCACGCGCGCGCCCGCGTCGTCGAGGACGACCATCAGTCCCAGCGGCTCCTGCGCGACCGTGCTTCCCCACGGCAGCTCGGTGGAGCGGACCCCAGCGAGATCGAACCCGTTCGCCCCGCCGCGCACGCTGAAGCTCAGCTGCACGAGCTGGGCCAGGCCGTCACTGCCCGCGATCCGGTCCGAACTCACCTCGCGGACGACCCGTTCGACGCCGATCCCTTGATGCGCGAACGCGTCGCGGGCGGCGTCCCTCGTCACGTCGACCAGCTCGGCGAAGCTGCGCCCCGGACGGATTCGGGCGCGCAACAGTAGCGTGTTGCCGAAATAGCCGATCAGCGCCTCGGCGTCGCTACCGCGGCGGTCGGTCACCGGTACCGCGACGAGGAAGTCGGTCGCCGCGGTGTACCGCTGGACCAGCGCCTGGAAGGCGGCCAGCAGCACCATGAACGGGGTGGCCGAACGGTCGCGCGCGACCTCGGTGACCCGGTCCAGCAGTTCCTGGGGCAAGGGCAGCACGCACTTGTCGGCGTTGCGGGTAGCCGCGCCACCGGCGAGCATTCCGGGCAACTCGAGCCGCTCCGGGAGCGGGGTCAACCGCTCGCGCCAGTACGCCAGGTCGGCGTCGTCTTCGGCGGGCCGCTCGGCGAGCGACACGTCCACGTACTGCGCACGGATCTCCACCTGCGGGTCACCGCGGTAGGCGGCATTGAGCTCGGCGAAGAAGACCGACCAGGAGTCGTCGTCCCAAGCGATGTGGTGGATCGTCAGCACGAGCACGTGTTCGTCCGGACCGGTGCGCGCCAACGTCACTCGCAGCGGCGACTCGGAGGTCAGGTCGAACGGACGCGCGAACTCCCGCCTCGCCAGAACCTCGAGTCGCCTGCCTCGGCCTTCCTCGGAGAGATCCGTGAGATCCTGCTGCTGCCACACCGGCCCCAGTTCGGCGTGTGCCGTTTGATACGGCTCGCCGTCCGCGCCGACGTGATAGGTGGTGCGCAGGATCTCGTGCCGCGCCACGACGGTGTCGAAGGCGGCGCGCAACCGCGCGCTGTCCAACGGACCGTCGAGTCGGTAGCCGACGCAGACGTTGAGCGTGGTGTCCTCCGGCGCGACCGTCTGTACGAACCACATCCGCTGCTGCGCGGACGAGAGCGGAGCCGGATCGCCGGGGCGCCTGCCGCGCGCGGGTCGCGCGGGCGCGGGCGCGAGTTGCTGTTCACGCAGTCGCTGCTGCAGCAGCCGCTTGCGCCGCTCGAGAATCTCGTCTGACATGGTGGGTCCTTCGGACTGGGTTCGGATGGGCTGAGTGGCTGGCGATCGCGGTCAGTCGGCGCCGACGGTCACCACGGAGATCGCGCGCGCGAGGGCCACGACGGCGTCGTGCCACAGCTCGGCGAGCCGGTCGACGTCCGCGACGGTGAACACCGCCTCGCTCCAGCGCAGCATGGTGACGAGCTGGGGCCCCTCGGTGGTTGTCCGCACCGCCGAGACGACGTCGAGCGCGTAGCGCAGCGGGAAGTCGGGCTCCGCCACGAGCGGAAGGCACTCGTGCAACGCCAGATCCGGGATCGGCGCCCACGGCCGTCCCGCACCGGCCAGGTCGAACCGGCCCAGGTAGTCGAAGAGCACCTGCGGCTGCGGCGCATCGACCAGTTCGGGGGTTCGCGTGAGGTAACGCAGCACGCCGAAGTCCACGCCGCCGTTCGGCTGTTCGGCCAGGTGTGCCGCGACGTGTTCGAGCAGTGCGGCGGCCCGTGCCGGATCGGTCAGCGCGGTGGCCACATCCACGCTCTCGGCGCCCGCTCCGAGCCGGGCGGGCACGATGCTGGTGAACCAGCCCACGGTGTGCGCGCTGTCGACGTCGGCGCCGAGCACCGCGTCCTCTCTGCCGTGTCCTTCCAGCGCCAGATACGCGCCCGCCGTGGGGTCCTGACCGCGTTCCAGACGCCAGCTCGCCAGCGTCATCGTCAAAGCGGCGAGCAGGAACTCGCGGACTCCCGCCGCGCCGCCGCCGAGACTGTTCAGGATGGCCGCGCTCGTCTCGGCTGGGGTGGGCACGGGATGGACCCGGTAGGAAGCCCAGGTGTCGGCCCTGGGATCGGGCAGCCGCGCGCCCAGCACCGGGTCCGGCGCGGTGACCTGGCGCGTCCAGTAGGCGCGCTGAGCCGTGACCGCCTCGGCGCCCGCGCGTTCGCGCAGCAGCCGGGCCCACTGCCGGTAGCCGGTGTGCTCGACCGCCGGGACAGGCGTCCGTCCCGCGAGCACCTCGGCCCAGTACGCGGCGAGGTCGGCGGAGATGACGTACCAGGAGACCGGGTCGACGGCCAGGTGGTGGATGGTGAGCAGCAGCACATCCGGAGCGCCGGACCTGGTGAACCACACCGCGCGCACCAGATCTCCGGTGGACGGGTCGATCTCGTCGGTGGCCGCACGGCCGTGTGCGGCCAGCGTCGCGTAGAAGTCGTCGCCTTCCTCGACCCGGGACAGGATGTCCTGCGCTCGGACGCTGCCCGGGCCGCGCGTGTGCAGGTCGTATCCCTCGGGTGTGGTGACGAAGCGGGCCCGCAGCATGTCGTGTCCGTCGAGCAACGCCTGCAGCACCGCCGTCAGGCCGGCCTGGTCGACGCCGTCGGGCAACTCGAGCAGATTGCTGAGCGTGAGTCTGCGGTAGCCCCCGTACTCGTGCATCCACGACACGATCGGGGTCGGGCCGACCGGCCCGTAGCCCTCCGAACTCGTCGCGCGTTCGCGACCGGCTTCCGCGTCGATCCGCGCGGCGAGTTCCCGGATCGTGGCGGCGCCGAGGACCGCCTTCGGGCTGATCGAGAGGCCGTCCCGCCGCAGCCGGTTCACCAGGGAGATCGCCACGATGCTGTCCATGCCGAGGCCGATCAGGTCGTCATCGATGCTCGGGACCGGACCGCCGGACAGTTCGGCGATCGCGGCGCACAGACGGTGCTCGGTGCCGGTGCGCGCCGTCTCCGCTCCCGGCCCGGCGGCCCGGTCCTCGGCGAGCATCGCGAGCCGTTTCGCATCGAGTTTTCCGTTGCTGGTCACCGGCAGCCGATCGACGACCACGATCCGGTTCGGCACCATGTAGCCGGGCAGCCGATCGGCCAGCGCGGCGCGCAGCCGCACCGCGTCGAGACCGTCGCCCACCGCGAACGCCGCCAGGCTCGGACCACCCGTACGGCGCACCACGACGACCGCCGCGGCCCGCACCCCGGGCAAGGCGAGCAGAGCTGTCTCGATATCACCGATCTCGATCCGGTAGCCGCGAATCTTCACCTGATCGTCCGCCCGGCCGACGTAGGCGAGATCGCCCGAGGGCAAGCGGCGCACGAGATCGCCCGTGCGATACATCCTTTCACCGGCACGGTGTGGATCGGCGACGAATCGGCCCACGGTGGTTCCCGGCATACCGACGTAACCACGCGCCACCTGAGCGCCGGAGAGGTACAACTCGCCCACGACGCCGATCGGCACCTGGCGCAGCCGCGAATCCAGCACGTAGCCGGTCATTCCGGTGACCGGCGCGCCGATAGCCGGTTCGGCATCGCCATCGCGCACCGCCGCGACCACCGCCTCCACCGTCGTCTCGGTGGGGCCGTAGCAGTTGTGCACGGCGGTGCCGGGCAGGGCGCACAACCGTTTCCACAGCGGCACACCGATGGCCTCGCCGCCGAGCGCCAGCACGGACAGCGGCGTGACGCCCGCCTCGACCAGTCCGGCCGCTGCCAGCTGCGTGAACATCGACGGGGTCGTGTCGATCATGTCCAGCCCGTGCCGGACGATGCCGTCGACCAGGCGTCGCGCGTCGCGCATCTCCTCGGCGTCGAACAGGTGGATTGCATGTCCGTCGAGCAGTCCGATCAGCGGCTGCCAGGAGGCGTCGAAGCTGAGCGACCAGGCGTGCGCGATCCGCAACGGCCGCCCGAGCCGCGCCACCGCGGGCCGGTACACCCGGTCGCGGTGGTCGGCGAAGTACGCGGCCAGCGCGGCATGGGTGCCGACGACGCCTTTCGGTTCGCCGGTGGAACCGGAGGTGAAGATCAGATAGGCGGCCTGGTCGGCGTGGCCAGGCGCGGGCGCGAGCACCGGCAGCCCGTCGGAGATTCCGTTCACTACCAGGACTTCCGGGCGCTCGGCGATCTCGTCGAGCGCGGACAGCCCCGAGCCGTCGACCAGGATCGAGCGCGGACGGGACCGGCGCACGATCGATTCGATACGGGCCGCGGGCAGCGTGACATCCACGGGCACATACGCCGCACCGGTCGCCAGCACGGCGAGAATCGCCACGATCGACTGCGCCGAACGCGGCAGCGCCAAGGCGACGACCTCTTCCGGACCGGCCCCGTGTGCGACCAGCGCGCTCGCCAATCGCCCTGCGGCATCGAAGAGTTCGCGATAGGTGTAGCGATCGTTTTCGGTGCTGAGGGCGAGCGCGTCCGGCGTGGCGGCGACCTGGCGCGCGAACAGCTCCCACACGGTCACACCGCGCACGTCGGCGGCGATCGGCGCCGGTGGCGGCGCGGTCTCGCCCGGCAGCAGGACATCGAGCGCGTCGGGCCCCCGCTCGCCGATCGCGGGCAGTTGCCGCAGCACCGAGAGCAACCGCGCCCCTATGCCGGGTCCGGACAGGCCGCGCAGTGCCGCCTGCACCGCCTCGACCGTCACCACCAGCTGCCCTTCGTACAGGAACGAGGTCACCGCGAGCGGATAGTGCGTCAAACTCTGCGAGGTCATAGGCCGCACCCGAACGCCGTCCGCCATGTCGATGGGGCGCAGGATGTCGGACATCGGCGCGTTCTCGAACACGAACAGGGTGTCGAACAGCGTGCCGGAGCCTACCGACCGCTGGATCGCCGACAGGCTGACGTAGGCGAGATCACGCATCGGAGCCGACTCGCGTTGCATTCGCCTGCAGTCCCGCACCACGTTCTCGGCCCCGACCGCCACCCGGACGGGGACGGTGTTGATGAACAGCCCGATCATGGTCTCGACCCCGGACAACTCGTCGGGCCGCCCCGAGACGGTGCTGCCGAAGACCACGTCACGCCGGTCGGTCAAACTGCCGAGGACAACGGCCCAGGCGTACTGCACGACGGTGTTCATCGTCAGGCCGTTCGACCGTGCCCACGCCGTCAACCGGCTGGTGTCGGCCGCGTCCAAGGTGACCGTGTCGATGCTGGGCACGATCGTGTTGACCGCCGGATCGCCACGGTCGGCGAGGATCAGCGGATCGACATCGCCGAGGTATTCGCGCCAGGAGCGCAACGCGGTATCGCTGTCGCGGGCCGACAGCCAGCCGATGTAGTCCCGGTAGGGTCGGGGCTCGGGCAGCGCCTCCGCCGCGCCGCCCGCCTGGTACAGGGCGAACAGTTCCCGGAAGAACACGCCGAGCGACCAGCCGTCCAGCAGGATGTGGTGCGCGGTCAGCACCAGGCGCCGAGTGCCGTCCGGCAATCTCAGCAGCAGCACGCGCAGCAGCGGGCCGCGGGTCAGGTCGAACGGCGACCGCGTCTCGGCCGTGATGACGGCGTCGAGGTCGCCCGGGTCGACTTCGCGTTCGGCCCAGGGCAACTCGGCAGCGGCGGGGACGATCTGCACCGGCCGCGGCAGGTCGCGGTCCCAGAACGACGCGCGCAGATTCGGATGCCGCCGCAGGATGGCCGCGACGCTGCGACGCAGCAATGCCACATCGACGGGACCGGCGATCTCGTACACGAACTGCAGTGCGTACAGATCGCCCTCGCCGGCCAGCCTGGCCAGCGAGAACAACCCCTCCTGCAACGGGCTCAACGCCAGTACGTCCTCGATCTCCGGCATGGTCGCCTGCGTGTTCTCCGGCATCGAGCGGCCTCCTGAGCCTGTGTTCTCGGGCATCATCAGCCTCGGTTCTCGGACATGAGCAGAACGACGTCGTCCAGGGACGCGCCGCCGAGGATCGCCGCGACCGGCAACTCGCGGCGCAACATCGTCTTCAGCCGCGCGCGCAGATCCACCGCCTGCAACGAATCGAACCCGAGCGCGACCAGCGGGACGGAGCCGTCGATGTGGTCGGGGCCGTCGAGAAGCATCACCTGCCCCAGTTCGCGCCGGATGATCTCCGCGACGCTCCGCGTGGCATCGGCTTCCGGCTCGACGGCGGCCGACTTCGGTGCGGACGGCTCGGACGGCGCGGCCGCGGACTCCGGGACCGCCGATGCGGGCGCGAAAACCCTCGCCAAGCCGACGATCTCGGCCGTATCCCGCAAGCGCTCCCAGTCCGCCGACAGCACCGCGCTGTTCCCGGTACGGTCGGCGAAACCCGCCGCGATGGCGGGCGCGGCGGGCATGGGTCGTAGACCAGCGCCGAGGATCCTGGCTTCCACGTCGGCGTGCTCCGCGCCGGGCAGACCCCACAGCCCCCATTGCACCGACACGCAATCCCTGCCCTGCGCCCGCAGTCGCACGGCGAGGCTGTCGAGCATGCGATTCGTGCCCGCGTACAGTGCCTGACCACGCCCGCCGAGGGTGGCCACGAACGAGGAGCACAACAGCACGGCGCATTCGGCGGTCTGCGGCACCGCGCGCAGCACCTCGCCGAGCCCGAGCACCTTCGCGGCGGCCGCCTCGGTTACCGCCTCCGGTTCGAACCGCGCCCATGCGTACTGGACCGCGGCGTGCACGACCACGCTCACGGGGCGCTCGGCGAAGCGCCCCGCCAGCTCGGCGACCGCGTCGGCGTCGGTGATGTCACAGGCCACCACGTCGATTTCGGTGGAACCCGAGGCGCGGATCGCGCGCAGCCGCTCGGCGAGCACGCTCGTCTTCCCGGTGCGATTCACCAGGGTGACGCGCCGTGCGCCGTCGCGGGCGAGCTGCGCGCAGAATTCCAGGCCGACGTACCCCGTGCCACCGAGAATGAGGACCTCGCGTAGATCCGGAGGCGCCGAAGTGCCCAGCGACTCTGCGCGAACGAGACGCTTGGCGTGCAGTTTGCCGCCCCGTAGCGCGAGTTCCGGCTCGCCCGGCACGTGAACGGCCTCGAGGATCTTGTCCGCCAGCACCGTCGGATCCTGCTCGGCGGCATCCGGGGGCAAGTCGAGGTGTCGGAACGCGATGCCGAGATGGTCGAGGCCGAGACTGCGGTACGCGGCACTGACCGCCGAATGACCCAGGGAAGGCGCATCGTCCGGGGACACCGCCTCAGCACCGGTTGTCACCAGCCAGCATTCCGTGACACCGGAGACTTCCTTGGTCAAACTTTCTGCGGCTCGGGCGAACTCGGCGAGTTCGGCCACCGCGCCTTGCTCGTCCGTGGCCGTATTCGACGGAAGCAGCAGCACCATGGTGTCGGACTCGGTCGCGGTGTCGGCGATCGCGGCACCGTGGCGCGCGGCCCGCGCGCACAGCGCCGCTGCGAGGTCGTCCGCGCCGTCGTGCTCGGCGAGCAGTACGGTGCGCGGCGCGGCCAGCTCGAACCGGGACAACCTGGTCCACTCCTCGCGCAACCGCGAGGGGGGCACGGCGACCGGGATCGGCGTCTCGGCACCCGATTGATACGGCGCCCACAGCCTCTTGGAGTTCATCACCGTGGCGGGAAAGTCACGCAGCGGCAGCGCCGGAGTGCGGTCGTCGGAGCCCGCGCGGAGCGCCTGCCAGTCGTAATGCAAATCGTGCACCGCGACTTCGGCAAGATTGCGGGTGAATTCACCCAACCCGTTCGCGGTGCGCAGCGATGTCCCCACGACCCGGAAGTCGCGGGCATCGCGCGCGACCGGGGACAGATTCTCCCGCAGCGCGGGCTGCAATGTCGGGTGCTCGGCGATCTCGACGAAGGTGTCCACGTCCGCGGTCGCCGCCGCCACGGCGCGATCGAAGCGCACCCGGTTGCGCAGGTTCCAGTACCAGTAGTCGTGGTGGGTCAACTCGGGAGTGATCGCCGCGCCGAGCGTCCCGCCGTAACAGGTGACGTCGCCGAGCGCGAAGGTCTTGCTGCTCAATTCGCCCAGCGACGATTGGAATTCGTCGCGCAATCGCGTCATCGCGGAGGTGTGCGATGGAAACGACATCTGGATCTGCTTGGCGAACAGGCCTTTCGCGGTGGCGGTCGCCACCAGCTCCGCGATCGCGGCCTCGTCGCCGGAGACACCGGTCAACTCGGGTGAGTTGACCAAAGAGACCTCCGCCCAGCCCGAATTGCGGGCCAGCAGCGCCTCGCATTCGTCGCGCCCCGCGCCGAGCACGGCCACCGCGTAGCCGTCCGAAAGGTCGCGCTCCAGAAGCTGGGCCCGGTGCGTGACGATCGACACGGCATCGCGCAGCGTCAGCACACCGGCAACCACGCAGGCCGCGAGTTCACCCTGGCTGTGACCGATGGTCGCGGTGGGGCGCACGCCCGCCGCCTGCCACATGGCGGCCAAGCCGATCAGGTGGAACATTCTGGCCGGTTGTACTTCCCACAGTGTCTCGCCGAACTCGGCGCAGGCACCGAGCAGATAGTGCACCGGCCGTGCATGGCCGTACCGCTCCTCGTGCACCGCCGCGCACTCGTCGACGGCGGCCCGGTAGGCCGGGGAGAAGTCGTAATACGGCTTGCCCATACCCGCGTGCTGGCTGCCTTGTCCCGGAAAGACGAAGCCGACGCGACGTGCCGCGACGGCGCCGCCGGACGTCACCACCGCCGGGTGCGCGGAACCCGCCGCGATCGACCGCAACGCCTCCGTCAACTCCTCGCGCGTGACGACCATGGCCAGGGCGCGATACCTGCGGGCGATCCTGGTGCGGAAGAGCTGGCTCGCCAGTCGATCCGGGTCCACCCGAGGGTGGTCCTGCACGTAGGCCAGTATCGCCGCGGCCTCCGCACGCAAGCCTTCGGCGCTGTCCGAGGAGAGCAGGACGGGGACGGCGCCGTCCGGCAGCAGATACTCAGACAACGCTGTCCTCCTCCAGGACGGGCATCCCGACGACCGCGTGCGCGTTGGTCCCCGCGACTCCGAATGCCGACACCGCTCCGTAGCGAATGCCGTCGATCGGCTCCCACGGAACGAATTTCGTGGCCAGCCGCAGACTGGTGGCTTCCCAGTCGACCGCCTCGGTCGGGTGTTCTGCCCAGAGACTCGGCGCGACGTGCCCGTGCGCGCCGCACAGCAGCATCTTGATCAGGCCGAGCATGCCCGCCGCCGCCTGCGGGTGACCGATATTCGACTTGACCGATCCCAGCAGCGCGCCCCGGACGCGCTCCGGCGCGCCGTACGTCCGGATGAGAGCGGACAGTTCGATGGGATCGCCCACCGCCGTGCCGGTGCCGTGCCCCTCGACCAGCCCGATCTGCTCCGGGTCGACGCGGGCCGCGCGGAGCGCGGCGCGAATCAGCCGCTCCTGCGCGTCGGCGCTGGGCACGGCCAACGGGCCGCTCTTGCCGTTGTGGTTGACCCGGGAGCCGAGCAGCCGAGCGTAGATCCGATGACCGAGCCGGCGCGCTCGCGACTCGCGCTCCAGCACCACCACTCCCGCGCCCTCGCCCCACAGGGTCCCGGTGGTGCCCGCGGAATACGCGCGGCAGTGGCCGTCGGTCGAGAGCGCGTTGTTCTTCGCGAACTCGACGAACATGCCGGGTGAGCCCATCACGCACACGCCACCTGCCAGGGCCCAGTCGCACTCGCCCGCGCGGACGGCCGCCGCGGCTTGGTGGAGGGCGGTCAAGCCTGCCGCGCAGGAGGTGTCCACACTGATCGAGGGCCCGATCAGACCCAGACTGTGCGAGATACGGCCGGATACCGCGCCGAGGGTGGTGCCGGTCATTCGATAACCGCTGTGCTCGCTGACGCTCGCCATGCGCGGGCCGTACTCCAGCGGCGTGACGCCCATCCAGCACCCCGCTTCGGCGCCGTCGACGGCACCGGGATTGAGCCCGGCATCCTCGACCGCCCGCCATGCGACGCGCATCGCCACCCGCTGCTGCGGATCCATCGCGACGGCTTCGCGCGGCGTTATCCCGAAAAAGGCCGCATCGAATTCCGTTGCTTCGGAGAGAAATCCGCCCGCGTCGCGTACGTCGCTCCAGCCCTCGTTGCGACCGAGGGTGAGCAACTGTTCGATCGGCCACTCCCGATCCCGTGGCAATGGGCCGATGAGTTCCCTGGATTCGGCCAGCGCCGTCCAGAATTCGCGTGGACTGTTTATTCCGCCGGGGGCCTCGACCCCGATTCCGACGACGACGATATGGTCTTCGTCCCCCGAAGCCAATCCTGACATGGTGAACCTAACTGGAAAGAGCGGACTGTCCTGCGTCAGCGGCGGCGGAGGCAAGCAATTCCGCGACGCCGTCGATGTGGTCGTACAAATAGAAGTGCCCGCCGTCGAAGAGCGTGACCGAGCCGCCCCGAGTGCTGTGCGCGATCCAGGGACGCAGTTCGGCGACGGTGACGAAGTCGTCGTCGGCGCCGCCGATCACCTCGATCCGCGCGCCGATCCGCACGTCCGGGTCGCACGTGTAGGCGTCGAACGCGCGATAGTCGGCCTGCAGGACGGGCAACGTCATTCGCATGATGTCGCGATCGGCCAAAACGTCCGCGCCCGTTCCGTTCAGCGCGACGAGCCGGTCGAGCAGCGCCTCCTCCTCGGTCGGCAGCGGCTCGCTGTCGGCCACCAATACCGGCGCCACCGCGCTGGAGGCGCCGAGCAGCGCTACCGGCACACCGGCGGCCTCGGCCTGACGGACGAATTCGAAGGCCACCATCGCGCCGACGCTGTGGCCGAACACCGTGATGGGAATGCCTCGGTGATAAGGCGATTCGAGGAATTCCGCCAGGGCACCCGCCGCGAGTTCGACGAGACTGTCCGGCATGGGTTCGGCGGCTCGGTCCTGGCGTCCCGGATATTGCACGAGCACGACGTCGAAATCGGCACTGAGCCGCTTGGACATGGCGCGATAGGTGGAGGCGCCACTACCGGCATGGGGAAACAGCACCAGGGGCGGCAGCGTTTCCGTGACGGGCTTGTGAAACTTCCGAATCCACCCGGGTTTTCTCGACATCCAACAGCTCCTACACATCACGCGGTGTGGGCGCGCCCGCGCGCCGTCCTTTCCGAACGGCCGGGCCTCGCCGACCACGCGAGGTTAGCATAGGATAACCTTACATTCATCCAACGGAGCCACTACCGAACGGAGCTCGACGACCGATGAACCCCACCCGGACGCCTCATGTCATCGCGCGCGAGCTGACCGATATCCCCGACGAGCTGCGGGCCGTGCCCGCTCCGCCGCAACCGGCTCTGCCCGCCCCGTTCGACATCCGGACGGCCGACGCGGACGGTGCGGACGCGGAGCTGCTCACCGAGTGGATGAACCGGCCGCATCTGATCGAGACGTGGGAACAGCCGTGGCCCGTCGAACTGCGCAGGCAGAATCTGCGCGCGCAGCTGGACGGAAGCTATTCCCGCCCATACATCGTCGGGTACGACTTCACCGGCACCGACCGGCCGGAACTGGGCCGTCGCGACATCGCCTACCTGGAGTTGTATCGCCCCGCCAAAGACGAGATCGCCCGGATCTACCACGCCGACCCCTATGACGTGGCCTTCCACCTCGCCACCGCCGACCCGGAGGTGATCGGGCGCGGCATCATGTTCGCCTTCGTCAGCGGCCTGCTGCCCGGAATCTTCGCGGCGGAACCGAACTGCCGTCGCATCCTGATCGAACCGGATCACCGCAATGTCGCGGTGCGGCGTATGACCGAGCGGTTCGGCGTGCCCAGTCTCGGCGACTTCGACATCCGGCCGGATCGCCGGATCACGCTCTACTACCTGCCGCGCACGCCCGCGGACGTCCCGACGGTGCGGCGCTGAGGCTCGGTCCGCGCCCCTGGCCACGACCTCGAGGGCGGGGGCGCTCACCCGAAGGCCCGCGCGACGGCGCCCGTCAACGGCACACCGGACCGTCGCGTCGCCGGTTGCAGTACCCGATCGGAAAGCTCGCCGAGGCAACTGAGATTCGGAAAACCAGGCCCCTGCGCGACCGCGGCGAGATTGGGCAGATACAGCTTGGTCTCCATCCCGGAGACCGCGAGGTCGTAGCCGATCGACACTTCGATCCGCTCCTGGGACGGCCTGCCGCCGACCGCCAGTTCCAGCAGGTCGGCCGCGTCCTGATCGAAGAGGTCCAGGAACCACAGCGGCTGTCCGCCGGTGGCATCGATGACCAGGTCGAAAGTGTGCGATTGGTCCGCGCGCCGCTCGTTGCGCAAAGTCAGCGCCACGCCGTCGCCTTGATCGACCACCCGTACGGCACGGCCCTGCAGGTGATGCACCCGGCTGTCGCCGAGCAGGCTCTCCTGCACCCGCACCGAGAAGACGCCGCGGTCGGTTCGGCGGATGACGTCACGCCGCTCCTGGACGGTGAGTCCCGCCCACTTGACCGGGTCGCTGAACAGCGAGTTCTCGAAATAACTTTCGCCGCGGGTGTAGATCGTGGCCATCGGCGAGATCACCGAAATGGACAACATGCCGTGGCGCACCAGCTCGTCCAAGGCCGAGCCCGCGGTCTCACCGCCGCCGATAACGGCGACCCGGGAGGAGACCGGCAGACTGCGCCGCCCGGCCAGATCCCAGAATTGAGCGATATTCAGCACGCGCGGATGGTCGGCGAGCGCCTTGGTGCTCGCACCGGGACCGGTGATCATCAGCCCGGCCGCGTCCAACCGAATCGCACCACCGTCGGGATCGGTCGCGGTGACGCGCCAGCCGTCGGCGGTCGCGCCGATGGAACGCACTGTGCCGGAGACCAGTTCGAGATCGATCCGGCGAGCCACCCACTGCAGGTACTTGGCCCAGACGTGATGGGCCGGGTTCGGACGGCCCCGATCGATCCACTCCGCATAGGTGCCCTGCTCGATCAGGAAGGATGTCCAGCTGTAGGCCATCATGGCCGCGTTGATTTCCTGATTGCGCCCGCGCGCCCAGGTCGAGTGGTAAGGGAAGCCCACGTCCTTCTCCGGGCTGGTGCCCAATCGATGCCTGCCGTCGGTCCAACCGCCACTCGGCAGCCAGTTGCCGCCGACCGCGTGCGCCTCGACGACGATCACCCGGGGCGCAGGAAGGTCGAGCGTGCGCAGCACATGCGCTTTCGTCGCCACCGCAAGGGCTTTCGGACCAGCTCCGATGACCAGAAGCGTTTCCACCGGTTCTCCACTCTCTCCGACATCCCGCGGCTTCTCGCCGGGTGCGCGGGCCTGCCGCCGCGCCGACAACCAGAACCCGTGCGGATCATGTTTGCATAGGCTTACCTTATATTGCACACTCGTACCCGACTAGAGCGGTGACACTCACACCCTCGAAAGATTGGATGAACGAATGACCAAGACCCCGAACAAGACACTCGCCCGACTCGCCGCTACGGCGGTCGTGGTCAGCGCCGCATTCGCCGGCGCGGTCGGGACGGTCACGCCCGCCGTCGCGGCGCCCTTGGTCGCACCCTTGCACGCCCAGGCCCCGGGCGCCGGTGAGCTGACCGCCAAACTTCGCGTGGCGATCAACACCGGCGCAGCGCGCAGCACGCGAGCGGCCGAACTGGAGTCGGGCGACGCGGGCGTCGCGACGATGGACAAGATCGCGGGCCTGCTCGCTGTCTCCCCGCCGAGCCTGCGCTACAACGTGATCAACCCCTCCGCGTCGGGCGACCGGATCGACGCCCAGCTCCTGATCACCACCGAGGGCTACCCGGACTTCACCTACGACGTCTCCTGGAAGCAGATCGACGGCTACTGGAAGCTGACACGCCAGGCGGAGTGCAGCCTCGCTTCGGCGCTCGCGCTGTCCTGCTGACCCAAAACCCCTCGCGCCCGGGCCCTCCGGACACGGTCGCCGTCGAATGTCGCGTGGTGCGTACCCACCGCGCGACATTCGACTTTCGTTAGGCTAACCTTAGTTCATGGGCAAAGGTTTGAACGGTCTGATGGTCAAGGCGTGGGGCGGCAACGACTACCGGCTGACCGTCACCTCGACCGAATACGTCACGGACAAATACGTGCGACTCGGCTTCTCCGCGGGCGGTCTGCTCGCCGATCATCCGGTACACCCCACGCAGTGGATCCGTGGCTGGTTCCCTGACGGCGACAGCGGCAAGCTACAACAGCGCGGCTACACCCTGGTCGACCCCGACCCGGACGGCGACCGTTTCTCGATCGAGTTCGCGCTCCACGACGGGCCCGCCGCTCGATGGGCGCAGAACGCCTCGGTCGGTGACGAACTCGACGCGTCGGTGCTCGGCTCGAACTTCCAGCTGCCGGAATCCGCGCCCGGCGAATACCTCATCTTCGGCGACACCGCCTCACTGCCCGCGATCAACTCGCTGTTCGACGCCATCGGCGACACCCCGGCCCGGGTCTGGCTGGAATGGCAGTACGAATCCGACACCACGATTCCGCTGCGCAACAAGCCGCACCACCAAGTGACCTGGGTGCAACGGATCGATGACGGCAGATTGCTGCGGGAAGCGGCCCAAGAACTCACCTGCCCGGCCGACGCATTCGCCTGGGTCGCTTGCGATGGGCACACCACCCGCTCGATCGTGAAGAGCTTCAAGGCGATTCACAACCTGCCCAAGGCCGCGATCAAATCGCAGGCCTACTGGAAGTAGGTCTTTCACTGCTCCCACGCCGCACCCGTATTCGCGCGGTGCGGCGTTTCCGGTAT